>JBKQUS010000166.1:0-58873 GCA_052325505.1 Limisphaerales bacterium
GTGTTGTTTAAAGGTCTTGTCAAACTTCTTCCGGTTGTTCTTGGATTGGATCACAGGTGCATTCATAGTTGCTTTGGCTTTCAATGTCTCTCTTTACCTGTGTCCGTTTTTTCGCGCAGGCCCAAAGGTTCATTGGTGTGGCGCGCCTTTTCCGCGTCGCGCAGGATGATTTCCTGAATGCCTTCGTATTTGATGTAACTGGCCGGCGGCTCAAAGAGGCTGGCATCGGGCGGCTCCATGCTCAAGTTCTGGAATGTCACCAGAGCCGGCCCGATTTCGATTTGATTCGGAAAAGTGCTTGAGTTGGTTGCCACCCAAACACTTATGACATAGTGTTCGCCGTCGGGTTCCGTGACTTTCCACTGGGTTTTGGCACAGGGCTGGTCACCAAGCAGTTCACTGCCGAGGCGCGTTTTGCTAATTTGAGGGGGTGGCGCGGCGTCTGTGCCGGTGCTTTTGCTGTAGGCAATTTCGACAAACGATTTGAAATCAGGGAAAACCATGTACATGCGATTCCTGTCCGGGCGCAGGATGCTGATGGAATGCATGTGCTTTAATTGCGCCACTTGGGCTGGGGGCACATTGGAACCGGGTTGAAATGAATCGGCTTCAAAGCGCATGTTGCCGGATAGAACAGCGATATGACAGGGAATGATGGTGGGGTCCTTCTCCGGGCCGTTGGACATCTGGACAGTCGCCCGTCCGTAAAAGGAGGGGCCTGCGGCTAGGACATCGAGCAAGGCGTGATGAAATCCGGGCGGAAGTCCTCCGGGGGCAAGAAACTGCCCCTGGACAAGGAAATTGCCCGTGAAAAGGAAAATGCCTGCTGTGAGCTTTAACAGATGCTGCATGCTTTGCGTCCACTCCCGTGCCACGTTCATTCAAGATAAGCATTTGGCGCGCGTTGGCCAGAGATAAATTTGAGTCTGGGTCTGTTCCCGGCGCATCCTCTTTTTGAAGCCCCTCTCTCCGCGTGCGCGGGGCGAGGGGACGAAACCTCCAATGTTCCTACTGCGCAAGGTTTTTGAGGAAGCTGATGCTGACGGAGCCTTCCACGACGACCGGGGCAGGGTTGATCAAAGAGCCGGAAAAAATCGGGACAGAGCCAGAGTCTGGATTGTTTGTATATGTCCCGCCGGCATAGCCGAAGCCGATGACGTTCCAGGTGGAACTGGCGCCAAAGATGTCCGCGACCACGGCGGCGTTCGTTCCCCTTTTCGCCGCGAGCGTGTCCAGCTTCAAAGCTTGCTTGACGAAGCCCTGCAAGTTGAGAATCAGGTTGGTCGAGCCGGTGGGCGTAAAATAATTGATGGCCAGGTTCTGGATGCTGAAGCCGGTTTGCGAGGCAAGCACGGCGTTGGTGGTGTTCAAACCGGCCCCGGTTTCCACAACAACCTCTGCCGAATTGGTGCTGAAGGAATGAGCGCCGCTTTCGAGGCTGGCCCCGGTTTCCACGACAACCTCCGTGGAACTGGGACTGATACTCAGGTAGTTGTTGATGGGATATAAGTTGGCCGAGCCAGACAAGATATCGATCGAGCTTGGACTGTTCGTTAGAATTGACTCGGTCGTCCAGGACGTCGCCTGCTCGTTGAGGACGGCGACATTGGTGACAATTCCATTGGTGTCGGTTGAGGGCGTGAGGATTGTAAAGACATTGGTGTCGAAGGTCACGCTTTCGGTGGTCACGCCGGCGGTCACGACGCTCAGGACGTTTGTGTCGATATTGCCGTTCTCACCGGAAATGAAGACGCCGTTGCTGATCACCACAACGCCCGCGTTGGCGTCAATGTTGTAAACGGGCGTTCCGCCGACATCCAGATAGCTGTTGGTGGCGAGGGCGAGATTCGTCGAGAAATTGGTGGAAAAGGCAATGGGAGCGATATTCACGGTGATGTTGGAATAGAGGGTGGATTGAACCAGTTTGGCGCCGTTGCCAAAGGACTGGCCGGTTGCCGCTTCCAGGGCCGTGATCAGGTTTTTTGTGGTGTAGGAGGTGACCTGATCGGCGACTTTTCTGCCGTTGGAGTTGGTCGATCCTTGCTGGTAAATGGTGAGCTGCAGGTTGATGTTTTGCAACACATTAGTCTGAGTAGTCTGAGCACTCGCGGCAGCCGGCAGGAGGGCGGCGGCCCAAAGGGCGAGGACGACGGATATGAACGACTTCATAAGCCCTGAATGATGCCAGAAGAGGAACGAATGTCGAATGAAGATTTTAACAGGGATTTACAGCTCGAGTCTCGCCCCACCAAACCGCATGAACGGGGCTATTTCTGGGCGGTCGCGCCGTCACTCGAGCCAAACTTGGGAAGCTGCAGGAAATCAATCGCGTTCTTAATGTCCACCTTTTCCTGGGGATCGGTGGCGTAGGCCATTTCGTTCTGCAAGACGGGAATGGCGTCCTTGCTGCCAAAATCAATGGTGGCGGTAAGGGCGGTCTGGCGAATCTCCGGCTCGGGGTTCTCCAGTTCGGAGAGGATGACCTTGAGGTTGGCCGGGTTGTCGCTCATGCCCATATCGATCAATTGGGCTTTGCGTTCCAGAACATAGTCGTCGTGGGCGGAACCGGTTAGATTCATCGGGGCGGAGGGTCGTTCCGGCAGCCCCTCCTGGCTGGGAGCCACGCGCTTGAGAATGGGCGGCACGGCCGCGGGCGCCGCAGTATCGTCAGTGGCGACGGGCGGTACAATCACCGGCGTGGCCTCGGGCTTGAAATGGAAATAAACTGCCGGGAGCAAAATGCCCAGGGCCAGAGCGCAGGCGGACAGGATGACTTTGACTCTCATGTAGTGATGGGTTGGGTGGAGGTCGCCGCTGCTCCGGCGATCAGCCTGTCCATAGCGAACGCACGGAGCTTCTTGACCATGTGTTCCACTTTCATCGCTTGTTCAGTTCAGGTTCCTCCGCGCTTGTCCTTATCATGATCGTATTTGAAAATGATAACGGCGGCGCGACATTCTCTTTGCACATTTTGCGCCTTCCCCTGCGATAACGCAAGATCACAGAATTCATTTTTCGTTCGAGAAATCGATTATGTCAAGGGCGAAAAAGCGGATTCCATGTGGATGGGCGCATAGGAAGGAACAGGGGCCGGCTGCGCCGCCGCTTGAGCCGAAATGGGGCGAAGCCGGCAAGGCGGGAGAGGCTTCCTTGCAACCGGCCGTTTTGGCAAAAAGGCGGGACAGTGGATTAACATTAACCACTGCCCCGCCAAAGAACCGAGTTGCTGAACGATTAAGGCTGAATCGGCACTATCTCGTTCGAGGCCGTGAGGGCACTGAGGAAGTTCAGTGTGATGGTCCCACTATAAACCACGTTGGTGGGATTGTAAACATACTGGCCGTAAGCATAGTAAGGATAATTGGTATCAGAAGTACCATTAAGCACATTAGTCACAAAATTTGTGCCCAAATAGTTGCCTTCGTTATAACCATTGATCGGGCTTTCTATTATAGTATTGTTGATAAAATTGGTGAAGGGGCCGTTGGTATGATAGTTGGTTACGCCACCCGATATCGAGGTGATATACACGTCTGCCGGAGTGACACTCCCCTGATACTCAGAGGCCGTTGTGAAGGTTCCGCCGATGAAGCCGGTGCCGCCGCCCGTCACTGTTTCAGTGCTGAGCAACTGGACTTCATCCGCATTGGTGGCTTTCCCATTCAGTGTCAAATTCATCAGTTTGATCGTGCCTTTGCTGAAGCCCATCGGGTCGAGATTCAAGTTGGTCACGGTGGCCGGGGCGCCATTGGTCGGATAGACCGTATAGATCAGCAAACCGCCCGTGCTGTAAGCGGTTTGCGTGGTGATATTTAAGCCGGAAAATTCACCCGCGCTCAGATCATTTCCTGTTTCGTCGTAAATGGTGGTGCCACCATTATTCCATTGCAACCAGTTGTCAACCAAGTACAAAGTGGAAGCGGCACTGCCTGTCTTGGGAGTCATGACGCAGACGTGCTGGTCCGCTTGGGCAAAGATCTCCTCGGTTTGCGGCGAGAATTGCGTGATGGTGACGTTGCAGTTCGTGCCCGAGACGGTCGGAACGAGTGTCACCCAGTATGACAAAGCACCCTGAGCGGTGAGCGACCTGGATCCATCGAGGTTCGTGCTGGGAAGGCCACTGTAGTCGATCGTGTTGGTGGTGGCACTGACGAAAGGCGGAGGATATGAAGTGCTGGTGTAAAGGAAGTTGGAGCTGATGGCGTCCCACTCATTACCACCATTACCCTGCGCATCGGGAAGGGGATAGATCGTGGTACCAGCGGAAGTCGAGGAGGAGGTCTGAAAGATGTCGCCGGGCCACCCGTCGTAGTTCATGCCATTCGTGATAAGAAAGGAGTTTGTTTGCGATGCAAAGTCTGTGAAGCCCATCTGGTCCACCTCACTGGCGTCATACCAATAATAAAGCACGCCGTTCGGGATGTTGCTCAGGGTGACCGAGGAGACGGTGACGCTGGTGCCTGGAATGCCCACCAACATATTGCTGTAGATGGTGGAGAGGACCAATTTATCGGTCTTCGGGTTGACCGCGAAGCCGCCGACCTGGCCCAATTGGTTGATAATATCGGATGTCGCGATGGTTTCCACATCGGCCGCGATGGTCTCACCATTGCCGCTGTGGGTTGTCTTGACAGTTGGCGCCTGGGAATAGATTTTGAGCGCGACGCTGATGTTGTCCAACACCTGCATATTGGTGTTGACCCTGGCGAGGGCGCTGGTGGAGGCCACCGTTGCACCGGCGACCACTATCGTCATGGCGAATGTTCTTGCTTTATTACTCATATGTTTTTTAGTTAAGCATTTTTACTCTATCGGTTCTCCTCCGCGCACACCAGTGCTGCTTTCACGACTGGACAACAACACAACTGGCGCGACACTTTTTGCGTAATCTGCACATCTGCCTGCGACACCGCAGGAATCATTGATAGTGATTTTCCTTCGAAAGACCCATTAAGTCAAGCGTGAAAAACCAGATTTTTGTTGATAGCGTATCAGGGTTTCCCCTACAGACGGCAGAGAGGTATGGGATGATTAGTTTTACGGCTCGATGGAGTCTCGCCCTGCCAAACCGCGTGAGCCGGGTGTTACTGGTCCTCGCCAAGGCGCGGAAGCTCCAGGAAATCAATCGCCTTCTTAATGTCCACCTTTTCCTGGGGATCGGTGGCATAAGCCATTTCGTTCTGCAAAACGGGAATGGCATCCTGGCTGCCAAATTGAATGGTGGCGGAAAGGGCGGCCTGTCGAATCTCCGGCTCGGGATTCTCCAATTCGGAGAGAATGGTCTTGAGCGAAGCGGGGTCGTTGTTCATCCCCAACTCGGTTAATTCCGATTTGCGTTCAAGGACATAGTCATCGTGGCTGACTGCAGACGGATTGGATGAAGGGGCCGGCAAACCGTCTTGAGAGCGGTCTTTGGCTGCCCGCTTGAGAATCGGCGGCAGGCCTGCTGGAGGCGCGCTGTCGTCAGCGGCGACCGGCGCAGTCGGCGGCGCGCTGTCGGGCTTGAAATGGAAATAAAGCGCCGGGAGCAACACGGCGAGGGCCAAAACGGATGCGGACAGAACAACTTTGGCTCTCATATCATCAATTTGCCGGGTGTCCTGCGCATGTCCAGAGGGAAATCGGTTCTGACAGGGAAAAGGCGGGACGGTGGGTGACCACCGTCCCGCCAAGAACCGATTTGTAGAATGATTACTGTGCTACGCTCTTGGGCGCGCCGACGCTGATTGTGCCTTGAATCACGACGGGATTGATCGGGTTGGTGATACTCCCGCTGACGAAGTTAGTATTGGTAACGGAACCAATGCCAGTATATTCGGTGGCCGGAAGCTCAGTGGCAGTACCATTGGTGCCTAAAGAGGTGTTTGTCGTATAAGACCCGCCAATCCATCCAGAGCCACTGACGTTCGCAGTGAAACTCGTCACCGGCACTTCATTTGTGCCCTTTGTCTTGCTCTTCAAGAGGACGTCGGTACTGAACGTCTCTTTAGCAAAGCCACTTACACCCAATTCCAAGTTGTCCCCGGTGGTCGTGCTTGCGCCTGTGCCAAAAACCCTGAGCGTAAAACCCTCGATGGAATCGCTGGTTCCCGAGGTGTAGTTGGCATTTGTTGTGCCCAAATCTGTGCCAACTGCGGTGATGATTACGCGGCTGTCGGAAGGGTCGTACACGTATTGGCTGACGTCAGCAAAGGTGGGGGACGTCGCGGTTCCACCCTGAATTTCGACGTTGTGGAAGTTGGTAACGTAGTTGGTCGCTGTGCCAGAAACGTAGTTTGAGTATGTAACGGCAGTGACATTCGTTCCGCCCGCGCCATTGGTCGCCGCCGTGATGACCGTCCAGACGCTCCCGTTGGTGGGGAATGCCCCGCTGTTGGTCGAGCCGCTGTTGCCAGTATAGGTGAATACATTTGTGGAGATCGAGGCCTCGCTGAAAGTCCAAGTACCGGTGGTGCTAATGAGATTTGTGCCGCCGTTTGTGCCGACCATGTTATTGGTGATTATGGCCGATCCGTTGGTATCGGCGATTGTCACAGTATTTGTATCGGCAGCGCCGATAAATTCCAGGGTATTCGCATTTGATGTTCCCAGAGCCGCGGTGTTCGTGTCCGCTGTATTTGTAGTATAAATTGGTGAATTGGTGGCCATGAAGACCGTGTCGAGCACCAATTGGGGACTCTTGCCCCAATCAAACCCGACCAAAGACGGGATGTTTGGAGCGGCGTTGCTCAAGGCGGCAATAACGCTTTTGGTCGTCACCGTGACGGGCTTCTCGCCTGTCTGGCTGGTGCTGCTCTTGATCGGCGCATTCGAATACACAGTCAGGCTGATCGTCACGTCCTGAATGACATTGGTGAAAGTGTTGGTGTCAATGTGGGTCGCCGCAGAGGCACTGGTGGCAGCCACCGTTGCACCAGTGGCCAGAATCGCTATCGCGAATGTTTTTACTTTATTAATCATATGTTTTTCAGTTAATCGTTTTTACTGTTTCGGTTCTCCTCCACGCCAGCCCATGCCATTTCACTATTGGAAAATGACACGGACGGCGCGAAATTCTTCATATATTACACAGGTTTGCCTGCGACAACGCAGGTTCCATCGGCGTTCCTTATCGTTTAAAAGATCAATTATGTCAAGCGCTCAAAACCCACTTTTTTTAAAAAAACAGACCAAAACGGGCCAAAGCGCGTGATGTCAGACACTTGCGCAAATTATTCGCCGCAAAATAAACCGCGCATAACCAAACAACCGGCGGCAGCCGCAAGCAAAAACCGCACGATGACGGCCGCCTTTCAACCACAGCCAACCGGCGCAAGCAAAACACGCAATTCCTCAATAACGGCATCAAAAATGGGCCGTTGGCGGGGAATGTCAACGTTCCATTTTAAGGGTTTTGATCTTTTTTGGCGGAAACGAACTTGCTTTAAGCGGAGCCCTGGCCCATGGTTTCGATCATGGGTGTACCCAATGAGCCAGTGACCGTGACGCCGGAGCAGTTGGCGGAGTTGAACAAGCAGCTTTCTCATATGCGCCATGAAATCAACAACCAGTTGGCGCTGGCGGTGGCGGCGCTCGAACTGATCCGCTTCCGGCCTGAATTGCGGGAGAAGATGCTGGACACCATCGCGCAACAGTCGCCCAAGATCTCGGCCGAGGTGGCCAAGTTTTCCGCAGCGTTTGAGCAGATGTTTGGCATTAAGAGGGAGGGGGAGCCGTTTGGGGCGGATTCGGGGGGGAAGCCGGCTTCATCGGAAGTGTTTGGCGAATCGGACGCGTAGGACGGGTCGGAGGGGGCTTTTCGTAACCTTTGGCCGGGGCGGGCCGTCTGTTGAGACATACCGGCGGGCGCATTAGGCGGCCCGGCCACAAGACAAACAATATACAATAGATTATGAAGAAATTAGCTACATGCATCGCAGTCGGGTTGCTGGCCCTCGGCGCTCAATCGCTCATGGCCCAGACCAACACAAATTCGGCCACTCCACCGGGCACTCATGCGCCCGGGCAACACAGGCCGGAGGGCATCCTGAAACTGGTGGGTCTGACCCCGGCGGATGTCAAGGGTCTCACTCCTGCGGAGCGGCGGGCCAAGATCGTGCAGGCGGCGAACACGGTGATAGCAGAGTTGCAAGCCAAGAAGGCCAACGGGACTCTGACGCCGGAGGGACAGGAAAGGCTGAACCGCCTCGAGAAGTTCCAGGCGCACGCCAATCATCCCAAGGCTGCGGCGCCATCAAGTAATTAGACGAGGTTGTTCTGTTTGTTTTCCAGGGGCATTTGTTGGACACTGGAAGCGATGGAACCGACTGACGCGGAGTTGATCGCCGCAGTGCTGGGCGGCGACTCCGCCAGTTTTGAGCCGCTGATCCTGAAATATCAGCCGCGCGTCTTCGCCACGGCCCGCCGTTATGCGCGGCGGGAGAGCGAGGTGGAAGACATTGTGCAGGAAGTTTTCATCAAGGCCTTCCAAAAGCTGACTGGCTTTCGCGGCGAGGCACCCTTCGAACATTGGCTGATGCGGCTGGCGGTGCGAACGTGCTATGACTTTTTGCGCGGCCATCAACGCAACCGGGAAGCGGCCTTTTCCGAATTGACCGAGCCGGAGGCGGATTGGCTGGAGCGGTTCGTGGTGCAGCCGGACACGGCGGGCGAGGACGCCGAGGCGGCGCGGCAGTTGGTGGAGCGGATTTTATCGCGGCTGACGCCCGCGGCGCGAATGGTGATTACGCTGCTGGAAATCGAAGGGCGGTCCGTCAAGGAAATTGCGGCGTTGACGGGGTGGTCGGTCCCGCTGGTCAAGGTGCGGGCTTTTCGCGCGCGGGGCGAGATGCGGCGGATTTTGAAAACCATCCGCAAAGAGAAGTACCTGTAACCGCCGGGCGGGCGGAGCCGTCCAAATGATTGGCTTATGAACTGGAACGAGTTGCATGACAAATTGATGGCGGTGGCGAGGAAGAATCCTCCCAGCGACCATGTTCCGTATGCCTTTGAGAAACGGATCATGAGCCGGCTGGCGGCGGTTGGGCCGGCCAATCCCTGGGTGTTGTGGGGCGGGCCGCTGTGGCGCGCCGCGGTTTCGTGCGTGGCCATCACGGTGTTGTGCGGGCTGTGGGCGCTGGCGGCGAACCGGCAGGGCGGCTCAACAGAGAGTTTTTCGCAAACTTTTGAAGCGGCCGTTGTCGCGCCACCCGGCCAACCCGCCGAGGACGCCTGGTGAGTCCGTGGAAGGTCATACTGGCCACCATGGTGATTTTTGGGTGTGGCGTGATCACGGGAGCGCTGCTCATGAAGACGGAACTACCGGCGGCGAGCGCCCCGGCAGATATGGCCCAGCATCCTTCGATTCCCTCCAACACGCCGCCGCCGCTGACACAATTCCAGAGGCCGGAATTTCTACGCCGCATGCAGAAGCAATTGGACCTGACCGCCAGCCAGCGGGACGAGATCGCAAAAATCATGAAGGCGAGCCAGGAGCGGAACCGGCCATACTGGGATCAAATTGCCCCGCACATGCGCGAGGAAGTGAAGAAGGTGCGCGAGGAAATCCGCCAGATGTTGACCCCGGAGCAGCAAACGAAGTTTGACGAGATGCTGAAACCGCGCCCGCGCAAGCAGGAGGGCGCAGGCACAGCCGGCCGGCCCGAACGTCCGTCGCCAAGTTCGCCGGCGCCCACCAACGCGCCTTGATCCGGCGCCCACTTCCGCCCCCAACAGTCAACCAAGCCGTGCAACTTTGGCTCGCTGAAAAGCCAGGCTTCGGTTTGGTGGCGCGCGCCGGCCGAGGCGGAGGGCGTTGCCAATCACCACCAGGTCCGATACACCCATGGCCGCCGCGCACAGTATCGGGCTGAGAAATCCCAAGGCCGCCAGCGGAACGGCCGCCGCGTTGTAAAAGAAGGCCCAAAACAAATTCTGCTTGATGGTGCGCAACGCCGCCTGCGCCAACGCAATCGCTTCAGGGATGGCCTGTATGTTTGACTGGAGCAGGATGATGTCCGCCGCTTCATTGGCGACGTCGCTGGCTTCGCTGACGGCGATGCCCAGATCGGCCTGTTCGAGGGCAGGCGCGTCGTTGATGCCGTCGCCCACGAACGCGACCCTCTCGCCTCTGTCCTGGAGTTGGCGGACGAGATCCGCTTTTTGGTCGGGGCGGATTTCGGCGAAGACGTTCTCCATGGCGATGCCGGCTTGGGCGGCGATAGCCCGGGCGGTGCGCTGGTTGTCACCCGTCACGAGGAAGATTTTCAGGCCCATGCCCTTGAGTTCCCGCATGGCGTCGGCGATGCCCGGCTTGGGGGCGTCGCGCAGGGCGATCATGGCGGCGAGTTGCGCATCGAGGGCCAGGCAGAGGATGGTCGCGCCGTCGGCCATCCATTTTTCGGCAAAGGCCGCACCGGGGGAAACGTCAACGCCGCTGTTTTTCAGCCAGAGAATCGAACCGAGTCGGGCCGTGGGCGAAGCGCCCGCGCCGCGCTCCAGCCGCGCTTCCACGCCCGCGCCGCGGATTTCGCGCCAGCCGGAGAACGGCATTTGGTCCGGGGACAATTTTGCCACGGCCACGCTGAGAGGATGATTGGAGCCGCGGGCCAGGGCGCCGGCCAGCTTGAGGGCGTCGTCCGGGCGAGAAAAAATAGTTGACGCAACGACGTCCGGGCGGCCAAGGGTCAGGGTGCCTGTTTTGTCGGCCAGGACGGCGGTGAGGCGCCCGGCTTTTTCGAGTGCGATTCCATCGCGGATCAAGATGCCGCGGCGGGCGGCGGCGTTGGTTCCGGCCATGATCGCCACGGGCGTAGCCAGGCCCATGGCGCACGGACAAGCGACAATCAGGACCGCGACCGCGGCCAAGATCGCCGCCGCCATGTGGCTCTCCGGCAGGTGCGACGCCCAGAAGTAACGGGCGAGGAATTCGTCGCATTGGCGCGCCTGGTCAAAAGCCAGCCCCCACCAAAGCGCCGTGCCAATGGCAATGAGCACGACAATGGGCACGAACACGTTGCTGATCCGATCCGCCAACCGCTGGATATGGGCGCGGCTGTTTTGCGCCCGTTGCACCGCCGCAATGATATGCGCCACCGCCGTTGCCTCGCCCACGCCGGTAACGCGCATGAGGATTTGGCCGTCCAGATTGACCGTGCCGGCGTAGAGGCTGGCGCCAGAGTCTTTTTCGACGGGGAGCGATTCGCCGGTCAGCATGGCTTCATCGACGCTGCACCGGCCCTGGATCACTTTGCCGTCGGTCGGCACGCGCTCGCCAGGGCGCAACACGACGAGGTCGCCGGGGCGGAGGCGCGCGACGGGGACTTCTGTTTCGGTTCCATCGGCATTTTGGCGGCGGGCAGTTTCCGGGGCGAGGCGGAAAAGGGCGCGCAAGGAACTTTCCGCGCGGCGGCCGGCCAGTTCCTCCATCCAATGGCCGACGCTGATGAGGGTGATAATGGCCGCAGCTTCCATGAAATAAAGGTGCCCGCCCGCGCCCGAGAGCAATGCCCACACGCTGTAACCAAACGCCGCTGTCGAACCCAGTGCGACAAGGGTGTCCATGTTCGACGCACCCGAGCGGAGTTGGCGCCATGCGCCGCGATAAAAGCGCGCGCCGCACAAAATCTGCACCGGCAGCGCCAGCGCGAAAGAGAGCCATTGAAACCAGGCCAGCGCGCCCCAATGAAAAAGCCATTCCCCGGCCATGAGCGGAGCTGTGCCCGCCACGCCGAGGAGGACGTTGAAGCGCCAGCCGGACAGGAGAGAGGGTTTATTCGCCTGGCTTTGGGACGGGACGGGATTTGCCTGGTAACCCGCGGCGGAAACTGCGTTCAACAATTCGGCGACCCTTCCCCCGGAGCCGGCCTGCCATCGGACCCGCGCCCGCCCTTCCTGCAAGGAGACGTCGGCGCTGTCCACGCCGGGCACGCTTTGCAAGGCGTCAGTGACGTGGCGGGCGCAGTTGGCGCAATTCATGCCCGTGACCAGCAACTCGGTCACGCGCGGCGCGGCCTCCAGGACATCCGGGCTTGATGATGCCATACCCTTACATTATGCGCCCCTTTGCCGAATTGGGAAGGGGCACAAGAGGAGGAAATTGCCCGAGGCGAGGACGGCCAACTAATCCGCATCGAAACACTTGCGGACGGTTTCGGCCAAAATCTGGTTCGAGAACGGCTTGTGCAAAAACGTGAAGCCTTCTTCCTCGACCACGCCGGCGTCAGCCAACACCTCGCTGTAGCCGGTGCTCAGGATGATTTTCAGTCCGGGTTTCTGAGCCCGCAGCAGCGCGCCAAGCTGCAAACCGCTTAATCCTCCCGGCATGACCATGTCGGTCAGGAGGAGATCGAACTGGCCGCCATGATCGGACCAAATCTTTTGCGCGGATTCCGCCGAATCAGCCGCCATCACGGTGTAGCCCATCTGTTCCAAGTAGAGAAAGACCACATCGCGCAGGCTCTTTTCATCATCGACGAGAAGTATTTTTTTGGCGCCGCCCTGGATCTTTTGAGCAACGTCCAGATCACCCTTTTCCGCCTGATTCAGCCCGGTCGGCGTCTTCAGTCGAGATTTCCCCGCTGAAGAACGCCAATTTGCTCTTCGAGTCTTTTTCATGTCAAACTTTTTTCAGTACAATAGCGTCTCCAGCGATGGTGTCAATTCATCAACCACAACTAATGAGGCAAACCATAACGGACAACGGTGCGGGCCTGACGGCCTTCCCCCCGCGTCCCGGCCGGCGGTCTGCATTTCTCCTTCATGGTTCTGGCTTCGCTTCCCTATCATGGCACAAAAGGCGGATTTTCCACAGGTCATGACGGCCACATTTTTAGACACGAAGACCCTGTTTTGTCGATTATCGCCAGCTAAAGGATCTTACCATGAATAATGTACAGTGTAGGAAATGGCTTGTTCCTTGTCCGGCTGCACTGCCACGCGGAACTCAATGGTCTGCCCATCTGTCTTTGCATAAAAGTTCGAATTGTCCGTAATCTTCCAGGTTTCCCAGCGGTAAAGATGTTCGACAACGCGAATTTCGACAGGCTCTTTCTTGTGGTTGCGCAGTTTGATTAAAAAGGACTCGTCAATCCACTTGTTGGAGGTATCAATTTTGAAATAGGTGCTCGCGCGTTCGCCCACCAGATCAAAGGCGTTGCCGGTGACGACACGGATAATCTCGTCGCTCGGCGTATGGTCAATAATATCTTCGCCGGTAAATTCCATCTGACCATCGGTGTCGCGGCGGTAAAAGCGCAACCGCCCCTTGGGCAGCGGCAGCCCGAGATGATTGCTTTCTGAATTGGCAAACTCGCGCATGACCCATACTTTGGGATTGCATTCGGTGCCGTAGCCGCGGTCTTGGCGGATACTGTCGTAGCCCCACCCGCGATAGCGGTTGCCATCGATTTTCACACCGTCATAAACGTAAATGGACTCGGACTTGATGCCTGTGGCGCGCGCGAACTCGACCTGCTTGGTTTCGCGATCCAGCAGCGTTGTCCGGCGCTCCAGCGTATAAAGATGATATTCGTCGAAAGCTTTCTCGCTCACCGCTCTTGATGGCGCACTGAGGGGTTTCGACAATTCCATAGAATCAAAACCAGACCGTTGCCCGTCTGGCTGGATCCTGCTTACGTCTCCTGCCATCAGTTTAATCCGGGCATTCTCAAAGGATTTGCCGCTCTGGTTATCCATGGTGACCCAACCGACCAGATCGACCGTGTTTCCCTTTTCCGGCGCGACCAAACTGTAATCGGCCTGCCAATTCATGCCTCCGGTCAGGTAGGCTACTTCGGCATCTATCTTGCCCGGTTTGTCGGCTTGGATGAGCCAGCTCAGGGTGGGTTTGAGAATGGTTTCGTCGCCTAGACTGGGGAACAGCGGCTGGCCCGGCAGGCTGAAGCTCAGCTTGCCGTCCACCTCGATGATGGGCTGACCCGACGGGCCGTAGGCATAGGCGCCCTGCATTAGCGAATACTGCGCGCCATAGCGCGTGAACGCCTGATAATGCGGGACGTAGCCGCTACGGATAATCTTGCCCCGGATGATTCGTTCCTGTGGCTGGCCATTGATGTTCTCGGTCTTCTGAAAATCAATCGTTTTGCCCTCGCAAAGCGACAGCAATAATTCCTGCGAGATCGGATCGTTGCGATAGTCTTGTTCCACGATCTGCAAGGCATGACAGCCGGTGGGGTCGCGGAGGATCACCGAGTCCGGCTCGGCATGCGCCGTGACGCCAGCAAAACTGACCTCTGTGAGTCCGGACTTTAGTTCGATGGGGACTGTGTCGCGCACCGCTGCGAAGTTCTGATTGTAAATGGTCAGGGCTGGTTCGGCGGCAAACGCGCTGCAAACAGTTACTCCAGAGAGGGTGATAACGAAGACGATGAATTTCATAGGGTTACCTTTCTCGAACGTAGTTTGAGCTATGGATCAATGGGCATGCATCATCCAGTCCGTCAAACCGGCTTTGGTTTCAGAAAAATGCCGGGCAAGCGCACTCAACTGGTCGTCATCAGGGTAGTTTTTCCGGGCCTGCTCCAGCAAGCTGTCCGCATCAGCGGACCGATTGAGCAGCGTCAGGAGAAAAACCTGTTCAAAGATTGAATTGGCGTCGGAGGGGTTCTCATGTGACTTCTTCTCGTATAATGCCAGAGCCCGTTCGTACGACTGCCGCGCCCGATCCGATTGGTCGAGGCGGGCCGAGGCCATGCCGTCGGCGATCCAGGCTTCGGCCGATAGCGGGTCCTGCCGGGTCGCTTCCAGTGCCATTGACTGCGCCTTGGCAAAGTCGTTGGTCTGAATCGCGGCCACGACATTGGTGGGCAGCTTCTGCAACAGGGCCGTAATCCGCGGATCGATTGCCGGCTGCTGTGCGCAAGATTGCTCGTTTAATTCTGATAATGTTGCTTTGCGCAAGTCTCGGTTCGTTATCATTTTTGCCACTTCAACAGCACCGGCGCGCTGGCCGGATTTGACGAGCAAACCAGCGCATGCCTTGCCCGCCTCGTCTCGCAGAGGGGCTGAAATAATGGTCTCAAGATACACCTCCGTTTCTTCGACCTGGCCTGTGGCGGCTGCGCCTTTGGCAAGTTGAGCCAGCGCCTGGTCCCGTTTCGTCGGGTCCTCGATTCGCTTGACAGATTGAAGGAGTTGTGACAGTGCGTTGCTATCGCCGCCCACAACCAGGCTGGGCAACGGCGGATTCGTTACGGCGGCTTTTGCAGGCTGCGGGAGTGCTTCGGCTAATTCCTCGAACACGACCTTGCGAGTTGCCGGCCAGTTGATGCCGTCGGCGACTTCAGCGGCCTGGGCTGGCTGGCCAAGTTTGACCAGCAAAGGAACGCAAACAATTGCCGCGTCGTCGCGGGCATTCGCTGAGATGATCGTCTCCAGAACCAGTTCCGTCAGGTCGGCGTCCCCGGCGCGCGCGACCTCCTTGGCAAACTGGACCAGCTTGATATCCCTGCCGGCCCAATCTTCGATTGCTTTCAATGTTGCGAATTGTTTTGCCAGGTCCTTTGAGGCAGGGCTCCGAACCGGCTTCGACCGCAACGCCACTGCGATGTCCAAGCCTGGGGGAGGCGGCTCGCTTAATTGGGAGAGCAGGATTTCGCGGGTTTGCGGGAAGTTAATGGATTTGGCCACGGCCCGTGCCTCCGCGGGTTTGCCGGCTTTGGCCAGCAACCGAGCACAGACGATCGCCGCGTCGTCACGAAAATTCGCAACTACAATGGTTTCCAAGACAAGCTCCGCCATTTCGGCGTTTCCCGTACGCGCAGCGTCTTTAGCCAATTGAATTAGCTTCATGTCTCTGAGTGTTCGGTCCTCGATGCCCTTCACGGCTTCGAATTGAGCGGCGAAATTGGTCGCTTCGGGCGTCAAACCCACTGAAACCTGCTCGGGTGCAGTGTCGGTTGGCGGCTGTTGATTCGCGATTACCGCCGGAGAATGGTCGTTTGCCGGCAAAGAAGTGCCAGTCTCCTCGTGAGCCGGCAAAGCTTCCTCCACGGGAGCGCGGAACTTCGATGGGTGAAGCAAAAAGATGGCCGCGGCGAGCACAACCGGAACGAGCGCGGTCGTTCCGGCGATGACCCAAAAGCGCCTGTGCGCAGAGAACGTCTTCGCTGTGGGAGGCGCGGCGCAGGTGATCGTCTCCAGCGCGGTCTTGATCTGGCTGGCTTGCTGGTAGCGGAGTTCGGGGTTCTGTTGCAACGCGCGCAAAACGACCTCATCCAGGCGCACGTCAATTTGGACTTTCTTGGACGGCGGCTCGAATTTGCCCAACGGCAAGTCCCCCGTCAGCATCTGGTAGAACACCACGCCCACCGAATAAATGTCCGCTCGATGATCCACTTCGGCGGAATTCTTGATTTGCTCCGGTGCCATGTATCGTGGGGTGCCGAGCGCGCTCCCCGCTTCCGTCAGTTCGCCGAGGTGCGGCACCGTCTTTTCGGCCGCTTCCTCCACACCTTGCGCAACGATTTTAGCCACGCCGAAGTCGGCGATTTTCACCTGGCCATCCTTGCTCAGCAAAATATTCTCCGGTTTGATGTCGCGGTGAACGATGCCGCGGTCGTGCGCGTATTGAAGCGCCTCGCAAATCTGCGGCACGATGGCCAGCGCCTCTTTCGGGGCAAGCCGGCTGGCGTGGAGCAGTTGCCGCAAGTCCATGCCATCCACAAATTCCATTAGAAAATAAAACAACCCATCGGCCTGGCCGAACTCGTAGAGGGTGACGATGTGCGGATGATTGAGTTTGGCAAGAGCACGGGCCTCGCGTGTGAATCGTTCGGCGAAGCCGGGCCCGCTGCCGGTTTGGGGCGGTAGAATTTTTAGCGCCACAAGCCGGTCGAGCTGCTTTTGTCGGGCTTTATAGACGGCCCCCATTCCTCCTTGGCCAACAATTTCCAGAACTTCCAGTTGCGGAAACTTTGCAGCCAGTTCGTCGATTTTGGGCGGGTCAAAGCGCGGCGTCTTCCCGCTGGTGTCCGTGCCGGTCGGAAACGCCCCTTTCATCAGGCATTCGGGGCAAAGTCCCTTGAGTGCGTTGGAATCCAGTGGTTTCCCGCAGCTTGGACAAAATGGCTTTGTTGTCTCCATGTCCCTATACTACTGAAATTGCAATCGAAGGTTACAGGAAAGAGCTATTATCTTTCCGCTAACACTCTGAACAAATGCCGCATTTCCGCTTCAACATCCTGCTCCCCGTCCAGCGTGCCGGCAATTTCCTCTCGAATGAGGTCGCGGTAGCGTTTCCGCAGACGATGCACGGCAACTTTGATGGCGCTCTCGTTCATGTCCAACTGGGCCGCGAGTTCCGCATAAGGCTGCGATTCGCGCGCGCCCAAGAGCGTTTGCCTGAGTGCGGCGAACAAGCCCATTTTCCCTTCGCTTTGGTATTCTCGTTCGAGCCGGTTCAATACTTCGCCGAGCAACGTCAATGCCCATTGTTTTTCAAAAACTCTGTCGGGTGCGGAATTGTCCGCGGGCTCCAAATCAAATCGTTCCTCCGCTGCCGCCCAATCCAGTGACAGCATCGGGCGCCCGCCTCCGCGCTTTTGGGCATGCGATTTCTTCCATTCGCTGGTTAGAAAATGATTCATTGCCGTCAGAAGGAACGAGCGAAACCGGCCAAGATTCGGATCGGCATTCGCCAAGGACTGGCGTTCGAGCAACTGCACGAAAAATTCCTGGGTAAGGTCCTGCGCATCTTCCGGCGAATGCCCGCGCCGACGCACATAGGCATAAAGCGGATACCAGTAAATCCGGCAAAGTTTTTCCAGCGCCGGCCGGGCGTTTGTCGTGTCGCCCAGTCCTGCCTTGAGCACCAGCGACCAATGCGTGGCCGGGAAGATTTGCCCTGCATAGCCGGATGGAGACTCGCTGCTCATGCGGACAGCGTATTCAGTGGGGCTCTTGGAAGCGAGACTGTTGTTGCAAACAAGTGCGTCGGAATTTGAACTGCATAAGGCCACTATTAGCCACTTTTTTGAATTATCCACCACCGCACAGACGAAACGTGACAAACGGTGAAAACTGCAACCCGCTGAACACAAGCTATATAGAAAACGTAACCGTAATGAGGATTCGATTCCTCCCTATCGCGCCGTGGCGCGAGGCGCGTCGGCGGATGGCCCTGATCCTATGTTTGCCCGGAGAATTTAATTCCTGATTGGTTCTCAATCTCGTCAAGACACCGGCGGGCGGTGTCCGCGTTCTTTAATCCCTCGAACAGCACCCGCTTGCAGTGAGTTTTGCCGTCGGACATTGTGGCGAAGAACTCAATGATGCCTGTGCCGCGCTCATCCTGCTCAAGCCTGGCTGACAATGCGGCGATGTTCGGCTTTTCCTTGGCGAGCCATAGCACGAAGGCTTCCTCCTTCATGCCGGTTTCCTGCCAGAATTTCAGCTTGTCAAGCGGCAGTTCCAGGCAGCGCTGTACGACGAAATCGCGGTCCAAAAAGGAGAAGAAGTTGCCCGCCTTGGGGCCGTTTTCGCGGTCGAGCAGGACGCGGTAAATGGCTTTGAACGCGCCCGGCTGGTCGATGGGTGTGAGACGAACGGCATTGAAGATGCAGATTTGGAGGGCATCGCCGTCCCATTGGGCTTGGGGAAGAAGCCCGGCCAAGACGTGGAGAAAAGCGCGCTGGGTGGCGGAGAGGTCCTGCGCCCGCGCGGGCAGGCTTTCCTGCAATCGCGTTTTTTCTTCCTCGGTGGCGTAGTGTTCGACCCAGTAATGGGCGGCGCGAATGCGGAGTTCGAGATGCCGCCGCTCCAGCGCGGTGAAGGTCGCGCCTTTGCGCTTCTCCAGTTCCTGCACGACATCCAGATGCGGCATTTGCGTCAGCGCCGTGACCAGTTGAAAGTCAGCCGCCCAATAATCCGGCTCCGGCTGCACCTCGGAAAGTTCATAGATGCGCTTGTCCCCAGCCAACGCCTTTGAATTGTGGAAATTATTTTGTTTGGCGCGGTCAAATTCGTTAAAAAGTTTGGTGACGTAAACTTCCGACGGCCCGAAATTCACCGGCTGCCGCGGAGGCGGGCGGATGAGGAGGAAGCGGAGAATTTCCGGCGGCAAAAAGTCCGCCATATCGCGGGAAGTGACGCCCACGCCCTTGCTGGAACTCATCTTGGCACCGCCGACGAGGAAAAAGTCGTAAGGGCAATTGAGCGGCGGCTCCTGCCCGAAGATTTCCCGCAGGCAGGCCATGGCCACGTCGCGCGAGCCGCCTTTGGTGCTGTGGTCCTGGCCCGCGCCCTCGATGGTGACGGGAAAAGTCCGCCACTTGGCGCACCATTCCAGTTTCCACGGCAGTTTGCCTTTGCCGTCGAAGGGCGAAATCTCGCCGGCATACCCGCAACCTTTGGCCCATTTGACCAGATCGGGCCGGCATTGGTAGGCGACTTCTTTGCCGTCGTAGGCGGTGACGACCGTCGTGCCAATGCGCCCGCAGTTTTCGCAGACCACCTGGAAGGGATGCCAGTCGTCGGGGCGCTCCGAGCCGCTGACCTTCTTGTAAATGCGGCGGACGGCGTCGGCCTTGCGGAGAATGGCGTCAATGGCTTCGTTAAACTTGCCGGAACGGTAAATGTCGCGCATGCGGTAGAATTCGGGGCGAATGCCCAATTCGCCGAACACGCTGAAGAATTCGGAAATATAATGCGCGGCCATGTCGGTTTCCTTGGAGCCGGGAGGCGGCGGCGTATTGCAGAGCGGTGCGCCAAGGTATTTCTCGAAGTGTTCGGCCTCGCCGTAGGGGATTTCATCCACCGGATCGTAATCATCGACTCCGAACAGGAAACGGACGGGGACACCTTTGGCCTGGAGAGTGCGATAAATGGCATCGTGAATGAGCGGCCCGCGCAGGGCGCCGACATGGGCGCGCCCGGAGGGCGTCTTGGAATCGTTGATCGTCTGCGGCCCTTGAATCTTTTCAACTAATTGGTCACACCAGAACATTTTCGGCCTGTCTCAAGCCCGCGATGATGCGCAACCGGCGCAAACGGGTCAACCGCATTTACGGGGTGCAAGTTTTTGGACAGGCAACAGAATGGGCTGGTTGAATTGGCTGGCCGTGCTATCCTTGCCCGGATGTCATGACGGAGAGCCATCCCATTTCACTGGCGGTCAGATGCGAACCCGCCGGCCGCCACATCACGGCAGCGGAGGCGGTCGAAGCCGTGGCCCGGGCCTGCCCAACTGAGGCTTACCGGCGCAAACGGGTGCTGCTCATTGTGCCGGACGGAACACGCACCGCGCCCATCGGCCTGATCTTCAAAGCGCTCCACGCGCAAATCGGCGCCGTGACAAATCAACTGGACGTCATGATCGCGCTGGGCACGCATCAACCCATGACCGAAGCGGCCATTTGCGGGCGCCTTGAAATCTCGATGCAGGAACGCCGCGGAACCTATGCCCGGGTCGCCTTCCATAATCACGCCTGGGACAAACCGGACGCATTGCAGGAAATCGGCGTTATCGGCGCGGAGGAAATCCGTCAATTGACGGGTGGATTGTTCGCCATGGACGTGCCGGTGGAGATCAATCGCTTGGTGTTCCAATACGATGAAGTGATCATCATCGGGCCGGTTTTTCCGCATGAAGTTGTGGGATGCTCGGGCGGCAGCAAGTACCTGTTTCCGGGCGTGGGTGGGCCGCGCATTCTGAATTTCTTCCATTGGCTGGGCGCAGTGGTGACCAATCCCATGATCATCGGCAACAAATGGACGCCCGTGCGCCGGGTGGTGGATCGGGCCGCCGCCATGGTGAAGGTCCCCAAGCTTTGTTTTTGCCTCGTGACCAACGGACCCGGTCTGGCCGGGCTTTACGCCGGAAGCCCGGAAGCGGCCTGGGACGCCGCCAGCGACCTGTGCCGCCAGCTCCACATCACGCGCAAAGATCATCCGTTCCACACCATTCTTTCCTGTGCGCCGCCGATGTACGAGGACGTGTGGACCGGCGGCAAATGCATGTATAAATTGGAACCGGTGCTGGCCGACGGCGGGGAATTGACCATTTACGCGCCGCACATCCGCGAGGTCAGCGTCACGCATGGCCGGATTCTTTTGGAAGTGGGCTACCATTGCCGTGACTACTTTCTCCAGCAATGGGACCGTTTCCAGAAATATCCCTGGGGCGTGCTGGCGCACAGCACCCATGTCCACGGGCTGGGCACTTTCGTCAACGGCCTCGAAACCCCGCGCGCCCGTGTTGTTCTGGCCACCTCCATTCCGGCCGATGTTTGCCGGAAAATCAACCTCGGCTACCGCGATCCAAAGACCATTCGCCCCGGGGATTTTGCCGGGCGCGAAGACGAAGGCGTCTTGCTCGTGCCAAAAGCCGGTGAAATGCTGTTTCATCTCAAGAACCCTCCAGCCTGGGCGGGCGGCGTCGCGGCGTGATGAAAAAAACCGCGGCCCTTCCCTTTGTTTTCGTCAACGTGGCCATGACGGCCGATGGCAAAATCGCCCCGGCCAACCGCCATTTTACACAGTTCGGCGGCCCTGATGACCGGCGGCATCTGCTGGAACTTCGGGCCACTGCCGACGCCGTCATGTCCGGCGCGCGCACTGTGGATATGGATCGTGTCAAACTTGGCCCCGGCCCGGCCCGCTATCGTCGGCTGCGGCTCCGGCGCGGTTTGGCGGAATACAACCTGCGCGTCATTGTCAGCGGCGCGGGGACCATCGATCCGCAAGCGGCGATTTTCAAACACCGCTTCTCCCCCATTATCATCCTGACCACGGGCCGGATTGCCAAATCCAGGCTGGCCCGGCTCCGCATACTGGCGGACGAGGTTAAAATCTGCGGGACGAAGGAACTCGATCTGTCCGCAGCGCTCCAATGGTTGCGCAAGAAATGGAAAGTCAGGCGTCTGCTCTGCGAAGGCGGCGGCGAACTGAACGGCGCGATGTTCAAGGCCAGCCTGGTCAACGAAATCCATCTCACGTTGTGCCCCATCATTTTGGGCGGGCGCAACGCCCCCACCCTGGCCGATGGCGCAGGTGTGGCGAAACTGGCCGCTGCGGGCCGTTTCCGCCTCTCATCCATGAAACGCCGTGGTCCTGTCATGTTCCTGGTTTACCGCCGCCGCGGCAGGCTGGGCCTTTCAGATGTCGTCAAGAAATAAACTTAACAAGATGACGCAGGGATTTTGGCGGCTGGCAAGGCGCATATCCGCATGGATCTGTAACGAGCGAGCAACGCCGCCAGCCGCCAAAAGAACCAGTCAGGTTGTAAAGTCTATTTCTTGACGGCATCTTAGTCAGGCCTCGTATTGTTCTTCACTGACCTTTTCCATCCAGTCAACAACCTTGCCATCGAGCGCTTCTTGAATCGCGATGTGCGTCATGGCCGTGGTCGGCGCCGCACCGTGCCAATGCTTCTCGCCGGGCGCAAACCAGACCACGTCACCTGGCCGGATTTCCTCAACAGGACCACCCCAAAGCTGTATCCTGCCGCAACCAGCCGTAACGATCAGCGTCTGGCCCAGGGGATGCGTGTGCCAGGCGGTTCGGGCGCAAGGCTCAAACGTGACGATTGCGCCGCTAACACGCGCGGGACCGCTTCCCTTAAACGGTGAGTCGATGCGCACGGTGCCGGTAAACCAATCGGACGGTCCTTTGGCGGAAGGTTGTGAGCCGCTTCGAATGATGTTCATTTTTAATCCTTGGTATTGTTCATGATTTTGACTCTGGATTGTCAACGGCCGGTCATCTGCTCGAGCTTTTCAGGATACCGCGCGCCTTGCACCGTGATTTTTGCCGCCGCGCTTTCGATGTCACGAAGATCGTCCGGGGTCAGTTCGACGGCAACCGCCCCAATGTTCTCGTCAAGGCGATGGAGTTTCGTAGTGCCGGGAATCGGAACAATCCACGGCTTTTGCGCCAGCAGCCACGCCAGCGCGATTTGAGCTGGCGTCGCCTTCTTGCGTTTTCCAATCATGTTGAGCAAATCAATCAGGGTCTGATTCGCTTTCATCGCCTCCGGCGTGAAGCGCGGGAGCGTGCTGCGGAAGTCGGTGCTGTTGAGCTTGGTATTCTCGTTCATGGCGCCGGTGAGAAAACCCTTGCCGAGCGGGCTGTAGGGAACAAGGCCGATGCCGAGTTCTTCGAGGGTGGGTATCACTTCCTTCTCCGGCGTTCTCGTCCAAAGCGAGTATTCGCTCTGGAGGGCAGTGAGCGGCTGGACGGCATGGGCGCGACGGATGGTTTTCACGCCAGCTTCGGACAGGCCGAAGTGTTTGACCTTGCCGGCGTGAATCAGTTCCTTCACCGCGCCCGCCACATCTTCGATGGGCACGTTTGGGTCAACCCGATGCTGATAAAGCAAATCAATTGTCCCGACCTTGAGCCACTTGAGCGAACCTTCGACGGCCTTCTTGATGTGCTCCGGCCGGCTGTTCAGACCCGGCGCACCGGGCCGATTATCGCTGCCACTCAGGTCGAACCCAAACTTCGTGGCTATCACCACCTGCTTGCGGAAGGGGGCGAGTGCCTGGCCGACAAGATCCTCGTTTGTGAAGGGGCCATAGACTTCAGCGGTATCAAAGAAGGTGACGCCGCGGTCGACGGCAGCCCGAAGAAGAGCGGTCATCTCCTTTATATCTTTGGGCGGGCCGTAGGAAAAACTCATTCCCATGCAGCCCAGCCCGATGGCCGAGACTTCCAGATTACTTTTTCCAAGTTTGCGCTTTTGCATATTTGAATTCCTTTGCGTTGTTATTCTCCGTTAAGTGTCACGCTGGTTACTCAGATTTCAGAGATGCCATGTCAATCGAGAAGCGATACTTCACATCGGCCTTGAGCAGCCGTTCATAGGCTTCGTTGACCTTTTGAATCGGGATCACTTCGACATCGGCGGTGATGTTGTGCTTGCCGCAAAAGTCGAGCATCTTCTGGGTTTCGGCGATGCCGCCGATAATGGAGCCGGCAAGATTGCGGCGGCCCATCAACAGGCTGAAGACAGAGACGGGCATCGGTTTCTCGGACGCGCCGACAATAACGAGCGTGCTGTCGTGGGCGAGCAGATCAAGGTAGGCATTGAGGTCGTGTTCCGCGGCGATGGTATCTAGGATGAAGTCGAAGCTGCCCGCGTGCTTCTTCATCTCATCGGCGTTGCGGGAGATGACGACCTCGTCAGCGCCGAGGCGAAGCGCGTCCTCCTTTTTCTTGGGCGAAGTCGTGAAGACGACGGTGTGCGCCCCCAGCGCGTGCGAAATCTTCACGCCCATGTGGCCCAGACCACCGAGGCCAGCCACGCCGACCTTCTTGCCCTTGGTGACTCCCCAACGGCGCAGGGGTGAATAGGTCGTGATCCCCGCGCACAAGAGCGGGGCGACGCCGGCAAGATTAAGATTGGTTGGGGCTCGCAGGACGAAGTGTTCGTCCACAACGATCCTTTCGGAGTAGCCGCCGTAGGTGACCGGGGCGGTCTTGTGCTTGTCCGGCGAATTAAAGGTGAGCGTCTGGTTCGGGCACAAGTTTTCGAGGTTGGCCTTGCATTGCGGGCACGTGTGGTCGGAATCAACCAGACAACCCACCCCGACAAGATCGCCGGGCTTATATTTTGTGACGGCCGAGCCGACTTTGGTAACACGACCGACGATCTCGTGGCCCGGCACGATCGGGTAAACCGTGGGCATGATGCTGCTCCACTGGTTGCGCACTTGGTGCAGGTCCGAGTGGCAGATGCCGCAGAAGAGGATTTCGATCTGCACGTCGCGTTCCGTCGGATTGCGGCGCTGGATTTTGGTGGAGGCCAAGGGCAAGGTCGCGCTGGCAGCCGAATAAGCTTTGGTCTGATTCATAAATGACGCCTTTCTTTTAATTCAAAATATGAAACGAACTTACTCCTTCTGGACATGGCCGTCGCACCCAATCTTGCTCCACCTGTTGCAATCTTGCTCGAAAAAACAGATTGAGGCGCAGCCCGCCCCAAGCCGGCGTCAACGCTGCTGACGGTAATTGCTCGGGGAAAGGCCGGTTTCCCGGCGGAAGAGCTGGGCGAAATGGCTGGGATTCGTGTAGCCGACATCCAGCGCAACGGCCACCACGCTTTTCTTTGTTTCGCGCAACAATCGTCGCGCAGCGTCCATCCGCAAATTGACGTGGTAGCGTGATGGTGACACGCCGACAGCGCTCGTAAACAGCCGATGAAAGTGAAATTTGCTCACCCCCACTTGCGCCGCCAGTTGTTCAAGATTGAAGTCCTCGGCGGCGTGTTCAGCCATCCAGTTCGTGATTTGTCGAAGCTTATAGCCAGGAAGCGATGGACTCACACTGCGCGAATTTTTGGCCTTTATGGCGTAGTTTCGAGCCAGATGGGTGGCGATGGCCTGCGCGATGCCTTGCACGTAAAGCGGGCTTGCCTTCCGGCGCATCAACTCGCTGCGCAATTGCTCCATCAAAGAATCCAGGGTTGCGTCAGTGAACCCGGATACATCCCGGAGTTGCGCATCAATCGTATCGGGGCCGAACACCTCCTCCAGAGCGCGCCGAATCAGAGGCAGCCCAACCAGCACCATCATAAACTCGAACGGCTCCGACGTAAGCGTTCTCCAGCGACAATCGTAGGGCGCGCCCGCCGTGGTCAGAAAAAATGAGTGTTTCTTGATCAGGCTCTTGATCCAAGGGCCATTGTTTTCCCGCTCCTCGACCTCAATCTCACCCGAGGTTGTCCATACGAGGACCGGCTCACTGACGGCAGGAATGTTCACCCTGCCCGTTTTTGATGGCATGGAGAAAATCGAGGCCCGCACCTCCCGCCACGCTTCCCCACGGCCGGCGGTAAGACATTTTCCGCCCAGATAGAGTTCAAGGGCTTCAGCAGATGTTGTCTCAGGTGTTGGCATGAGATCTTTGTAAGACTTGATACCATAAAGTCCCGACCCTGACAACTTGACCACTGTCAGGGAACCTGTCAGTCAAAGCAGAAGATCGGGTCTGCAGACCAAGGCCATTCGTGGTTTTAACGGCATTTCTCAAGGTGAAATGTTCCGTGGTCGTACGCGCAACGGTAAGTGCAACGGAAAGACGCATCGTCCGCTTCGCCCTCGTAATGATAAATGCCGCCCGCGAGCCTGCCCAAGTCCGCCTCGCCCTCCAGCTTCAACTTGCCGCCCTCCTGCCGCCTGCGCAGGGTCACGCTGTAAGCCACGGCCAAAAACCGCGCATAGACGGCGTGGAACATGGCCTGGTATTCCCCGGGTTCCGATTTCGTCAACAAACATCTTAGCGCGCCGCGATGGCCATTGGTGTCACTGGCCCATTCTCCTTGCCAGCGGCCCTCGAAACCATTGTTGCCGCCGGGCGGTGTGGCCTGCGCCTTCCATTGCCTGCGAAACTCCGCCCGATTATTGAACAGCGCGGCCAGCACATGCGAAACATTGCGTAAAACGCTCACAACCGAAAACATGGCCCGTCTCCACCTCCGATGCAACACGCCCGGCGGCTCAGTCCAGGTGGGAATACATTTAAGTATCCGGCGCGCTTGCCTTCCCGGCCGGTTTGGGTTTTGCTGCTGGCAGCACGCTGATTCCCATGAACCGGTACGAATTCTACCTCAGCATCACGGCAGAACAATATCTGGACTATTACCGGGGGACGGCCCGGCACGTTCTGGTGCAATGCACCACCGGACAAACCGTCCAGTTTCCGGCATCGCTCCTCCAGCAATTCGTCACCCCGGAGGGCATCAACGGCAATTTCGCGTTGAGCTGCGACGAACACCACCGCCACCCCCTCCTGGAACGGCTGAAATGATTCCCCGAATACGGGGGCTTTTTTGAAGTTCGAGCATGCGAAGGGAATTGAACCCTCGTTTGGAATGACATTTGACAGCCACTCCTCCGATAGAAGAGGTCGCTAAAACAAAGATGGGGGCTGTTCAACAAACCGCTTGGCTTCTTCAATGGTGTAAGTGGTCCGGCAATTGGGACAAAACAGGTGGTACTCGTAATAGAAATCGCGGCCCGGTTTCCTGCGGCCCGTTCGCTTGATGACCGGCGTTGAACATTTTCGGCACGGCTCGCCTTCCTGTATGGCGGGTCGAACGCCCCCGGATTCAGGTTTGTTCTCGTATGGGTAAGGAACGGAGGACACCTATTGTGATGTCTCGTTTTGTCGTGCGAACAAAGTCATGACACAATTGTTTTACATGTGCGTTCTGATTTGGAGGGGCGAGCAATACGCGGCGCTTTAGTAGACGAAAAATCTGGCATATGCCTTTATCCTGAAATGCAGAGGGAAGAGCGCGGGCTGCTGGTGGCACAGATTCGGGGATTCGGACCCAGGATGACCGCCATAGCCTTCGAGCAACTCGAGGCCCCCCACTGCATGATTATCGCCGAGGCGCACTATTTCCCAAATCTTCCCGCAGTGGGAGACCCCGTCAGATGAAAATACTCGTTCCACCAAAGACCGCCGTTTTAAGAGAAAATAATTAAAATATCAGTTGACGATTGAATAGTTAACGCATATAAGTAGTCAAAGAGAGTGGTAATGATGAAGGATGAATTAGGAAGCCCCGCCTTCGCGGCGAAAGTTTTCGGGGCCGTGGGAACCGTGATGACTTGCTTGTTGCGCCAAAGCCTGGCGACGGCGGAAGCCCCGAATGCATGCGAGGCGAAGGTGGAATCAAACCGCCATCAAAGTGGGTCGCGCCGGGTCACAGCAAGTCGCAGTGATTCTAAGAAGGATTCCGCTTTGATTCCTAGCGCTTATGACTGGATGTTCCCTCTTATTCCCGCGTTCCCGGAAGCGGGCGACAACACCATGAAACACAAAAACTGCGTTTTGGGCCGGGAAAAGCGGCAAGATCCGCCCCTCTGTCAACCGAATAGAGGAAATAATTTAAAAATGCCAAAAACGCCAAAATCCGTGCAAAGTAAAGTCTGAATTATGAAGGCAGAATGCAGAAGTGAAGAATGGCAAATGGCCAGTGCCCAATCCTGTTTCCCAGGGAACTGTTCCCCCTTCGGGTCTCAGCCTTTCCCCAATTGGGTGATTGATTTGTGCCGAACAGGCTGGCGCAATGCTGGCTTTGGAATATCATGGCCGGGCTGTTGCATTCTATGAAGATGAAATATTTACCCGCCTTGTGCGGTCTTTGGTTTGCCTCGATTGTGGTCCTGGCCGCGCCGGCTTCCGGCGCCACCAACCTTTACACCGGCGACGTTTGGGCCTTGGTGGACGCCAAAAAGGCGCTGGCCGCCGCGGCTGAAATCACCCTGTCCAATTACCCGGATTGCGACCAGGCCACCGTCGAGAAAAGATTGGTGCGGGTCTATCGCGCCGATGGCACCGGCGAATGCCAGGACGAGGCCTATGTCAAGGTGCTCACGGAAAAAGGCAAACGCGGCAACCGCACCCTCGCTCTTTCGTTCATGCTTCCGTATTCCACCGAGGAGGTCGTCAAGCTCGAGGTGATCAGCCCGGACGGCACGGTGACGCCGGTCGATGTGGCGGCCAACTCGAAGGAAGCCATCGATGACAGCCAGATGCAGATGAACATCTACGACCCGAACAGCCGCGTTTTGCAGGTGAACCTTCCCAAGGTGGAGATCGGCGATGTCGTCCACTCCATCGCCCGCCAGACGATCTCGCGCTCGTTCATGCCCGGGCAATACGCCGAAGAGAACGTGTTTGAAGACGAAGGTTACATCCGCCACATCTCCTACGAAGTCCATGCGCCGGCGGACCGGCCGTTGCAGCGCATCGTGCTCCGCGACGAAGTTCCAGGCACCGTCCATTATTCCACCGAGCCGGGTCCGGACCATACGGTCATTCATCGCTGGGAGGTCAACAACGTGCCGCGCATGTTCGATGAACCGTCCATGCCGCCCCCGGAAAATGTTCTGCAACGCGTCTTGGTCAGCACCACGCCCACCTGGCAGGACGTGTCCAAATGGTATTGGGGCCTGAGCGAGTCGCATCTGGAGGCCACCACGCCGGACATGACCAACAAGGTCAACGAACTGACCGCCGGCGCCAAATCCGACATGGAAAAGATCAAGGCGATTTTCTATTACGTGTCCGCGACGATCCGTTACATGGGCCTCACGCCGGAAAAAGACCGGCCCGGTTTCGAGCCGCATGATGTCAAGCTTACCTTCGGCAACAAATACGGAGTCTGCCGCGACAAGGCCGCCCTGCTGGTGTCCCTGCTCAGGACGGCGGGATTGCGCTCCTTTCCCATCCTGATCAATGTGGGTACGAAGATGGACCCGGATGCGCCCGATCCCTTTTTCAACCACGCCATCGTCAGCGTGGAACTGGAGGGCAAATACATTCTGATGGACCCGACCGATGAACACACGCGCAGTCTGTTGCCCTATTATGATTGCGACCAAAGTTACCTGGTCTGCCGGCCCGAAGGCGAGAATCTCATGACCAGTCCCATCGAGCCGCCCGAGGACCACATGATGGACATCACGACCACGGGCGTTTTGACCGCGGCCGGCGCGCTGGAAGCAAAGTCGGAATTGCATTTCACCGGTGTCAATGACGATGCCTATCGCAATGCGTTCGCCCACATGAAACCGGACGATCAGCGGCGATTTTTTGAAAAACGCCTGAAAAGCGCGATGCCCGGGGCGCGCCTGACCGCGTTCAAACTTCTGCCGGAGGACATGCTCGATGTCACCACACCGGTGCAGGCCAAGCTGGAGTTTTCGGTGGGCGGCATGACCGCCGGCGGCAGCGGCAAATCCATGGTGAGCCTGCCGTGGATCGGCAAAGATTTCGGCGTGGTGAATTTCATCCTCGGCGGGTGCGGCCTGGACAAGAGGAAATACCCGATGCGAACCGAAGTGGCGTGCGGGTTGAAGGAGGACGTCTCGCTCAAGATGACCGGCGGTTTTGAAAGCGCTGTTTCCATGCCGACCTGTCCGCCGGTGGACGACGACTGCATCAGCTATGCGGAAAACTGCGCCTACAAGGAGGGAACGCTCGATTGTTCGCGGGCCTTGAAGCTCAAAGTGGTCGAGTTCTCGCCCAAACAGTACTTGACGCTGAAACAAACCTTGAAATCCACGGAATACGACGAGCGCAAGGTCCCGGTGCTGGCCGTGGCGGCAGGCGCCGCAACCGAGACGGAGGCAAAAGCGCAGTCCACCGCCGCCCCACCGGTCGAATCGGATGCAAAGATTTTGGAAAGCCACAAGAAACTCACGCTGACCGACGCACACAGCGGCGTTTACCGGGCGCGCTACTCCAAGGCAATTCTGACTTACGCCGGCAAAATCAGGGAGGCCGAGGTGAAGGTTAATTTCAATCCGTCCTGCGAAGAGGCCAGGATCATCCACGGCACTGTCACGTCCAAAACGGGTGCGCGACAGGAAATTGCCACCAACGAAATCAACGTGATGGACGCCGGCTGGAATGCGTCCGCCAAACGTTACACCGGCGGCAAGATACTGGTGGCCAATCTGCCCGGGGTGGACATCGGCTCCACCATCGAGGTCGAGTACGAGATCACCAGCAAAGACAAGGCGTTCATGGCCGGATTTGAACCCTTCCAACTTCGCGATTCCCTGTCGGAGAAATCGTTTGATTTGACAGCTCCCTCCAATCTTCCGTTGCAGACGATAATCAGCGGACAAACGGAACTCACAACGGAGCAAAGGAAAGCCGCCGACGGCGCGCAATTGTTCCACTGGCAGGCTGCCCAAATCAAAGCCCTGCCGGCGGAGGGGCAACTCCCGCCGGAATGGGTTTACTGCCCGGGTGTCGTTTTCTTCGCGGGCGATATGAAGGATTATCTCAAAACATTGAACGACACGATGCTGGACCGCTCGCAAAAGAGCGCCAAAGCCGCGGATCTGGCGCGGACGTTGACCAGCCAAAGCAAGACGCGCCTCGAAGCGGTCAAGGCCATTCGCGATTTCGTGGCCAAGTCGATTCGCGAGGCGGGGCCTTCCTTCACGGAGTTGCCCTTGAGCGAACTTTCCGCCGCCGACACCACCCTGGCCGATGGCTACGGCCACGCGGCGGACCGGGCCATCCTGCTGCACGCCATGCTGGCCGCGGCGGGATTCGAGCCCAAGTTCGTGCTGGCCTCGGAATTGCCGTCCATCGCGGGCATCACCAATGTCTCGCTCTTGTTCCCGCTGCCTGCTTCCTTTGAATCGCCCCTGGTCAGCGTCGCCGTGGACGGGGAGACTTACTACCTGAACGACACCGATCAATACGCGGAATTGGGCGCAACTTCCTTCGACGGAAAGGAAGCACTGGTGCTGCCGGCGCCGACGCCCGAAATCATCCACTCGGCCAAAGGATGCGAAGACAGAACGGAAACCGATTACACCCTCTCCATCTCCAATGGCGGCCAGACGCGGGTTGGCGTGACCCGCTATTATTACGGTGATTATTACGCCGGGAAAAACCGATATTTCTCCGAACTGCCGCCGGAGGAGAGAAGGCGATACTATCAGGACATTGTTTCCGAGGTGGCGCAGGGGGCGCGGCCCATCGGCGATTTGAAAACGCGGTTTGACGCCTATCCCGGCCTGGAGCAATTCACGGTGGATGTCGATAACTACAGCGTCGTGGATGGAAAATATCTTTACTTCAATCTCCCGTTCACGCCCACGCTTTTTACCGTCGGCGCGGACAGGCGCGCGCTGCCGTTGTTTCTCGCGCGGACGGACCGGAATACCATCCGCACCGAGATCGATCTGCCCCCGGAATTTCGCCACGAGGTCATCGCGCCGCAGAGCCGGACCCTTGACGTTCCTGACGGCGGGGGAACGGCCCGGATAACCTCGGCGGAGACACCCGGCAAATTCGTCATCACCGATCTATTCGACACCGCCCCGGCCATTATCGAACCGCAGGACTATTCGACCGTGCTCAAGATCGAATCGACATTGGAACGAAAATCCTCGAAGGTCTTCCTCTTCTCGACAGCCGAACCGTGAAGCCACCCGAATCCTCGACGGATCTTTGGGAGCGCGACCGTCCCGGTCGCACCCGTCGGCGTCTCGCCGGCGGAATTCAGCCAACGGGAGTTCTCGAGTTTTTGGGAATTTGCATCCTGGCGTTGCTGGCGGTCTGGTTCCTGCATGAGTCCTGGCGGAAGTGGGCGGACCCTATTATTGACTCAGGGCCGCAATGGTATGCCATCTGGCGGGTGTCGCTGGGAGCGGCGCCGTATCATGATTTCACCTGGTACTACGGGCCGCTGTCCCTCCTGTTCAATGGCCTGCTCTTCAAATGCTTTGGGCCGGGCATGATGCTGCTGGCCGCGGCCAATCTGGCCGTCTATGCAGCCATCGTGACGCTGGCCTGCCTCGCTTTTCGGATGGCGTGGGGACGGCTGGCGGCATTCGCCGCGCTGGCTGTCTTTATTTCCGTTTTCTCCTTTTCCATGCTCAACTCGGTCAGCAATTACAACTACGCCCTCCCTTACTCCAACGAAACGACGCACGGCATGTTGCTCCTGCTGGTGACGGCCTTTGTCATGACTCGCTGGTGCGGCCAACCGTCGCGCGCGGGAGCGTTTCTGCTGGGATTGTGCGGGGGCGTGGCGGCCGTTTTGAAACCGGAATTCATGCTGGCCGGAGGCGTCTTGGGAATCGCGGCCGTGTTGTTGCGTTACGGGCGGAAGCAACCGGTCAGCCTCGCCGAGTATGGGATGCTACTGGCCGGCGTGGCGTTGCCGACGGTGGTATTGACGGCTTGGTTCGCGCATCGGGAATCCTGGCAGTCCGCGTTGATCGACTCCTGCGAGGCATGGTGGCTGTTGGCGGTGAACCACACGGGAACAGGAGTGATGAATGAATCCGCCTACATGGGTTATGACAACGGCTGGCGCAACGTCTGGTGGGAGTTGGAATTCACACTCTGCGCTGTTTTGACGGTTGGCGCGATCTGGGCCGCCGGATGGTTTGTCAACCGTCCCTGGTCCTGGCCCGTCCGGCTGACCGCTGCGTTGGGCGCGGGCTTTTTGGCCTGTTCAGTTTCCATGGGCGGAGGATTTGAAATCGGCCCGTGCCTGCCGGGATTGATCCTCATTATATTCATCATCGTCATGGCGCGCGTTGTGCGCGAACTGCGTCAAACTGGCCGCGTGCAGGAGCGCAACGTCATGGCGTTGGCGCTGGTTTTGCTGGCGGGCGCCATGCTGGTCCGCATGGGATTGCGCGCGCGCATAAACCATTTCGGATTCATCCAGGCGGCCTTCGCGGGAATGGTGGCAACGGCAGTCATCGTCTCGGAAGTTCCCCGATGGACCGGCAACGGCCGTTGGGGGCGGCGTGTGGCGCTCGCGGCAATCATGGCCATGCTGGCCTTGGGCTGCGGCGCAGTTGTGGCGGAATCGGCCGGAAACCACGCCGCCCAAACCCAGTCCGTCGGTTCAGGCGCGGACCGCTTTTACGCGTTCAATCCCAAGCTTGATGAAACCGGCTCGGTGGTCAATTGGTGTGTCGAACGACTGCGTTCCATTCCGCCCGGGGCCACCCTGCTTGTCCTGCCGGAAGGCGTGATGATCAACTACCTCACCCGTCATGAAAGGCCCATGCCCGAATTCGTGGGCGATGAGGACGGGTATCTAAAACAATTGGCCCGCGTGCGGCCCGATTACGTGGTTTGCATCTGGGGCGACCAGCGTGACAACGGCATCCCCCGATTTGGCGATCCCGGCCAGCCGGGAGAAAAGATAGTGAAATGGCTGCGTGAAAACTACGCGATTGAGGACACCCATCAAGGCCGCACCAAGTGGGCCTTCATTTTCCACGTAAAACGAGCCCCTTAAAAAAGACAGAAGGCAGAAGTCACGATGCGCTGAACGAGGTGTGTGCTTATTATTTTTCTTGAAGTATTTTTGACATCTGTATAAGATTAGCTTTGCAATTTGAAAGGGGACAATGCCCGCTGAAAAAGGTTTGTTTTTAGTCTGCCGAAAGACTGGGAAAATTGTTGGCATCAACCGCAGGCGCTGGTGGGGCAAGTGGCTGTTCCCTATCATGGGGCTGGCCGCCTTGATCTGGTTTCTGATCAGGGTGATCCCGAAGCCGGCCCGGGCGTCTTATCCGTGCCAGCGGGTGGCGGCGCCCATCGCATTTGGGGGGGTGACCTACCTCCTGAGCCTGTTCGGCATGGTTTCCGCATTCCGCCGCGCCAGGAAGTTCATGCGCCAAAACCGCTATGCAGTGGCCGGCGCATTCCTGGTGGTCGCATTGGTCTGCGCGGTGGTGGTGATAAAACGGAACGAATCCACGGCGGGCGCGACGGAGAATACGGGAACCTTCACCCCGGTTGACCCCCCGAATTCCCCCATGGGAACGGCGCGGGGAATATATCCGGGCCGCGTTGCCTGGAGCTACGATTTGAGCGCCTGCACTTGGGATGGCTCCTCGGACTATTGGTGGTCCACCAACTTCAATAATCAGGCGAAAATAACGAAGCTGATGAACAATGTCATCTGCTCCGTGGCCGGGCAGACAGCGGTCAGCAACGCCTGGGATGTCTTGTTCAGGGCCAGGAATGGCGGACCCACCGCCCCTTCGTATGTGAGAGGCCAGTCCATTGCCGTCAAAATCAACGAGAATAATGGCGGCGATTCCAATCTGATTGACGCCTCGCCCCAGTCGGTCTATGCCTTGCTCGACGGTTTGGTCAACCAGTTTGGGGCGAGCCAGACCGACATCACTATTTGCGATCCGGCGAGGACGGACCAGAGTTACGCCGTTTCAAATTACTGCCACCCGGTGTTTCCGAATGTCAATTATAACCACAACCAGGGCAACTTCACGGCCAATGCCTTTAATTACTCCAGCAACTTCAGCGCCGTCACCGGCGCGGTCGAGAATTCCCTCGCCACCACCATTGTCAACACAAAGTATCTCATCACCATGGCGCTGCTCAAACGCCACGCCGAGCCTTACCCGACCTACGGCGATTCGTTCAATGATGGAAACGCCCCGGTCACGATGCTGTTCAAGAGCGATTGGGGGATCATCGGCAACAATCGCTCGGATCAACATGTGATGCTCCATACATGGGAGAAACCGATAGCCAGTTATGATCTGCTCGTGGACATTTACGGCAGCACCAACATTAACGGCAAGACGGTTTTGACTCTGCTGGATGGCCTCTATTCCGGGAGCTTGTGGGACAGCGGGCCGTATAAGTGGAACATGGCCCCGTTCAACACCAACTGGCCCTGCAGCATTTTCGCCTCCCAGGACCCGGTCGCCCTGGAATCGGTGGGGCTGGATTTGATGTGGGCGGAGATGGGATTGGTCAGTAATGCGGACCGCACTCTGCGCGAGGCGGCAATGGCAAACAACCCACCCTCTGGCACGGTTTATCAGCCGGACGGTGTCCGGTTGCAGAGCCTTGGGGTGCATGAGCACTGGAACAATTCGACCAACAAACAGTTCAGCCGCAATCTCGGCACCGGCAACGGCATTGAACTCGTCACCATTGCGCCGGGCCTTCCTTCGGTGAGCATCACCGGTCTGGCCAGCGGTGATTTGGTTGTGCAAGGTACCAATCTCCCGGTTCAGGCCGTCGTCATCAACAACAGCAATGCCATCAGCCAGATCGCCTTTTACCAAGGAACGCAACTGATGGGCGAGGCCACCGGCAGCCCGTTCGGCGTTACCTGGAGCAATGTGCCGGCGGGCAGCTTCGTTCTGACTGCGGTGGCCACCGATTCCACAGGCCTGTCGGTGACCTCAAACCCCGTTAACATCAGCGTCGTTCCTGCGTCACTGGTGTGGAACAGCGACGCGGCCGCGTCCGGTCCACAAGATGGCGGCGGCGTTTGGAATTGTGCCTCTTCCAACTGGTGGAGCGGCGCGAGCAACGTCGTCTGGAACAACCTCCTGGCGCCTGTGACGACCATTTTGGGAACGTCAAACGGCGTTGCGGGAACCATCACCCTGGGCGCGCCCATCACTATAAACAACCTCGCCTTCAACCCCGCTGGCAGTGGCAACTACACCATTGCCGGCGGCGGCTATACGCTGATGCTCACCAACACGCCGACCATCAGTGTGGCTTCCAATTGTTCTCCGACCATCTCCGCCCCTGTGACGGGAGCCGGCTTTTTCTTGACCGGCGGCGGAGGGCTCACTCTCAGCGGCACGAACACCTTAAGCGGCGCCATCACGATCAACAGCGGAACGCTCGCCCTGGCCGGCAACAACACCGGTTCGACCGCCAACTGCACGGTGACCCCGGGAACCACACTGCAATTGGCCATCGCCAACGCATTCACGGGCGCGCTCGCGTTGAACAGCGGCTCGACCCTCCAGCTTCGCGCGGACAATAACACGACCTTCTTACCGGCCAGCATCGCGTTGGACAATGCTTCGGACATTTACAACCTCGATGTGAATTTTCTGACGGGCGCCACGGGCAGGACATTGTCGCTGACCAACACATTGACGTTCCTTGACAGCGCAACCCAAGCGATCAACGTGACGGGCAACAGCAGCTACACGCTGGCCTTGGGAACGATTGTGGGAACGACGACCAGTCACAACCCCTACCTCGCTCTGGCTATCAATACTCTGGCCAGCGGCGCTGGCCTGACGTTTGCCTCGTTCCAGTCGGGAAATTGGAGCCAATGGCTGAATTTGCAGGGCGGCGGCAGGGTGACGATCACGGGCAATTTAACCAACGTGTCCGACGGCAGCAGCGTCGTGTATGTCACCGGTGGCACGACGGCAACGCTACAAGGCAAATCGGTTCTTTGGTCGTCCGCCTCCTCGACTGCCGACGGCTACAAGTATTGCGTGGCCAATGGCGCCTTGGTCCTGGACAACGGCAATGCGCTGACCAACAACTCCAGCGGCGCTGGCTTGACTTTAAGCGCCTTCATTCTAGGCGCGGTGACCAATGTCTTTACAGGATCTGGCTTCAGCGCTCCGGCCGGTGTGCTGGTTAACTCCAACAACTACTTCAGCGCGGCGGTGTGGCTGGGCGACGCCAATTATCCGGGTGGCGGCATCACAAACAACGCGAGGAACACAAACTATGTGGCGGATGGGGATGCTGGCTTTACCAATAGGGGAACATTTACGATCGGAGGCCAGAACACAAGCGGAACGAATACTTACGCGAACCCGATCATCCTGGGTTGGACGGCCAACAAGGGCAAGAGCGTGACACTGCTGGCGACGACGGGCGGCGAGGTGGATTTTACCGGCGGCATTTTGCAAAACGGCACGGACACGACAGCGGGAGTCCAGGTGGGGGACAGTATGCATGGCGGCCTCGTCAAGTTCACCGGCGCGAACACCTATGCGGGCGGAACCACGGTCGCGAACGGGACGCTGCTGGTCAACGGCTCGCTGGCTTCGGGCGCGGTCGCGGTCCAGAACAGTGGAGCGCTGGGTGGCACGGGCACGATCAATGGCCCGGTCACCGTCCAGAGCGGCGGCACCCTGTCGCCGGGAGCGCCCATTGGCACCCTGACCATTAACAACAGCCTCACGCTGGCGGGCAATCTTTTTATTGCAATAAACAAATCATTATCACCATCGAATGGGCTGGTGGCTGTCAGCGGCGTGTTGACCAACGCCGGCACCGGTGTCTTGACTATCACCAACCTCGGTCCCGCCCTTGCGGCGGGCGATTCCTTCAAACTGTTCAGCAAGCCATTGCCCAACGGCGGGGCGTTGACCATCGCTCCACTGGTGCCGGCCATGGGTTTTGGCTGGGTGAACAATCTGGCCGTCAACGGCACACTGGGCGTCGTCACGGTCGCCACCAATCCGACTAACCTGACGGCCAGTTGCTGCAACGGCGAGGTGACATTGTCCTGGCCGTCGGATCACACCGGCTGGCGGTTGGAAGCGCAGACCAATGGTCTGGGCACCAACTGGGTGGTGGTGTCCGGATCGGCTTCGACCAATCTGTTCAACATTCCGGTTGTCATCACCAACGACAGTGTGTTTTTCCGCCTGATTTACCCGTGAGCAGACCCAAACGGGTTCCTTCCAACCATAAACGCGGAGGACGGAACAGCGCGGCGGATTGGACTTGCCTTTCCAGTCCTTTTTCTGTGAGAGTGGGGTGTCAATATGAGCAAGTGGCCCAAAGAATTTCCTCCTCTTTCACCTGAAGACAAGCGCATTTGCGACGACTTCATGGAGCATTGGCATGACATCTTCCCCAACCGTTATTCGATGGCGGACCGCTTCGGCCACGAGTATGTCGTGCGGCGTAGTCCGGCGCACTTTGTCCGCACCCTGGAAATCGGCGCGGGCTTGGGGGAACATCTCCACTATGAAACATTGACGGACGATCAGGCGCGCAATTATGTGGCGGTGGAAACCCGCGAGAATATGGCGCAGCGGCTCCAGCAAAACTGTCCCAAAATTCAGACATACGTCGGCGATTGCCAAACCCGGTTGAACTTCCCCGACGGCCACTTCGACCGGATCCTCGCCATCCACGTGCTGGAACATTTGCCCAATCTTCCCGCGGCCATCCGGGAGATGTACCGCCTGTGCGACAAGAAGACCGGCACTTTCTCGGTCGTCATTCCGTGTGAAGGCAGCCTGGCCTACAGCCTGGCGCGGGAGATTTCCGCCAAACGCATCTTTCAAAGGCGTTACAAGAGGCCCTACCACATTTTTATCAGCCGCGAGCACATCAGTGTCCCGTGGGAAGTCTTTGGCGAGTTGAAGCCGTACTTTGAAACCACGCACATGACTTATTTTCCCATCCCGCTGCGATTCGAGTTTTGCAATCTGTTCATCGGCGCCACTTTCAAGCCCAAAAATGTTCCCGCCCCATGAGCGCCGATCGGCCGGCTGAAAAATACCAAACGCCCAACAAGCCGGCGGCGGCCAATGACCGATACGGGCGCATCGAGTTGGTGACAGCGCTGCTCATCACTCTCTGGATCGTATTCCTGCATGTCCTTTACCTTTTCCGCGCCGGCCCTCTTTGGCGTGATGAAGCCGGCACGGTGGATTTTGCGGCCATGCCCACCCTCGGGGACATCTGGCGCAATCTGCGCTACGATAATTTCCCGCCATTGTTTGTGGCGGTGGCGCGGGTTTGGACGCTGGCCGGGTTGGACAGTGATTTCAGTTTCCGCCTGCTGGGTTTTCTGGTTGGTATGGGAACGTTGGGCATCCTGTGGTTGTGCGCGCGAAGGCTGGGCGGCAACGCGCCATTGCTCGTTCTGGCTCTGTATGCGGCAAATCCCGTGGCCATCCGTGTGGGCGACGCCCTGCGGCCTTACGGACTCGGCATTGTCCTGGTCTTGCTGACGTCGGCGCTGGTCTGGAACTTTGTGCAAAAACCCGGGAGGAAAACACTGGTTTGGGCCGCGCTGGCGGCGGCGTTGAGCGTGCAGTGCCTCTATCAAAGTGCGCTTTTCATCATTGCCTGCTCCTGTGGGGCGTGGGCGGTGGCGCTTGGCCGGAGGGAGTGGAAGACTGCCTGGCAAGCAGGAATCATCGGCCTGGCTGCAGCCCTTTCGTTGCTGCCGTATTGCGTGGTTTTTAGAGAAAGCCTGGAATGGAGCGACATTGCGCGGCGGGAAATTGATTTTGACTGGCTCCTGGATGCGCTGCGCGGAGCATTGCAGGCCCCGGGCCAATGGATGTCGCTGGTGTGGGCGGTCCTGTGCGTTGCCGCGCTGGCAGGTGAAGTCTTTTTCGGGAGACGCCATCGGAACTGGCTTATGGTTTATTGCGCCACGGTTCTGGCTGTAAGCCTGGCGGTTTATCCCCTCTTTTTACGGGCGGTGGAACTGCCGCCGCGTTCGTGGTACTTCTTGATCTTGATGGCTCCGGCGGCCCTGATGGTGGATTCGATTTTAGGCGGACTGAACAGCAGGTGTCTGCAACTGGGACGGACGGGTTTCAGTCTCATTCTGATCCTGGCCTGCGCCCGGGCTTGTTATCTGAGTGTTCAATTCCGGCAATCGAACATCGACCTGGTCGCGGCGAAGCTCAAGGAAGCCGCCCAGCCGGGAGATTTGATCCTGGTTTTCCCGTGGCATTACGGGGTCTCGCTGCAACGCTATCTCGACGCCAGCCGATGGAGCACTGTGCCGCCAATCGACGACATCCGCATCCATCGTTACGACTTGGTGAAGAAAGCGATGATGACCGGGAATGCAATCGGGCCATTGCTCGATAAAGCGCGGGCCGCCCTGCGTTCAGGACACAGGCTTTGGCTGGTTGGGGAGTTTCAATCTCCGCCCGCCGACGCCAATGAACTGCCGGCGTATCCCCCCTATCGTGACGGCATGAAGGTGACCGAAGACATGTATTTTTCCAGTTGGATGTTTCAGATTGCAGATTTGGCGCAAAAGCACGCCCGCGAAGGCGGCCCGGTAAAGATCGCGGTTCCGGGAGGCCGGCTGGTCAATCCCCTGGAAGATGTTTCAATGGTGGCCGTTCGTGGCTGGCGGGAGTAAGGCGGGGTTGGCCAGGTTTCAACTCCTCCGGCGAAAGCGCATCCAATAAAGGCCGCCCAAACCAGCGAGCAATATCACACAAACCGCCACCGCGCCGCTGCCGGCGAAGTTCGGGAAAAGCACCAGCGCCGCCGCCGCCATGGCCGGCCCGGTGGCGTTGCCAGCGCCAATGGCCGCTTCGTGAATGCCGCCGTGTTCGCCTTTGGTTTCGCCAACGTCCATGGAATAGAACAACGACGAATAATAAAGCAACCCGACGGCCAGTCCGAAGACGGTCTGCGAGACAAGCAACAGCCAGAGGTCCCGCGCCAGCAGCATTCCCCCGAAAGAAAAGATCATCGCGATATAGGATCCGGCCAAATACCGGAACCGGTAATGCCACCTGGGCCAAAGACGCAGGAAAACAAATGCGCCCGCCCGGACGAACAGCCACGTTGACCAGACAAAGCCGGCCCGCATGGGGCTGAATTGGAAATGCCGGGCCAGGCTGGGAGTCGTCGAAACCACAGTGTTGATGGCCAGATAGGCCAGGGGATTGGCCAGCCAGGCCATTCTGAGAAACACGCCGGGAGGTACGGGCGATGTATAGCCTTCCGTCGTGGGACGAAGCAGGGCGCGATCCAGTTCCACCGCGGGCCTGGGTTGTTGCTCCCCCGGCCGCAGCCAGAGGGCCAGGCACATTTCCAGGAGAAGCAAAACGCCCGGAATGTAAAAAATGCTCTTGAACCCCCACTTCTGCATCATCGCGCCGCCGGTGAAATAGGCGAACGCCCCCGTCACAGCCCAGACGACATTGTAAATCCCAACCAAACTCTGCAATCGCACGGGCGGCTCGCCTTCGCTCATCAACGCCTCCAGGGCCGGCCAGGTCAGGCACGGGGCAAGAGTCCCCGCCACGACGACCGCGATGGTGGCCGCCATTCCACTGGCCTGACTGCCAAGAAGAAATACCGTGGCCATCAGGCCGCTGCCCCATCGCACCGAAGTCAAGTAGCCGAATTTCTGGGCGAACTGCCCCCCAAAATAAGCGGCCACCGCATAGACCGCCCCCAGCGCGGCCGCGAGCACCAGATTCTGCAAGGCGTGGAAATTGAACCGGGCCTGGGTGTAGAAATAGATGTCGTAAAAGAAGTAGGTCGTGGCCAGGCTGTTAATCCCCTCCATTGCGAATACGCCGATCTTCAATTTCCCCGCGGTCATTTGAGAAATGCTGGCCTGCAAAAATCGGCTTTCCGCTAATTGCGCTCCTGCCAGGCGATGGCGCCGTTGACGATGGTGGCCCTGGGCTTGCCGGTCATGGTCCAGCCGGCAAACGGGCTGTTGCGCGATTTGCCGGGCGATGTTGCCGGGTCAAAGGTCCATTCCTGTCCGGAATCAAATACGGTCAGGTCCGCGTCGGCGCCGACGCCGAGGTGGCCCTTGCCGGGGAAACGGAGCAATCGGGCCGGGGCCACCGTGAATTTCGCGATGACATCCGGCAGGGACATTTTTTTCGAGTGATACAATTGCATGAGGGCCAGCGGCAGTTCGGTCTCGAAACCAATGATGCCAAACGGGGCGTAATCGAACTCGACTTCCTTTTCGTAGTCGCAGTGCGGGGCGTGGTCGCTGCTGATAATCTCCAGCGTGCCGTCGGCCAGACCCTCGATGACCGCGGCGCGATCGGCGGCGGAACGCAATGGGGGATTCATTTTAAAATTCGTGTCGTAGGACGGCCAGCGGGGCCGTTGCGCGGACCGGCCCGCCATGATGTCCCGTCCGTCTGTGCTCCAAAACTTCTCGCTCCCGGCCAGCCCGGTGTCGGTCAGGGTGAAATGATGGGGGCAGGCTTCGCCGGAGACGGGGACCCCGCGTTTTTTGGCCTCGCGCAGCAACTGCACGCTGCCCGCCGTGCTCAAATGCTGGCAATGGACCCGCGCCCCCGTCAGCCCTGCCAGCAGGATGTTGCGGGCCACGATCAACTCCTCGCCCGAAGCCGGCCAGCCGCGCAAACCCAGGACTGTGCTCCAGTAGCCTTCATGCATCACCCCGTCGGTCACGATGGAATAATCCTGGCAATGATCCATCACCGGCAAATCGAACATCCGGGCATACTCCAGCGCCCGCCTCATCAAATCGTTGTTCTGCACGCAATGGCCGTCGTCGCTGATGGCGATGACGCCGGCGGATTTGAGCGAGCCGATGGGCGCCAACTCCTCGCCGTCGATGTTTTTGGTGATGGCCCCCGCCACGAAGAGGTTGATTTTGCTCTCTCGCGCCGCCCGTTCGCGAATCAGCGCCACCGTGCCTGGATTGTCGATGGCGGGCGAAGTGTTGGGCATGCAAACGACAGAAGTGAAACCGCCCCGGGCGGCTGAAGCCGTGCCGGTGGCGATGGTTTCCTTGGCAGATTGGCCGGGTTCGCGCAGATGCGCGTGCAAATCAATCAACCCCGGGCAAACGACGAGTCCGGCGGCCTCGAACCGCTGCGTTTGCGCCGGCGCGCCCGCGGCGAGGCCGGGGCGGACGGCGGCGATCTTGCCGTCCACAACCAGAACATCCGCCACGGCATCGAAGTTGTTGGCGGGATCGATCACGCGTCCCCCGGTCAGGAGCATCGAATTCATCGGCACGAGAATACACGGAGGCGAATTGACAAGGCAAGCGCGGCCATTATGATAGTGGGGAAACGGTGCGGGTGTAGCTCAATGGTAGAGTGCCAGCCTTCCAAGCTGGCTATGAGGGTTCGATTCCCTTCACCCGCTCCAATTTTTGCCGGGGATGTCTCACATTCGCCGGTTTTTGCATCAGTTTTGTATCAGCGTGCTTCCCGCCGCCTGAAATGCTCCAGGCCAGTTGGCTTTTCCCAGCCCTGCCTTTTCTTTCCCTCACACGCGGACTTGGAAAATTTTTCCGGGGAAGAATCACCTGTGTTCGTTGCGCCGACACCAACGCCCCGTAAAATTACCTATGGAGATTGGTGTTCCATCCAGGAAGAAACCGTTTGCGACCGTAACAGTCGGCTCGGTGACGATTTCCATTATTGCCGCGCCTGTCACCATCAGGACAGGATCAAAGCCAGCGGCAGCGGATTCAAACGGCGCGGCCAGCGCCCCGGAATTTAAAACCTACCAGTCATTTCAGGTTTCCCACTACGAAGGCAGGCGGCGGATTTTGCAGCGGCGCAATACCCTGGAAAAGGCGAAGGCTTTAGCCAGGGAAATTGCCGGACGTTTGCATCGCGACGGCTCCCGCGCCCAATACTTCACCGAAAAAGACCGTCGCATTTACACCCTGGCCCAAGTGAAAAGCCAGTCATTCGGCTTGGAAGTGGATGAGGTTTGCCGGAAATTTGGCGAGCTTCAGCAACGGCTCAAAACCGGCACGCTGGAGGAAGCGGTGGATTTTTACAACGCCCACGGCCAACGGGTCCGCCATGGCGCACCGATTGCAGGCGTGTATGAAGAATACCTTCAGCATCTCACCAAACGCGGGGTGGGGCATTACCACCGGCGCGACGTGAAACGCTATGTGGGCAATTTCGTCAAAACTTTTCCCGGTTTGATCAGCGCCATTCAAACGCCGGGGATGGACGCGTATTTGGCGGGTCTCGGCGGCAGCGCCCGCAACAAAAACAACCACCGCAAGGGCCTCATTGCGTTTTACAATTTTGCGCAGGGAAAAGGATTTTTGCCGCATGGCATTCTCCACGCCGCCGCCACCACGACGGCCTTTCGCGATCCCCGCAGCCAGATCACTTCCGAGCAGGAAGCACTTGCTTTGCTCCTGCCCTACGACATTTATTCCCCGGAGGAACTGCGCAAGATGCTGGCAGCGGAGGACGAACCGCTCCTCCGCCCGACTCTGGAAATCAAAGCCTTCTCCGGCGTCCGCACCGAGGAAATTGTCCGCCTTTGGTGGGTCATGGTGGCCGAACCGGAAGGCTGCCTGAAAGTTCCTGACGCCGTTGGCAAAATTTGCGCCCGGCGCGTGCCGCTATTGCCCAACCTGCAAACGCGCCTGGCGGCCTATTCCGCCGATGCCAAACAGGGGCGGGTGTCGGTGGACTGGCCCAGCGCCAATTCGCTCACGCGCGCCTGGCGGCGGGTCATCGAAAAAGCGGGCGTGCCCTACAAGCGCAATGCGTTTCGGAACAGCTATATCACCTACCGGTTAATTTTGACCGAGGACATTGCCAAAGTGGCCGAGGAAACCGGCACCAGCCCGAAGATGATCAAAAAGAATTACCAGTCGCGTGCCGCCATCTCGCGAGCCACCGCCGAGGAATGGTTCTCGCTCTGAAAACTTTTATTCAACCCCGCACCAACAGGAAAAAGCCGCCAGCAATTGATTTGCAACGGCATATAATGTGAGTTGGCTGGCGATTTTGCCTTTTCGTGTCATGGAATTTATTTTTTGGCTTTATTTGCCTTTATTTGGCTTTATTCAGCTTAATCCATTTGGCCCTCAATTTGGGTTCGTTTGGCAAAAACAGCATTTTTGGCTCATGGTCTTTCCGACACCTCCATCGTCATTGGCGGCGGAACGTCTTCGCCCTGCCGCATCCGCTGCACCCGTTCCAACTGGCTCCCGTTGCGCTTCGGCGAATGGATACAGGCGCTCATAAGCCCCGGACACTGGCCTTTGTCCTTTCTTCCTTTTCGTGTTCGCGCTCCTTTTTGAGTTGGTCATAAAGTGGTTCGTCCTCATAAATAAGGATCGGAGGTTTAAAAAGTATCGCGCGCTCTGCGTCGCCCCATGTTTCCACTCCATCCGTTTCAAATCGTCCGCTGCCGTACTTTTTCACCAGGGCCGATCTGACGACTGCGATCTGGTCGTGAAGCACGGTGCCCGTAATACTGCAAATACGACGGTCGCTCAAGCAATCTACCGATATAGGAAAAAACGACAAATAATTGGTCATGGAATCGGCTGGCCCCGGGGCATACGCATGAGACTCCGGGTCAATGAATCGCCCCTCGGGCAACTTTTCGCCAAGCGTGTATCCAAACGCGCCAGTGATGGGTTGAAGCAGCCTGTAAATGGACTTTTGCTCGGCCCTCTCCTTCTTCCATTGGTCGTAAAGCGTCGTATCCGAGCAAATGATCAAACTGGGCGTGAGGATGATTTGGTGCTTTCCGTCGCTCCACATTTCACCGCCAAACGAGTTAGGTGTTCCCAGCCCATATTTTTTCTCGAAAACTTTCTTGACTGAATCAAATTGTGTAGAATCAATCTTACCTGTAATTGAGGAAATTCGCCGGTCACTCAAACAATCGACGAACACCTCTTCTATGAACGGGAAATTCAGGCTGTTGTCAGTGTAACAGAGAAGCTCCGGGTCAATCGGCAGCGCGCTTCGCAGCTTTTCTCCCAGCGTGTATCCAAACGCGCCGGTGATCGGTTGCAATAGTCTGCGCATGGCCTCTCGCTCGGAGCGTTCGTATTCTTCTGTCTTCTCCTTTCCCAAAGCAATATCCCTGTAGGTAATACTTGTGTAGGAATAGGAAATTTCGCGCCTGCCATCGCTCCATCTGGTTTCTGAAATGGCCCCGTTTGTATCACGAAAAGGAGCGCCTTGGCCGCACTGTTTCTCCAAATAATCCTCAATAAACTTGTGATGCGAATTGGTTGACAACACCGATCCCATATAGCTTGTGTCAGAAGCGTCAATCCTCCAAATTCGTCGGTCGCTTAGACACCAAGCGGTCAATCCAAAAGGCCAGAAATTTGTTGTTCTATCAAAGTAAACGTGAACGGATGGATCCAGTGGCAGTTCATCTGGCAGCCTTTCCCCAAGTTTCCAACCCAACGTGCCTATCGCTGGTTGAAACAGCCTGGGAATGGTATGTTCGATAGAGAGTTCAAGTTGTTGCTCCGCTGTCTTCTGCAATGCAATATCGCGATAGGAAAGCCATGTCGAAAGTTTTTCTAACCAGGATAACTCAATTTCGCGGTTCCCATCGTTCCACTTGATTGCGGAAATTTTCCCGTCGTAGTCCTTTATCGGATTGCCTTGACCGTATTTCTTCTCCAAATCTTGCGCAACGACAGCGTGATTGTCATCCTCGGCCGTTCCGGTAATCGTGCAAACCCGCCGGTCGTTTAGGCAACAGACGGTAATGTTGTCAAATGGCATGTAATTTGTCGTGTCGGACGTGAACGTTTGGGCCGGGGCAATGCTGAGTCCCTCTGGGAGCTTCCCCCCAAGTGTGTAGCCGAACGCGCCGCTGATAGGTTGCAGCAATCTGTGTTCGGAATTTGATGCAACCGTTGTGGAGGAAGCCGGATTTTCTTGCAAAGAACGTTGGCTGGAGGCGACTGGCGCGCGTGTTTGCCCGGCGCTTGAACGCTCTGTGCGATCGTGACGGGTGAGAATGGTTGTGGCAACGACGCCAACCGCCAAAACGGTAACGACAATGCCTACCGTCAGCTTGCCCTTTGCTGGCGGCCTGGGCCCGGTGAGCAAAGTTTCGTCTCCGCAGTGCGGACAGATGGCGGTTGACCCGATAGATTCGGCCTCGAATTCGAGATTGCCGCCGCATTTTGTGCATGGAGCCTGGTGCATCATCCCTCGTAATTTTTCGCTCTCATCGCATTTTTCGGAAGGAAAAGGGCGCGAGCTTGGCACCCCCAAGCCGAGGCCTCGCGGAACAAGACATTGTAATCCGCATTGCAATTGAACGGCGGGTCGAGATAAACAAGATCAAAGCTGGCATCGGGAAAAATCGTCGTATCCCGCAGCCATTTGAGATTGTCGCCGAAAAGCAGGCGGTTCATGTGCAGCCTGATTACCAGATGTAAATCGCGGGAGCAAGAATTTACGCCCAAAGAATGATTTTTAACCGCGAACCATGCGAACCACGCGAACAAAATCCTGGAAATTTTCGAGTATTTCGCATATTTCGCGGTCCAATTTCTTACGGACGCGGCCTGAGTTTATGCAGGGCGATGGCACCGCCGCCAAGAAGCGCTATCACGCCTCCAACGACAACGCCAATGATTGAATCGTTAAATGCCGAGATGGCCATGATGGCAATGCCGAAGATTAGGGTGATCCTGCCGCCGGCCCCCGGCTCAAGGGACTGCCAGGCCAGGCGGCCCATGCCCCAAACAAACAGGACAAGCCCGGTGATCCATGCGGTGCCCTGCCACGTCGATAGGTCATGTTGCGGCAGGCAGTAAACAATGACGAGAATCACCAGCCCTACCGTCAAGATGCAGGTGGGCCAAAACCATTCTGGTTTGCGCTGGCCAGCGGGCACAATGAAGGGTTTACGGCAATTAGGGCAATCCAGATCGCGCCCGGCCCAAGCCGGTTCGGCTTCGATGTGCTGATTGCAATGCGGGCAGTGAAATGAGAGTGGTTTCATTTTTTCAATGCGTGGGATATCGAATCTGGCCGAGATCAAAAACTTCGCGGTGGGAGCCGTCTTGAAGGTAGCCGATTTTGGCCGCGAAAAAATCAATGTGATAATTCGTGCCGCTAATCGGTATTTTGTCCAACTCTGCCCAGATTGGTTGCGCCTGGGCGTGAAGGACTGGGTCAGCAACCCACCAGTTTGTAACCAACCTCCCGTCGCCATACTGCTCTGTGGACAGGTGAACAGGCCAGCGTGGCAAGCCGTTTTGGCCAGCCAGCCGTTTCAATTGGGCCAAAGCGGATTGAAGTTCGTTAAACCGTTTTTCATCGGCAGCGGGCGGATGGCGAAGCTGGATTTTCGCCTGGCGGCTAAACCCCGGCGCGGTCTCGATCCAGGCCTGGACGATCCAGCCAAATGCGTCTTCACTTATTTTGTCCCCGTAAATGCGATACCACGCGGTCAACGGCCGCGGGGCCAATTGATGGAGATAATTGGAGCCATACAAAGCCCATTTGTCCCGCGATAATTTGTCGGCTTGCTTCCACCACTCAATCAAGCCGGTCAGATTCACGGTTTGGGGACCGAAGGCTCTGAATGGGAAACGGTCCCAACTGGCGCTGGCGTTTTGCGGCACGAGGGGGCCTGTGCCGCGCTCAAAGTGGTAAAGGTAATCATCGGCGGCAATGACTGCGCCGGCGCAGATTAAAAGGATGGATGCCAGCCAGGATTTCATTTTGTGCCTATCCTTTCGCGTTCCATGAGTACGATCAACACTTTGCGCCTCATTTTACGGGTGGCAAGCGGATTGTGCGCGCCTGCTGGCCATTTGCAGCGGCCCTGCATTTGGCGTTTGGACTCGACTTTTGGACATTTGACACCGCTTTTCCGTGCAAATTATTGGTCACGCGTGAAACCGTAGCTTTGCCCACTCGTCTGCATTCATTTGATCTTCTCGCGAGCCACCGCCGAGGAATGGTTCTCGCTCTGAAAACTTTTATTCAACCCCGCACCAACAGGAAAACTCCCCCAGCAATTGATTTGCAACGGCATATAATGTGAGTTGGCTGGACGAATAATTGTCCGCCCAAGAATTATGAGCACGACACTAAAAACCAATGGCGAGGGCGCGAATGTTTTGCGGATAACGACCGACAAACGCGGTTTGGCGGCGCGCTACCTGGTGGGCATTCGTACGATCGAAGTATGGAAGGGGGATGGAATCGTTCTCGGTACCCGTCATGGCAAACGCATCATCTTCGATGTCGGCGATTGTGACCGCCGCTTGCTCCAATTCAAGAATCAGAAGGACCCTTATGGAAACAACTGAAAACAACCAGACGGAGCGGCGTTTCGCCGACAAGAAAATGCTGGCCCAGCGCTACGCCGTCAGCGAACGAACCATCAACAACTGGATGAACGCGGGCTTGCTCGTGTCAATCAAAATTCGGCGTGTCATTCGTTTTGATATTCCCGCCTGTGATGCCGCGCTGCGGCAGCACGGATTCACCAACCACCTTTGAAATTTATGGAACTAGAAATCCCAAATCCGAACGGGCTTCCGCCGGAAGGCCCGAAGCATAACCAAACTCCACTCGACCAGCCCATGCCGAAACCGGAGATCAAAATCACCAATCCCGCCATCGTCGCCCAAATGCCTGGCCCAAAGCCGTTGAGCTTGGAAGCCGCCGAGAAGGTAAAAAAGTGGATGATTGCGCGCGGGCTGGCTCAAAATATCTCGCAACAGGAATTCTTTGAGCTTTCAAGCGATCATCGCTTTTACCGCTTTGACCAAATTGACGCGCTGCGGCCCACGATTTACGGCGGAGCAGCCGCCGTTATATTCCGCTACCAGGACCGGACAAACGGCGAATTGCAAATTGTCATCGTCAAACTCGACTGTCGCGCCGACGCTGTTCTGCTGGTGTGCGCCATCGCGTGGAAGATGATTCTATCGTTTCCGTTAGGGCAATACGTTTCCGACGGGACGGAAACCGACATAAAACACGGTCCGCCCTTCGACCCTGGCAGTTGCGTGGATCATTATTTCCGGAAGCAGTGGATTGCCGCTGCCAAGGCCAAACTGGCAGCCGACCGGGCGGCGATTGCACAGCCTTTGGCGAAAGCGAACCAGCGAATTGCCGAGTTGGACGAACGCATCCGTCTTGATGAATGCCAACGCAACGCAACCTTTGCCACGTTGATCGCAACCGAGACCAAGCTGAAACAGGAACACGACCGCGCGGAATTTCTGATCCGGCTCGCATCCTGGTATGGCGGCATCACCATCATTATCATTATTATCATCTTCGTGGTTCATGTATGGCGAGCATAGTCGTGTGGCCACAAAGTGGCCCACGACGCTCGCAAGGAAGGGTTGCCCCTTCCTTGACCTACCCTAAAAAAAACCCGCCGCCCGTGAAAACCCGCCGCCAGCACGTTTTGAAAATCCGCCTTTCCGATGTGGAATGGGCGCATCTCCAAAACGTGTTTCCAAAACGAGCGGTCGGCACATCGTTGCGCGCCCTGGCGATGGACCAGCCGGTTCTCCGGCGCGACGAAGCGGTTGATGTTCGGCGCGATTTGACACGCCATCTGGCGCGCATTGGCAACAACCTGAATCAAGTTGCGCACGGCATCAATCGTGCCGTTCTGACCGGCGAGAAGATTGAAGCCGTCAAAGTACTGGTGGAACTGGCAGCGATCCGCGCCGCGATGGAGGAGTTGTGGTGATTAAACTTCTTGGCGGAAAAAAGGCGTCCATCGCCTACCAGTTGAAAAATCCCACTGCCCGGATTTTGCACGGCGACCCAGCCGTCACACAGCGGTTGATTGACGGCTCGAATTTTTCCCAAAAATACTGCGGCATTGTTTTGAGCTTTGAGGAAAACATCACCGCCGAAACCGAATCGGCCATCCTCGATGACTTCCGCCATTTGCTGCGCGGCGGGCTGGAGGAGGACGCGCTGGATATTCTGGCGGTTGGTCATGCGGACAAAATTCATCCCACGACCAAGGCCATGCGCCCCGACTACCACATTACCGCCGTCGAAACCGATCTCCGCACCGGCAGGCACGTCACGATTTATCACCACCGCCGCGACCACGATCTTTTTTACGCCTGGGAACGGATGATCAATATCAAATATGGCTTGAGCCGCCCCGATGACCCCGCACGGCGGCGCACGATTCAGATTGCCAAAAAACTCGGCCCGAGCCGGAAAGAATTGCTCGCCACCGTTGACGCGGCGCTTTGCGGTGAAGTGAAAGCCGGACGGATTCAAGACCGCGCCGATGTCATTCGTTTTCTTGAGCAGGCCGGGTTCAGTGTGCCGCGCCAGGGCGAAAATTATCTTACGATTGCCGACAAGGACGGCAACCGGACCCGGTTGAAAGGATTATTTTATGAACGCAGCTTCGATCACCAGCGACTTGCAACAGGCACAGCAGGAACGGGAGCAGGCAGCCCGGATGAACTCCGAGAAGCTGAAAGCCGAGTGGCAAAATTATTTGCGCGCCGAGTCGCAGCATTTCAAAAGCTTTATCGCCGAAACCGAGTTGCGCTGCCGGAAGCTCATGCGGTTGGCCGTGACGGTGACGGCCTTGGCCACGCTTCTGGCGTCAGCTTTGATGCTGGCGGCAACATGGAAAACGGCGCGCGCGGAATCACGCCTTCAGCGGTTGCAGACGGAAATTGCGCAAAGCCAGGACAGGCTGACGAAGTTGCGGGCGGCACAGTTCACCGCCAAGGGCCCGCCGTTCAAAGCCCAAGGCAGAACCTTTATCGAACTCGAAGAAACAAAGTGAACCATGAAAAACAGCGAACCGGAATTGACCCAATTGTTATTGCGCACCTTGGAAGCCTTGGTGCGCGATCACGAACAGCAGCAGCGGCAACAACAGCAATTATTCGCGCAGCAACAGCAGCAATGGGAACAGCAGGTGGCGGCCTTGACCGGGCAGGCGCAGGATTTGCAGCGGCAGTTGCAGACGTTGTCGGCGTCATTGCAGCCGTTGACCGCGCAGTTGGATTCTGTCGTTGCCCTTTACAATTCCTTGCCCAAATCCTGATTCACGAAATTCGCCAGAGGCGGATTTCCCAGCACCCCGTTCGTCCTCAACTGCCGCAGCACAAACTGCCACTCCCATCTCTATAATAGGTGAGAATGCGACAGAGCGGCCCCGCGACCCCTTGACCGCCGATGAGTCGCCGAAAGCAGCTTTCAACGACACATCGGCTCGTTTGGGGCCTGACTTCGCCAATTAAAGCCGGTTCCACTCCGCTCCATTCCAGCGCCAGCCAGTGAACCTCTCCACTGGCCCGCGCTTCCATTGCACTCCGTTCCACCGTCTCAAATCGTCGAAGACAGGCAACCCCGGCACCGTGAGCGCGGAAGTTTCGCAAAGGCCCTGATGCGCGGCTTGCCGGCTGAAGGGACTTGGCGAAACTTCCGCGCTCACGGCGCCCCCAAAATCAGTCTGACCTCTGCCGTCCGGTCAAGGCGCTGGCCTTACGCCTGCCCGCCAGCCACCAGGCGACGGCCCGCGTCTCACACGGTCGTCAGAAGTCAGACCAGCGCGGCCCCGCGTGCCGACCAGCACCAGCAGCATTGATAAGCTCCGCGTCGGCGTGGCACAGCGACTGCTGAAACCCGCGCAGTCCCGGTGCCACGCCGAACGCTCTGCGGTTGGAGGCAATCAGTGGCGGGGGATGGGATCATTCCGCTTCGCTTCATTATAGGCAAATCAGCCGTGTCGCGCCCAAACACCCGTCGCACCACAGCCGACATGCCAGCGATGGCCGGAAACCACGGCAGTACTTGCCACCCGTCGCAAATCAGTTAATCTCCCAGCATGAAAGCGAACTTCTGGGTGTTGATACTTTCTTTCTGCATGGCGGGCACAGCGGAGGCTCAACAGTCTGCATTTCCGACCGCAACCAACATGCCGGTGATCAACAACGCCGCCAAAATCGCCGAACTCCGTGCCAAGGCCGAGAAGGGAGAGGCGGCCGCACAAAGTGAACTTGGCCTGATGTATGACCTTGGGCAAGGGGTCACGCAAGACTACGCCGAAGCGGTGAAGTGGTTGCGCAAGGCGGCGGACCAGGGCAGCGCGCAGGCACAATATAATCTGGGGGTGTGTTATTTCCGCGGGCACGGTGTCCTGGAAGATTACGCCGAGGCGGTGAAGTGGTATCGCAAAGCGGCTGTGCAAAGCGATCCGATGGCGCAATACAATCTGGGAGTGTGCTGTTTCCAAGGTCAGGGGGTCGCGCAAGACTACACCGAAGCCGTGAAGTGGTACCGCAAGGCTGCGGAGCAGGACGGGCTGGCGGCGGAATACAATCTGGGTTTGTGTTACCACAATGGGCAGGGTGTTGCGCAGGACTACGCCGAGGCGGCGAAGTGGTTCCGCAAAGCGGCGGAACAGGGCGATGCGGCGGCACAATACGATCTTGGATATATGTATGGCGGGGGCCAGGGCGTGCCGCAGGATTATATCGAAGCTTACAAGTGGTACAACCTCGCTGCCGCGCAAAATGAAACCAACGCCATTCGGAACCGCGACATTGTTGCCAGTTCCATGACGGCTTTGCAGATTATAGAAGGCCAGCGGCTTTCCCGCGAATTCATTGTGCGCAAGGAAGGCGGCCCGGCCAATCGGGCCGATAATACGCCTTTGTTCTTTGCGAGTGAGGACCACAAGGACGCGACGGAATTGCTGCGCCAGCACGGGGCCCAAGAGACACAGATTTCTGACGCGAGCGAAATCCAACCACCAACAAATGATGTCGTCGAGCTTTCCAGCGTAACAGGTAGAGTGCTTACACTTGACTCACAAGAATTGCAGATTTTGACTGAAACAAACTCTAACATCTCCACTCGAATAGCTTTGGAGGATTTGCGAGATAGCGATTACGAAAAGCTCCTAGAGAACAAGGTGGCTTATTCCGCCTTGACTGGCTTTGGCTGGTTCGGTACGCAACAAAATGCCGGGGCTTTTGAAAGCCAAATGCACTCAATTTGGATGAACGGGAACTCCTTATCACAGAAAATCCAAACCCGACTCGCCATTTTAAGATACATGAACGAGTATAATTATGCAGTAAATGATTACTCAAAGGCTAAATATTCCTTTACTCAATTTAAAGACAAAGTGGAGAAGTCTAATGAGCAAAAGCAACGCTTTTCGGATTTCTGCATGGAGAAAGCAAGACAGGACGCCGATAAACAGCGCAGAATTGATAATGGCGAGGTAGTCGTTACTCATCTATCTCCCTTGTCAGGAGGACTTATGTGGGAAGCAAGAGGATGGCAAGGGAACAGTGAGGAAGCACAGCGACAAATTGAAACAAACAATGCAACTCTTGCCGCGCAGGAAAATCTAGCTAATCAGCTAATATCAAAGGCTAACAAACAAATTGATGAAGCATTATCATTTTTTGGTAGTGTTGGAATCGGTGTTACACATTCACCTCCGTTTTCACTGATTCCATCACTTTCCATGCGTTCAGAAGTGGACGCGGAACGTATTAAATATCGGTTTGCGAATAATATATCTGTGCCAAGTACAACTATTTCAACAAATCTGGAATCTGCCCCTAATCAATCGGACTCTCAAAGCGTGGACGGAGAAGTGAAGATTTTGATTCAAGAAGCTGATGGAGGAATCGATGGCGCACAATTCCTGCTAGGTTTGCGGTATCTCGAAGGGCAAGGCGTCCCAAAAGACAACGCCAAGGGAATTGAATACCTTAAAAAAGCAGCCGCACAGGGAAAGATAGGTGCGATAAACAAGCTGAAAGAGTTAGGACAAACGCCATAGTCACCAAAGGCCAGCACCGCAATGCCTCTCCGGGGGAAGCTACCAGAACGATTTCCTGCCCATTGCAGCATATTTGATCTAGTCTCATATATAATGCTTTGTGAATCAGCATGTTATGATCACAACTCCTTGTCCAAGTGCCATTGTCATTGTGCTTTCTTCAAAAGGTCGGTTCCTCACATTGCCGCTTTAATCCTTGCTTAGTCGTTATCTGGTTTTGCATTGTTGCGTTACATCTCTACAGAATACTCCCCGATGAGATGATGGTCGGCAGGTAGCTGTCCGTTGTTCTTGGCGTCGTGGTAGTAGTAATAGGATAAGACATGAGTCTGCTGTTCGGCCGAAAAGACAGCGATGCGTGCTTGGGAACGGGTCAGGTTGTGGAAGAGGTGGTTGACGCTAAAGAGGTGATTCCCTATCGGATTCTGCAATAGGTCGCCGGTAGGTTCAAATTGCCAGAGGCCGTTGGAAAGGCGATAAATGCTATCAAGAACGAGTTCTGAAGCGGCGTGCAAAGAACGCAGAATCTTCATGGCTCGTTGGCTGGGATTCGATGAGGAATCGGCCCCGATAAAGCGTGCATGTCCGAGGTCGCCCTCTAACGTCAGGTCTTTTTCTTCGCCCTTGTCAATCAAGCCAAGCGCATCGCGCTTGGCTTCAAGCTCGGGACATAGTTCCTCGTAGTTATCTGTCCAAACGCGAAACCGCGCGAACGCTCCATAATGAGTGAACCAGTACAGTAAATCGGGTTTGGCTTGCACGAGCGGCATCACGAACTCGCCGAGAAATGACGGAAAGCAGTGTGTCGCATCGCAGAAAAGAGGCTTGTTCGGAAAATAGAGCACATGGGAGTGGTAGCTCGGCTCTCTGGGTTTGGTTTGTGTGCTCATTTTCTGGATGGGCTAGGAAGTGCGAACGTGGGTTGTGGTGGAGAATTGTATAGGTGCATCACAGAATCTATCCCTCTTTTTTATCATCAACTACAATGTAAAGGGGTAAAAGGGGAGCTTTAGCATACCTAAGTAATCCTGAATTTCCTTTATATTTGGCCAATACATGCTTGCAAAATGCCCAAGGATTAAGCTGCACTATAAACTTGCCATCGCCTCTAACGAATTTGGGTTCGTGCGTGTAACCTGCATCTAGGCTAATCTGAGGCAAATCTCCTCTCTCATAATTTTCTGATTCTTCAAAAAACGAACCTGTATGACACAACCCGTCTCGAAAGACATTCCAGAATATCTTTGCATCTTCTTCGGAATCCAGATGAAGGTCATTCTTTACCCAAAGAGGCCGATTATCTGACGTTCCGGTTAGCACAACGTAACGATAAACCCGCTCATAAAGAGGAAGTGCGACCATAAGAGCACAAATACCTCCGTGCCCATGTTTGATAAACCCCTCCAATACTTGAATCGGTAGATTATACCAAATCTCAAATTTCGATTCATCAGCGACTTCAAATATCTTAGGCATAAAATTTTACGTGCGATATGGCTAAGCTACTTAAGGTAGAAAGCTGAGCCACCGCCGATTCACGACGTGAACCGCGAAAGCTGAACTGACAGCGCCAAGGGCGGTTGGCTCCGGCGACTTGTTAGGCGCATCGTTCATTTTCGAGAGACGAGGTCAAAGACTTTCTTGCCGAGGTGTGTCCAGTGATAAGCATAAAGGTTCTGTTGGATGTCGATGTTAGAGCGCAAGAGACGCAAATCGAGCAAACGAGGGATGCTTGGAGGAAAGAGTGGTTTATTGGCGGCGTCGGGTGAGACGTCGGTTGGCTCAGGGAAGGAGGGAAGATGGCCGTATGCCGCAACAATCTTGAGACACTTCAGGTCGAGCGAGCGCAGTGCGTCGTCGGCTCGCTGCAAGGCACAAGTATCGGCTGTCGATATCGCAACTTGAAGCCATTTTGTAAGGTTTGCGGCCACCGCGCCTCCATTGGCTTCGCCGTCAGGCGCTAAAGAATAAGCAATCGGGAATCGGCGATTACGAACGTCGAATGGCAGATCAGAACGCTTGCCGAAATGTTCGTTCATCACGCAGATGACACGATCCCACCCAAGAACACCCGCAGCGTAGCCCATTTCAAGAGATACATTGGAATTGGGGACTTTTCTTATCTTGCCATCATGTCGTTGCGCCTCTCCAGTCAGCGTCACGTCGCCTACAAACAGCCCAGACTCTCGAATCTTCTGAAACATGATTGAGGCGACTTCGGGGGTGCCTGAAATACCGTCCATACCGCTGTCTATGCGTGGCGACTCAACGACCGTTGCATTGAGACAAAGCAGGTCTGCTGCTGCCTTCAACGCGCCGCCGATAAAAGTGCGATTGCAAGCACCGTGCATGTCGCTCTGCCAAGAGTAGAAAATCGTGTAACCCATAGAGTTGCCACCGAAAATGTCGCCGCCAACATCCAAAATCAAGCCTTTAGCGCGATTATTTTTTCTACACAAAGCCGCCTGGCGTGGATCTGAAAAACGTCCAGGTTTTACTGTCCAGGCGGCCAGCCAGGTTCGAAATCTCCGACACCAACCACGACCGTCGGTGAGTTGCCGTAGGATTCTCCGGCTATGGTTCTCATGCCTTTGAGCCTGGGCCTCCAAATTCTGCAACGACACATCGGCTGGTTTTGGGGCCTGACTCCGCCAACTCAAGCCGTCTGCACTCCGCTTCGTTCCACCGTCTCGAATCGTCTGAGACAGGCTTTTCCCCGCGTCCTGAGAGCGGCGGCTTTTGCTCCCGGCTACGCTTCTCCTTCGTGCGAGGCTGGGCCTCCGCAAAACCGCCGCACTCATGCCGCCCCGGTTACGGCTTGTCACTCAGCCTAAAAACCTCTCCGTTCCGCTTACTCGCCCATTTGCTCCGGTTACGATGCTCGGTCTCGCTCCGCTTGCTCTGCGCGTCTGGGCCTCCTCAAATGGGCGACCGCTTCACTCCGGGCCTTTCAGGCTGAGAGACAAGACATCGCGCCCCCGCGTGCCGGTTTATATGCCCCCTTGCCCCCCTGCCATAATGCGCGTCTGTCATGGTTCAAGCCCGCCCCTGACCCCGGCATGAACCCCGCCAGCCGCGCCGCTCCGCGCCCTTTCCGACACCCGGAAACGAAAATGCTGGACTGAGAATCATCAAAATCCCTCTCGCAAAAGCAGGGCGCTTCTGGTATATTCCAGCACATGAACAGTGTTTTGGATATTGAGAAGGCGCTACGGCAATTGCCACCGCAAGAGCGGTGGGAAATCGCCCGTTGGCTCCTGGAAGATTTGCAGGAAGGCGCTCTCAGCCACGCCGAAGGCGAAGGCTCCGGCGACAACGGCGGACCGACTCCGCCGCTTCCTGATTATTCCGCCCGCCGCCGCCGGATTTTCGGGAACAAAGTTCTGCCGAACATGGTACTGGTCGCGCGCGCGGAAGAACGCTGGTGAAAACCTACGCTGATACCAGCTTTCTGTTTTCGCTCTACGCAGCCGACGCAAATTCCACCAAGGCCGATGCGTGGCGTCAGGCTAACCCCGCTCCCCTGCCCTTCACCGCTTTCCATCGCCTCGAATTGCGCAACGGACTGAGTTTGGCCTTGTTTCAGCAGCGGCTCACTCTCCAGGAGATTCAAGCCGCGTGGCGGGAAGTGGAAAGCGATTGTGCCGCCGGATTGCTGGTGGCGCGAGGCGGTCTGTGGCATCGGGTGATCGTGGAGGCCGAAGTGTCCGCCCTCAACCACACCCCGGCTGTCGGTTGCCGTACACTGGACATTCTGCACGTCGCCACTGCCAAACTTATCGGCACGCCGGAGTTTTGCACCTTTGACACGCGCCAATCTGCTTTGGCCAGCCGGGTTGGGCTGATCCCCGTCTCTCCATAGCCCGCGCCAGAGGTCAAGACCTCATGGACTCCAATTCCGCTCGCGCTGGCCTTCACGCTCCGCGCCCTTTCCGGCGGGCGGAAAGGATTTCAGTTTTAGCTCGCAAATTTGCCGGATTGTGATAACTTCGCACCAACGCGCAGGGCCGGGAAATGACGTTGGCACTTGCATCAATTTGCATCAGCGTTTGGTCATCACCGTGCCTTTTGATGCGGAGATGGCGGAAGATATGCGGTTTGCAATGCACTATGATTGGGCAATTTAACGAATTATGAACATTTTCAGACAGGATTCGATTCCCTTCGCCCGCTCCAATTTGATTTTTTAGCACGATTTAGCACGATAGGGCTATCCACTTGCCTACTACAACCACAACTGGTAGTATTCGCGCATGAACGAAGATTATCCGCGAACCTTGCTCGAAATGGAGCAGCGGTTCGGAACGGAAGACGCCTGCCGTCAATA
>JBKQUS010000167.1:0-82912 GCA_052325505.1 Limisphaerales bacterium
CGCCAAGCGCAGGCATTGCAAGATGCCGAGGCTCGCGCGGAGTGGAAGCAGGTCTGGAATCAACTTCACCCAAAATCTGGTGATACACCCAGATGCACGCTGCCTGCCTTGAGGCAGAAGTTCCCGGGAGCGTGTCCAAGTCCGAGCCCGTTCAAGGCGCCACAGTCACTTGTGTCACGCCTGGAACCCGCACGGATAGCGGCAGATTTGCGCATCTACATGCGCAAAGACTTAGGACGCTGTGTATAGATCCGTCTGACTATCGCTGAGCAGTGTCGCGGCCGACTGAAGCTGAGTTTGCATTTCAATATAGTCATCAAAGAAGGCAATGTCGTTCGTGAATTCTGAGGGAATCTGTTCAAGCGAAACTTGTATCCGTGCCCTGCCAGGAGCGAGCATGGCGACGGTTTTTGAAGCGATTTGCCTCCCCTGTACCATGATGGGCGTAAAGTCTATGTAGATGTCTCCCTTGTCCGTTGTTGGGAAGCAAACGACGCTATGGCCAACCCTTGTTTGGGCGAACTGAATGAGCGCCACACGGCAGGCAATCCCGTTTGTCTGAGCGCGGCGATACAGTTCCAGGCTAAAGTGCTTGCAATCGTAGTCATTTTCCTTATAGGCGTGTTTGTTTGAGTCGTCTTTCTCCAAGAACAGCCTTACGGCAGCCCAATCAAGAGGCTGACTGTTTGGGCTGCCGAGACTGGCGGCCATCGCCGGCAACGGCGGCAGCTCCCCTTCTTGGATCTCAGAAGCAGCACGCGTGGCCAACGTGCCCAGCAACAAAATTAGGGTTGCGTATTTCACGGCAGAACGTGGTCCGCCAGCTCAACAATGAAGTTGCACAGACGAAGGATCACATTGTAAAGCGGTATGGAGACAATAAACAGCACAATGGTCGTGAGCATTGCTGTCAGGGTGAGACCATCCAAATGGTGATCCGGTTGCTTTAAAAATGACAAGCTTGTGAATATGATCTGGACAAAGAACCAGATAAAAAAACCGTACTGCAACCACAGGAGGTTGTCAGCCAGGGGCGCATTTGGCGCGTAACAAAAGATCATTCTTTCTGTCGCGAAACAGGCGATCGCCAAGATTCCCGCGGAAACGGGCAAGGTTCTTATCATTTTTTTAAATCGTTTTCTTTGTGCTGGCAGCAGCGTTGTAATTGAGCGTCCCAGCGATTTGGTTCATCACATCGGTGTAACTGGATTCGTTGAGACGAATGTTTTCAAGGGCACGAAGAAGGAGGTAAAACACCCGTTCTGTTAGGCCGGCATTGAGCAGGCAGCCGATGATTTTATTTCCCTTGGCTGTTATTCCAACGGCCTGTTCCTGCTGGACAATGAAATCGTTGTGCAAAGGCTTCAGCACCGCTGAGAAATCCAAGTTCAGTTCCTTTCCCGTCAGCCGGTCGAGCAGTTCGTTCAGCGTGCTGTTTGGCAAGTGCTCCGTGCGGATCATTCGGACATCAGCTCTTTTGGTTTTCTCAGGGATGCCATTTACGGGCGGCTGGCTCTTGTCGGCGGGATTGTAGCTGAAACTGCGGAACAGGTGGCGGTCTTGTTCATAGCGGCGGACAACCCGAAGAGCGGGTGTGCTCTTTGGAACTCGCTGAAGAATCCCCGTTGGCTCCATTACTTTCAGCGGACGCTCCCCGTAGGAGACTCCGCCATAGGAAAAAGGCCAGCTACAGTGTCCGCTCATGTATGCTTTCTCCAACTGTGGAAACACCTCGATCAGCGGCGCTGTGATGCCCGACAGGATATGATTTATAAGGTATCTTGGGTCGGGAAATTCCGAATCGATCTGCCTCTCAATTACTGAAAATTCCGCTTTGAAAAGTGGAGGTTGCTTGGAGTGGTGGATGGCGCCGCCAAACGTGTCGATTTCGTCAGCCTTGCAGGTTCCAAACAGGATGTGCCTGGTCCAAGACGTTTGTGCCAAGGAAGCGATTATATGCAGATAGTACAGGCTCATCCAACTCGTATACGACATCTGTTCCTGCCTGAGAATCGGAACAATCTTCATTCCGATGAGCCGTTCCGTGATTCGGTGGGCAATCATCGATGTGATATACCAAGGATCAGGCTTGGTGGCGTCCGCCAGTGCCTGCTGTATCGCCTCGGGTTGAAGGCTGTGAAGGGGGGCGTACAACAAGGAGGCCGGGCGGCTTTGCAGCGTAAAAGCAGCGGTATAAAGCAGAATGTTGGCTGTAATTGGAATGCGTGGTGGCAGGGCGCAAACGATTTCACCGCCCAGATTGCGAACGGTCTTTTCGACCTTGGGGTTCATGATCCGGAATTGTGGTACGAAGTCGGCATTAAACCCAGGATCAGCCAGGTCAATGAATCGTGGGTCCACCACCAGAACCTTATTCGGAACGCTGCGGCGGATTGCCCCGGCGATCTCTACATGATCGGTTACAATAATTCGGTCGGCATCCATACCTCCTACATTCTAGGCTGCGAGTGGCATGATGCGGCCTAAATGTGTCATTATAATCAAGCACGGAGAGGTGGCAGAGTGGCCGAATGCCGGCGGTTTGCTAAACCTACATTCCTAACTGCCACATCCCTCGGCAAGGTCACAGCAACGGGACATTATCCCGAACGGGTTGAATTGGCGGCATTGTTTGGATTGAAAGCCGAAGTGACCCCCGCGTCCGAAAAGTCGAGTTGCTGTTGTGGCGGTTCGTGTTGACTCCAGATGAGCATTTCCACCGAACAGTATCTGACTCGCTTCTTGGAATCACCCACCCGATTTCTATTTTTCACAGGGAAGGGTGGTGTGGGCAAGACCTCGCTTGCGTGCGCCTCGGCCATCGCGCTGGCGGATGCTGGCCGGCGGGTGTTATTGGTCAGCACCGACCCGGCCTCGAATCTGGATGAAGTGCTGGTTGTGCGTCTGACTTGCCACCCGTTTTCCTAAAGCCATGAAACCTCAAGGCCGCCGTGGGTGATCGGCACCTGCGCGATGCCTTGCTCATTTGTTTGATAGCGGGGAATGTCCTCCTCTTTCATTTTGGTTTTGCCGTCGCCAATCTCCAAGCCAACTCCGGCCAACGGCTTGCCCTCGTAAAGGGCTTGGACCGGCAATGATTGGCACGCTCATTGGGCGTGAATTTGCCCCGGCTATGCACTAGCTTGCGCCATGTTTTTGAACGGACTCGGCACCGCAGTCCCGCCCCGGCGTTTCACGCAGATGGAATGTTGGGCGGCGCTGCAGAAGTCACCCCAGTTTCCGCAACTCAATGCACGCTCCCGCACGTTGCTCAAGAAAGTGTTGTCCGGCGAAAGCGGCATTGCTACCCGACACCTGGCGGTGGCGAATTTGGACGAGATGTTTGTCCTGACGCCCGATACGCTGCATGCCCGCTTCGCAGAGCACGCGCCCGCGCGCGCCGCCCAAGCCGCCGAACGCGCCCTGGGCCAGGCCCGTCTCGCGCCGGCGGAGGTGGACGGGGTCATCATCAGCACCTGCACCGGTTATCTGTGTCCCGGACTCACCAGCTATGTCAGCGAACGGCTGGGGTTGCGCTCCGACGTGGTGGCGCTCGATTTGGTGGGGCAAGGTTGTGGCGCCGCGTTGCCAAACTGGAGGATGGCGGAAGCGCTGCTGGCGGCGGGCCGGGCGCAACATGTTTTGTCCGTCTGTGTCGAGATTTGCAGCGCGGCTTTTTATCTGGACAACGACCCCGGCGTGCTCATCAGCGCCTGCCTTTTCGGCGATGGAGCGGGCGCGGCCGTGTTGTCGGTTAAGCCCGCCGTTCATGCCCGTCAAGTGGAGTGGAAGAGTGCCAGAAGTATTCTCAGCCCGGCCGAGCGTGACCTTCTGCGCTTCGAGCAACACGACGGCATGTTGAGAAATATCCTGGCCAGCCAGGTGCCCGCGCTGGCGGCCGGACACGCAGAAAACCTCCTCACCGAGATGCTCAACCGCTCCAAGTTAAAGCGCGCGGATTTGACCGGCTGGATTCTGCACGCCGGCGGACGCGAGGTACTGGCCGCCTTGCAAAGACGTCTCGGCCTCAGTGAAAGCGATTTGCGCCGGAGTGCCGCAGTGTTGTCCGACTACGGCAATGTCAGCAGCCCGTTCGTGCTTTTCGTGCTGGAGAGGACGCTGGCGGAGAGCGCGCCCGGCGGTTGGTGGTGGCTGTCGTCTTTCGGCGCGGGGTTCAGTTGTCACGGGGCTCTGTTGAAGGTGGATTGAGCCATGTGTCGTGTCGTCGAACCGGAACTACTGGACGACCTGCCGCCGGCCGATCCGCTGGCTGTCGGGTCGCGGGCGGATTTGCGGCGGTTGAATTCGATCATGGGACACGACGATGTTTTGTCGCGGGCGTTTCACCATCATCTCGATGAAGCTGTCTCGCGCTCGCGACCGCTCCGTCTTGCCGAACTAGGCGCGGGAGATGGAACCTTGCTTCTACGGCTGGCGCGTCGCGTGTCACAATCTGGTCTGGCGGCCCGGGTGACGTTGCTCGATCGTCAGAATATTGTTTCACCCGAAACGCGGCGCGCGTTCGCCGCGTTGAATTGGTCCGTAGAAAGTGTGGCGAACGATGTGTTTGCCTGGCTCGAGCAACCTTTTCCCGCCATGGACATGATGTTTGCCAACTTGTTTCTGCACCATTTCCAAGACAAATCATTGACGGCATTGTTCCGGCTGGCCGCCGCCAGAACGAACCTGTTCATTGCATGCGAGCCACGCCGTTCACCGTTCGCGCTCATGGCCTCCCGGTTGCTACATCTCGTCAGGTGCAACGTGATTACGAGGCACGATGCCGTCGTCAGTGTGCGCGCGGGTTTTGTCGGCCGCGAACTTTCCGCACTCTGGCCGGGGGATAACCAATGGCAGTTGAGCGAGCAATCCGCCGGCTGGTTCAGCCACTGCTTCGTCGCGAAAAAAAATGAGTGAGAGTGTCACCATTGTGGGCGGAGGACTAGCTGGCTTGACGCTGGGCATCGGTCTGCGCCAACGCGGTGTGCCCGTCACGGTGTGGGAAGCGGGACGCTATCCGCGACACCGCGTCTGCGGCGAATTCATCAGCGGCGGTGGCAGAGCTTCGCTGGCACGACTCGGTTTGTTGGAGGGGTTGCAAAAGGCGGGCGGTGGTTCCGCGGGGAACGCGGCGTTCTTTGTCGAGAAAGGGATGGTCGTGGCGCGCCCGCTTCCAGAAGCCGCTTTGTGTGTCTCGCGTTATATTTTAGACGAATGGCTCTCCCGTGAATTTCTGCGCCTCGGCGGCGAGTTGCGTTTGGACGCGCGATGGCGCGGGGAATTCAGAACTGGAATTGTGCGCGCGAACGGCCGGCGCGCAGAGCCGGTGAGGGACGGCTGGCGGTTGTTCGGTCTCAAAGTTCACGCTCGCGAGGTCGCGCTGGACGCCGACCTCGAGATGCACTTTGTGCCCGCAGGTTATGTTGGTTTATGCCGATTGCCGGGCGGCGAAGTGAACATCTGCGGCTTGTTTCGCAGCAAGTCGGTTGTGCCCGACCTGGCGCGACGCTGGCGCGACTGGCTAGGCGGACCGACGGCATCGGTTTTGCATTCGCGCGTGGCTGAGGCGCGATTCGATGAAGACTCCTTCTGCTCGGTGGCGGGGATTTGCCTGCGTCCAGAATGCGCGACCCAACGCAATGAGTGTTGCGTCGGCGATGCGTTGACGATGATTCCCCCCGTCACGGGCAACGGCATGTCAATGGCTTTTGAATCCGCGGAACTGGCCATCGAGCCGCTCTCAGAATTCAGTCGCGGCCAACTGACTTGGGACAAAGCGCGGCACGAGATTGCCGCGCGTTGCGACAAGAGGTTTGCCCCGCGACTGCGCTGGGCGGCGTGGGTGCAAAGGGCGTTGTTTCAGCCGCCCGCGCGCTCAGTTCTGATGTTCCTGGCCGCGCGCTCAGAGTGGTTCTGGCGCGGAATTTTTGAGCGGACACGGTGACGGGGAGGAATACCCCCGACTGGAGACGCCATCCGCCGAGTTCAGCTTGCGCCAATCGCTAAGGCCGAGCCTGATTCACGACGAAACGATATTCATACTGGTCGGCCCTGAGCTTCAATTGCACATTCAATTCTTCGGCATCCGCATTTTTCAACGGTATGGCATCGGCGCGTCGGCTATTGAAATCACCAGCCAACTCCACCTCTCTGGTTTTCGGGGCGAAATACCTGAGAGCAATTTCTTTTTCTTCAACGCAAGGAACCGCTCCAAAACCGACTGATTTGGTGCTTCTGGATTCATGATTTAATGTGGAGCTATTCCTGGCGCCCGAAGGAGGTATCCAGTGCCTTCAGGTTGCGGGTGTTTTGGAGCGCCTTCGGGTCCAACCGTGGCTGCCGCAAAATCCAGCGAGGGGGAAGAGCCCGCTCCTCTTCCGGACGGTTCATGATCAAAGCGGCGCAAAGGGCTTGTTTTTTTAGCCACCAGACGCTGAGTTGCTTTTGATTCATATCGCCCCGATAAACGACTTGGTCGTGGCCATCCGCATCGCCCCAAAATTCATAGGAGAGGTCAAAAACATCCGAGAAAAAATATGGAACGTGGATGAACGGCTGAAGTTTTCCCATCATGTTGCGCATCGCCACCCGTCCCTGCTCGACTGCATTGTCCCAATGCTCCGCCCGCATGGGACGATGAAAGATTTGATCCGGGTAGTTGGCGATATCACCAGCGGCCCAAACGCCCGGCACCTTGGTTTCAAGGAATTCGTTGACCTTGATGCCGTCGCTCGTGTCCAGTGCTGTCCGGTGAAACAGTTCCACGGACGGGGTTACTCCAATTCCCGCCACGACGAAATCCGCGGCCACTTGATTTCCCGATGCCATCACGACCTGACACTGATGGTCTTTATGCGTCAAGGCAACCACCTTGTCGGTTTTGATGAAGGTGACGCCATGCCCGGCAAACTGACGCTCAAAAAAAGTTGAGATGGACGGCGTGAACAGTCGCTTCCAGACCCGATCGTCGGGAAACACCATGGTGGTATGCACGCCCTGGCTTGCCAGAACGGAGGCAACCTCCATTCCAATAAAGCCTGATCCGATCACCACGGCCCGTTTTCCTCGTTTGATCTGCGCGCGGATCGCCTGAGAATCTTTCATCTGCCGAAGATAAAAGACTTCGGGCCGGTTGCCTCCTGGCACCTTCAACCGACGAACTGTCGAACCCGTGGCAATGAGCAATTGATCAAAGCCAATGACTTTGCCGGAAGCGTTTTGGAGACGGCGGCGGCGAAAATCCACTTTCTCCACCAGGAAGTTGCGGTAAACAGCAACCCCATGTTTGCGATAAAAAGCGGCGTCAGAAATTTGAATGTCGCTGGCCTCTTCCTTGCCAGCCAGAAATCCCTTCGACAGAGGAGGGCGCTCATAGGGCAGCGCATTTTCTGCCGTGACAATGGCCAAGCCCCCTTTTTTGCCGCTCTGGGCGACGAACTCCTTGGCCGCATATCCGGCAACCACCCCTCCACCCAGGATCACGATTGGAAAGGACTTCATGGTCTTGGATTGGATTCTGCGTTGATCACGACACAAAAAACTTGGAGAGAACGTCATCGCATTGCCGGGCAAGGGAGAAGTCCTTTTCGGTGATTCCTCCTTCGTCATGTGTGGTCAGCGTCAACGTCACCTTGTCAAAACGAATATCAATATCCGGGTGGTGATTGATTTTTTGCGCTCTCCGGGCGATCCGGTTGACAAAATCAATGCTTTTTAAGAATCCCTGAAACTTAAATGTCCGAAAAATTGTTTGAGCGCGTTTCGACCAATTCGGGACGGCTTTTAAATGAAGTCTGATTTGTTTGGTGGTTAATGCCGGCATATTTCAATTGGTTTTCTTCCGGCCGGAGCCGCTCTTTTTGCCGCCACCGCTGAGTTTATTCACGGTGGCCCAAGCCCGTGCTTCCGCAGTTTTCGTGCGGACCCCCTTTTTCTCGTAGCCGGCTTCGATGTGTTCCGCCTGACGCTTTTGCTTTTCCGTGTAGCTGGATTTATCGCCTTGAGGCATGGGCATCCTTCACCAAGATTCCATCATTCCTTGCGTCAACAGGCACTATTGCGGGCGGCACTTCAATGCCTAGCGCCGCCGCCAGATCAATTTCATGCTCCTGCTCCTGCACGATGATCGCTCGCAGAGTTTCGCTCAACGCAAACTCCCCCATCGCTTCGGCCTGGCGGATGCGTTCGCGATAACGCCCCACCGTGGTCCGTTCGTTCTCCAGATCCGCGCGCAGCATTTCGACCGGATCATTTGAGGTTTTGACCGGTTTGGGCGTAACTCCTGGCATACCGCCCAGATAATCAATCTGCTTGGCAATTTTTATGGCGTGCGCCAGTTCTTCACCGGCATGCGCTTCCAACTCCCGCGCAATGTCTGTGTAAGCGGCCCCTTTGAGGACCTGGCTGTATACGGTGTAGGCAATGATCGCCTGGTATTCTCCTGCGAGATCCTCGTTCAGCAGTTGAATCATCTGTTCGCGAGTGATACTCGATTCTGTGGTTGTATTTCTTTGGTCATAAAATGGTTAAAATCAGTCCGCGCGTTCTCAGGTCTTACCGCGCTCAACCTTCCACGGTGAAGCCGACTTTGATTGTCACCTGCCAGTGATCCACCTTTCCCTTGGTGATGGCGCCGCGCGTTTCGACCACCTGGAACCAGCACAAATTCTTGATGGTTTTGTGGGCGCGTTTAATGGCTTTTTCAACGGCGTCTTCGACCGAGGTGGTCGAGGTGCCGGTGAGTTCGATGAGTTTATAAACGTGATCCTTCATGTTCTTGGTGTTCGCGCTTCCGCCGCCTTGGAATATTGGCTCACTTGTGGTCGCAGCCGCAGGTGTGCGAGGAGTCCTTGATCACTTTTTCGACGGCTTCGCGGGTTTCGCCTGTGAGTTTCTGAATCCGGCCAACCAGTTCTTCCTGTTTGCCTTCCACGTATTGGAGATCGCTATCCGTGAGCTTGGCCCACTTCTGCTTCAACTTGCCTTTAGTGATGTTCCAATCGCCTTTGACTTCGAGTGTTGTCATAATAATGGGTGATTTGTTGTTTTTCGTTTGGATCCGCCGCCAACTCGACGACAAAAGTGTTCGCGCGTTTAGTCCACCATCAACTTGACGGAAGTGTCGCCGCGCAGGGCTTTGGAATAGGGGCAGGTCTTGTGGGCCTCATCCATGATGCGTTGAGCTTGGGCGTGATCAATTCCACGGAGTTGCGCATGCAATTCCACCGCCAAACGGTAGCCACCCTTTTCATCTTCGATCAGACTTACCAGCGCTCGCACCGTGGAATCCTCAACCGGGGTGCCGAGCTTTTTGGCCGCATTTTTCAAGGCGCCGTGGTAACAGGCTGAATATGCGCCCGCAAATAACAGTTCGGGATTGGGTCCGCGTTTCTCCGCGCCTTTTTCCAGCGGATTTCCCAACGTGACATTCAGCAACCCATCCGGCGTCTGAATGGTCCCTGAACGTCCACCTTTGGAAATCGCTTCCGCCGTAAACAAAGTTTTCATAGTCGCTTTGATTTGCTCACTCGGGCGGCCTGGCAGCTGCTTCACCTGGAAAAGCAGTCATTAGCTGCGCAGCCCGACACCGGGTAACGCTAGGCGCTGGGCTGAGACTTTCCTATGGGGTGAAACCCTACCGGGGAATCAACGCGTTTCCTTGCCTTTAAAAAGGTAAAACAGGAACGCCAAAGAGGGCAGGAGGACAATGGCGCCGGCCCCCAAAGCCAGGACCAGCAAGCGCAAAGTGATTTCAGGTGCGTGAGCATTGCTGACGGTGAGGTCCGGCGTGACGAGATTGGGATATTGCGCCAGGCACCACCCGACAAGAATGAGTGTAACCTGGCTGATGGCGGCTATTCGCGCCAGGGCAAACCACCGCCGCCACAAAGCCACCAACGCCGCCACGGACATCAAGCTCGTCGAGACCAGAAGCAGCGGCGCCCACCAGTGCATCAATCCATGATACATCTCCGGCGCGCCTTGTTTGGAGGTGAGAAAAACCACGCCGGCAATTGGGCCCAGGGCCACGCCAGACCAAAGCGCCCGTCGCCGAAAATCATTCTGTAGATCGGGCTGATCCTGCGTATCAATCGTTAGGTAGGTGGCCGCCAGAAACGCAAACAGCCCCAACGCGAACACGCCACAGGCAATCGCGAACGGCGTCAACCAGCCCGCGAAGAAACCACTAACCACCTGACCATTGACAAGGCGAATCTGACCCGTGGCCAAGGCCCCAAGGATGATGCCCTGGAAAAACGGGGTGCAAAAGCTGGCGACGCCAAACACCTCGCTCCAGTGGCTTTGGGTCGCGTCCGACCGGGAGTCGTATTTGCGGAAAATGAAAGCCGAGCCGCGCAGCACGATGCCGATGAGCATGGCAGTCAACGGAATGTTTAACGCCGTCATCATCCCGGCGAAACCAGCCGGGAACCCGGTGAACAGCAACACGACCACCAGAATCAACCAGACATGGTTGGCCTCCCAAATGGGGCCGATCGCGTCGGCGATGGCTTTCCTCTGCCGCACAGCGCGCGGGCCGACCGCCAGCAAATCCCACATGCCGCCGCCAAAATCCGCTCCGCCCATCAGGGCATACAGGATCAATGACAGCAACATGAAAATGGCAACGGTGAGTTCAAGCATGGGTTGAAGTCGCGGAAGTTTCGGAAACGGGACCCGCTGTCTCTATAAACTGGCGGCGCAACAGGAAGAAAACAATGAAGGCGAGAAAAATGTATAATGCCGTGAAAATGACAAAAGGCACCACAATCCCAGGCATCGGCGTGACGGCGTTTTCAGTTCGCATCACACCGTAAATGATCCAAGGTTGGCGTCCGACCTCGGTCACGATCCAGCCAGCTTCAATCGCCACAAACCCCAGAGGTCCGGCCGCCACCAATGCACACAACAGCCGCGGGTGACCAGCCAGGGGCCGGCCTTTCCACCAGAGCCAGCCCGACCACGCGGCCAATGCCAGCATGGCCATTCCTGCGGCAACCATGAGGTCAAACGACCAATGAACAATGCGCACATTGGGCCAATTGGTTTGCGGGAACTCTTCCAGCCCGACGACCCTGGCGTTGGGGTCATCATCAAGAAGCAGACTCAATCCGGCCGGAATACTGAGCGCATAGTCGGTAGTGCGCGTCTCATTGTTCGGAATTCCACCCAGGAGCAAGGGCGCTCCCGTTTGCGTTCGGTAATCAGCTTCCATGGCCGCCAGTTTGGCTGGTTGCAACCGGCCCACCACGCGGGCGCTGTAGTCGCCGCTGAGAATTTGCAGGGGGATGCTGACACACGCAACCGCCAGCGCAATGCCCAGTGCGCAGCGATGAAAAAGATTGTCCCGGTCGCGTCGCAGAAAGAACGCATGGACCGCCGCCACCGCGAAGCCCGTCGCCACAAATGCCGCCAGCGTCATGTGCAGCACTTCATGCAAGCTGGCCGGATTCAACATGGCCGCGATCGGGTCAATCTCGATGAACTGGCCGTCAACCATTTTGAAGCCCGCGGGAGCGTTCATCCAGGCATTGGCTGTCACCACGAAAATACCGGAGAAAATCCCGCTGACCGCAACGATCAATCCCGAAAGCCAGTGCGTCAGTGGCGAGAGGCGATTCCAGCCATAGAGATAGACGCCGATAAAAATCGCTTCGGTGAAAAAGGCGAAACCTTCCAGAGAAAATGGCATGCCGATAATCGCACCGGCCTTTTTCATGAACCCCGGCCATAATAAGCCGAGCTCGAAAGACAGCACTGTGCCGGAGACGGCGCCCACCGCGAAGAGAATAGCCGTGCCGCGCGACCATCGTTTGCTGAGATCGAGATAAACCGGTTTGCTGGTGCGCAGATACATGCCCTCCGCAATGGCCATGAGCAACGGCATCCCGATACCCAGGGCTGCGAAGATAATGTGGAAGGCCAGCGACATGGCCATCTGCGAACGAGCAAAGAAAAAGTCAGTCATGCCGCAACCATTTTTGTTGTTCGCCGGTCAGTTCGGCGGAATTGGCTTCGTCATGGCCTGGTACATCATCTCCTCGCTGAAGAACGGCGGACCATACAGTTCGTAGCCAGCGCTGAGTTTTTCGTTAACTTTCTGCGCCAGCTCGTCGTGGGTTGCCGCATCGGCGTGAAAAGGCATCGCGACGATGGTGTATTCGATCTGCGTTTTCATTTTTTTTTGAGTCACGAATTCTTGCCCCTTTTCTTGCACTGTCCCACCAATTCGGCCGGCAGAGGCCAACTGTGCCCGCAAGCCAGCAGCCCCTTGCTCTCTTCAGGCTCCCACGTGCCGGCAGCGTAATTGGGGAAATCGCTGGGCGGCGCCTCGGCCCAGACCTCGAGCACTGGCATCAACAACTGCCACGCAGCCTCCACCTGATCGGCCCGCATGAAGAGCGTGGCGTCGTTCTTCATCACGTCCCACAGCAGCGTTTCATACGCATCAGGCGAAGGCGCATCGAAGCTCTGGCGATAACTAAACCGCATGTCCACTGGTCGCAACTGCATCTTTGGCCCCGGATATTTTGCCTGAAAGCCCAATTGTTGTTTTTCTTCATGGCGCCATTGTTTTCCGTTGTGGCGATGTGCGGGGGTGGAGAGGTTCAGGTGCGGGCCGAGCAAATCAAGCTTCAGTGCTTCCACGAGCTTGGCGCGGGCTTCGGCGGAATTTGGCAAGGTGGGCATGGTCAATGGATGAATCGGAGTTCGGGTCGCACCGAAGCATCGAGGGCGCGCACCAACAGATCCAACTCTGTCGAAGGGTTCGGTGGAAATTCGGTGCCTGCGCCGCTGTGGTATTCCCGCACCTGCATTGCACGATTCACCGCAGCAGGAATGCTGGTCCTGAGGGACTGCCACAACTTGCGGAAGGTTGCCGCGCTCTTGTCGTAGTGTTGTCCCCACGCCGCACTGACGGCCTGCTCCGCAGCATCGCTGGTCAAAAATGGGCCTGGTCGGTCGCGGAAATGGAGTAACAGCCAGACCTCCACACTGGGTGTCGAATGGCCAATGTGGATATTCTGGTTACGCGCCAACTCCAAAGCCGGCTCTAGCTGATTCTGCCGCGCGGAAACATCGGTATCGAATAATACCCACACATGATCGAATATTTTTACGGCGCGGTTGCCCGAAGCCGCGCGCGCCCGTCGTTTGCCATCTCTGTCAAGTTCATACATGTCCATCGCCGCGCGCACCAAGCCCTCGGCATCGGTGTAATGGGGATGCACTACATGCACGGTGACTGGATTCATCTGCAGAGTTGCGCGAACCGACTCGAAATACAGTTTTTCGGTCACTTCGCCTTCGGTAACGATCAGAAACGAGTCGCCCAAGGACGGCTCGCCTGGCGGTGGCTGCATCTGCTCGCGCCGGGCGTAATTCTGTCGTTCTTCGTGAGGCCTGAGTGGCCCACGACTAGCCGGCATGTTCGACCTCCCCCGTTTTCACGTCCGACGATTCGCTCTCAACCAGGCCGTGTGGAATGAACGGCACAGCCCCATAACGCCCCGACAAATAACCCCGCATGAGTGATTCATCCGCCCGCGGCTTGTAGTCCGTTAGTGGATAAAGGAACGACTCGCCTTCCTGATTCTTGTCAGCGAACCAGATTTGATCGCGGCGCAATAAGGTCATGTCCAACAAAAGTGGATTGTGCGTGGTGAACAACAGCTGCGATCGGGATTGAACATTCGTGAGCTTAAACAACAACCGCAGCAGTTCGGCCGCAAGTGAGGGATGCAAACTGGTTTCGAGTTCATCCACACAGAGGACTTGACCTCTGTTGACCAGCCCTTGCCACGGGCCGAGCACGCTGTCGTTATTGACCAGCGCCAACCATGGGCCAAGCACACTAAAGAAGCGCCGCGTCCCGGCAGATTCATCGGCCCAATTGATAGGAAAGTGTTCACCGCCGTTGCCTTCGTGCTGGAAAGTGACTTGCCAAAATCGTTCCGGAAACAAGCCCGGCGGAGCTCCCGCATCACGCACCAAATTCCGCATCGCTCCAAAAAACTTTTGCGCATCGGCGTCCGGTGACTCTTGGGCGGCTTCCACATCTGTCAAGCCGAGATCGGCAGACCGCAATAAACCAGTGATATATTTCCGGGCATCGCCGGAGCGATTCACCATCTGGGCTGTAAATTCGTGAGACAATTGAGCCCCCTCTGCCCCAAGATTCATGAACTGGAGGCTTGATGAGAACCACTGATATACCGGCGCAACCTGCGAGTTGTTCCATTGCGCCGCCGTTGAGAGGAACAGGGCATTTTCACGTGTCTTCTCAACGATTCCGGGATCACGATGAAAATCAGTCGGCTTCTCTGGCAACCAATCGTAATGTTTCGTCGCCTCATTCCAAACGCGGTCATACCATACTTGCGCGCGTCCGGATGGATACGCGACGAGGCGCTCTTGCACCACCCGCTGCTTCGTAACCGCCACTGCCAACTCGTAGCGGACATTCTCAGCCACGAAAGTGATATCCAAAGTCGTTGGCGCTTCGAGGGACTCTCGATCCAGACGAAACGGCTCGGCGGGCAGCTTTGCCTCCGGCTTTTGACCGGTAGCCGATTCCACTACCAGCCAGCGAAGGAAGCGCAAAGCCAACAATACGTTGGTCTTTCCCCCAGCATTCGGTCCATAAAGCGCTGCCGCTTTGATGATGCGCGTATCGCTTAGACCAGCCAAGTCAGGGGTGATCAGGTTCTCCGCGAGAGACTTGTCGTAATTACTCGCGGCTAAATTGAAGGTTTGCTCCTTGCGGAAGGAGCGATGATTTTGAACGCGAAATTCGATAATCATGGGCTATATGTGAATCAAAGTTGAATCTTTTGCAAGTTTTATCGTATTTTTCGATAAAACAGAATTGTGCTCCAGCCAGGCGGTGGCCAAAGTTACGCGGCTCGAGCCCCGGTCGGAGAGGTGATACATAGAATCATAAGTGGTTTGTATTAAACATGTTTCGGATATAACTGAACGGTCCATTTCGCGGGTTTGCTAAACCTACATTCCTAACTGCCACATCCCTCGCCTAAATCCCAAAAATGCGACCTTTTTCCTGATATTCAAGGCTTTACGCAAGGCTTGTGCATCTGTGGCATAATGAATCTAGTGGAGGAAAAGTCGTTCAACACGGCCATTTTTGAGATTTTTAGTTCAACACGTAGTTCAACAAAAGGGGCCACTTCTAACACCCGAGATGGAGCCAAACTTTCCCTGCTCGACCGGCGGCTTCAAACCTGGATCTCGGAAACGTTCGGGCAGGCCCAAGGCCTTTCCCCAGTTGTTTTCGATTCGCAATGTGACCCGCCTTACGGTCTCAATCCGTGCCTCGTGATTGCGCACGAGCGACTGGGCGTCGTGACGTCGAGCGATATGCAAGTTCCAGTCCCTTGAATTTGCCGGTACCGGGCGGGCCGATCATCAGAATATTGTAATTCCCAGATTCTGGCACCTGCGAATATTATTCAAATTCGTCGGGCCACCAGCCGATGCTGGTTCGCTCCTCTGAATCCGTGGCTGGAGTAATGGTTTTCAAGCCGGATGGGACTTCGGCGCAGGTCCCGCAGTTGGTGGCGCAAAGGCAAGATCTCCAGCAGCGAGTTGCGGCGGGATTTCAATCCGGCCGGGGCCAGATGTATCATGGCAATCAACCAACAGATTATGCGGCCGAGGACTCCGGGAAATGGCTGGTAAGCCCACCATTTTCAGACGGGATGGAATTTTTGCCAACGACAGTGCAAAAGAGTTGGGGTTCGTGGACGGCTTACGCTGGAGGGGGCTACGGCATCAATTCATTTTCAGGGTCGAGCAGTTTGAACTGAAGGAATCCACCACGAAGATTTGCCACATCTTCAAACCCGTGTCCGTGGAGGGCACATGCTGCCAGATAACCGCGTTGCCCTTTCTGGCAGTAGGTGACGATGCGGCGGTCGTGCGGCAATTCCGCCAGCCGGTCGCGCAGTTGCGCCAGGGGGATGTTCACCGCATTTTTGAGCTTACCGAATTCCTCGACTTCATCGGCATCGCGAACATCCAAGAGGTATTCACCATCGGGTTTCCAGGTTTCGGGCGCAATTGTCGCAAGGTCGCCTCGCGCAATATGGCTGGCCACAAATCCTGCCGTGTTAACAGGATCGTTCGCCGAGCCGAACGGAGGCGAATAGGCCAGGTCAAGATTTTCCAGATCGAACACGCTCATTTTGCCGGTGATGGCCGTCGCCAAAACATCCACACGTTTGTCAACACCACGCTCACCCAGGACCTGCGCACCAAGCAAGCGTCCGGTGCCTTCTTCCGCAACAATTTTGATCAAGACGGGTTTTGCGCCGGGATAATAATGCGCATGACTGTTGTCTCGCGTGAGGCTTGTGAAAAAAGTGAAGCCCGCCTTCATGGCTTGAGCGCTGTTGAGGCCGGTAAACCCGGCGGTCATGTTCAGAACCCGCACGATCGAAGTGCCCATCGCTCCGGGATAGATCAGGTGCCCACCAGCGGCATTGGCTCCAGCGATTCGTCCCTGTCGGTTGGCCGGGCCTGCCAGCGCAATTCGCGCCCGTGCCCCAGTCAGAGCGTGCATCGTTTCTGCTGCGTCGCCAACAGCATAAATATTCGGGTCAGACGACTCCAGACGACCGTTGGTTTTCACCCCACCAGTTTCGCCTATTTCCAAGCCTGCCGCTCTCGCCAGTTCCACCTCCGCTTTTACACCCACGCTCATTAAAATCAAGTCGGCTGGCAATCGGCTACCATCGGCGAACTCCACGCCGTCGCCAGTGAACCGCGATGCTTCGACGCTGGTTTTGAAGTCGAAATCAGCTTGGCGGATTTGATTTTGCAGATGAGCTGCCATGTCGCGGTCTAACAATGGCAAAATGTGCGGATTACGCTCAACAATGGTCACATGCAATCCGCGATGGTGAAACGCTTCCGCCATTTCCAATCCGATAAATCCGCCGCCGATCACCACCGCATGACGAGGTTTTCCTTCGTTGACGAAGGTGGCGATTCGGTCCATATCCGGAATATCGCGCAGTGTGAAAACATGCGGCAAGTTTGCGCCAAGGATGCTCGGCACGATTGCCTTTGCGCCCTGACTCAGGACGAGTTTGTCATAAGGCACGTCGCGTTGTCTGCCGTCCGGCTCCTTGACACAAATGGTTTTCGCGGAGCGATTGATCGAAAGAACTTCATGGTTGACGTGAGCCCGGACGCGCGAACGCTCCCCAAATCTTTCCGGTGTCATGACGATCAACTTGGAGCGGTCATCAATTTCGCCCGCGATGAAATACGGGAGGCCGCAGTTAGCGAAGGAAATGTAAGGGCCGCGCTCAAAAATCTGGATGTTGGCATTTTCATCGACACGCCGGGCTTTGGCGGCGGCAGAAGCGCCTCCGGCCACACCCCCAACGATCACGATGCGAAGAGGATTTTTCATAAATTAGGCTCCGCCTTTCGTTTCACAACACGATCCGCAGCCTTGGGCGCGGTTCCAGGGCATTTTCGCGAGCAAGAGCGCTAATCCACATATTCCGGTGAGACCGGCAAACAGGAGTCCGCCCCCCATCACCAGCGGGATGATAGCGAAGAGCGGGTTGACCGCGAGCGCCAGAGCCGCGCCTACAGCCGAAACAAAGCCAACGGTGATTTGAACTTGGCGCATCAGCGGCAAGGCGCTGCTCTTAGTGCGTTCGGTCGGCAGTCCTGCGTCGATCCAGGCCTGTGTGCCGCCTTCGACCAGCACGCAGCCCTGAACCCCGGCCCGTTCCAGCTTTTCAATTGCCTTGCGGGCACGTCCACCGGATTGACAGAGCACATAAACCGGAATTTCCTCCGCCCCACGCTCCCGTCGAAAAGCGTCCGGTTTGAGGTCATCGAGCGGGATCAGCTTCGCGCCCGGCACGTGCGCCGTGGCGAACTCGCCCGGAGTGCGGACATCGAGCAATTGCGCTGGGGCGCCCGTCGCCAGCAGGCGTTGAAGTTCCAGCGGTTGAATGGACGTTTTTACTTGCGAAGTATTCATAATCGTGGTATGAACATATAACTAATTAAGCATATGTCAACCGGAAAGACCAAACATTTGTTGTCCGAAGACCAGTTGGAGCAGGTTGCCCTGCGGTTTCGTTTGCTGGGCGAACCGATGCGCCTGAGAATTTTGCAGGCCGTGTGCGGCGAACCGCGCACGGTGAACGAGATTGTTGAGGCGGTTGCCGCGACCCAGGCCAATGTTTCCAAGCATCTCGCTTTGCTCGCCGGAGCTGGCATCCTGGCGCGCCGAAAAGATGGCCAGCGTGTTTACTACTGCATGAAGGATCAGTTGGCCATGAAGCTGTGCGCATTGGTCCACAAACATCTCGAATGAGAAACGCTGGCTTCCGCCCGTTTGGCGATCAGGTTGGGATGATTACTTTATGCCATCTATCATTTGCGTTTATGTTTTTTGGAAAAAGCGTGCGCCAAAAACTTGGATGCGGAACGTCTGAAAGTCACACCCAGAAAGATGAGGGCTATCCCCGCCAGAATCAGGTAAAGCGCCGTTGGACCCAACCAGGCTTCGAGAACTTTCCACTTCTGCGCAAACAAATATCCGATCAGGATGTAACTGGGAGCCCAGACCGCCGAGCCCGTGATGTTGTAGAAAAGAAAAGTTCGCCATGACATTTTCGTCATGCCTGCCAATAGGTTGGCCGCGAAGGGCGGGAACAAGGGGATAAACCGGGCGATAAGAACAGCCTTTGCTCCGTGTCGTTTGAAAAATCGCTCGGGCCACGCTAGTTTTTTATCCGTAAGATGGAGCCAGCGAATTTTTCCCAAGCCGCCATGGCCCAACCTCCGTCCCAGCCAAAAGGCACAACTGCCGCCCAGGAAACCCGCCGCTGTTCCGGCTGCCATAGGTTGCCACAGCGAACCCTCGGCTTTCCCCAAGAAAACTCCCACGCCAATAAGAATCGTTTTTCCCGGCATGGGAACACCAATGTCGTTCAAAAACACGACGATGAAGACGAGAACAAATCCGTAATGAGGGATGTGGGGCAGTAAGGAATGCAGCCAGCGGAGCATATTCACCGATCTTTATTGATATCCGGCTATTTGCGTGGCTCGAAAAGGTTGTGCCAGGTGTAAGCGCCTGCAAGTTTTACCGGGGTTGCCTTCAGAGCCGTTTGCTTATGGATTTCAGTTCCCGCCGATGTTTCGCGGTAGTCTTGGGATATGACATTTTCAGTCCATTAAGCGTATCAAGGACAATTTGGGAAACAACCAACCGGGCCTGCTCCTTGTCATCAGCCGGAACAACATACCAAGGCGTGTGGTGGGTGCTTGTCGCGTCCAAGCAAGCCTTCCGGTTCGTTGACAGCGCGGGCCAATTGGAATTGCCCATTCCAAGGAGCGTGGCATTATATTAATGCATGCACTTGGTGAAAATTGATTGCCGAGAGAAGGATTGGAAAACTACAGTTAAAATGCATCTTCAGGAAGGGAACCACGTGGACTTGAATCACTTTGATTACACCGTGGACAGCCAATTTTGCGAGATGCTTGCCATTTCCTACTCGTATATCTTGAAACTCGATGCCAAATGGGGCTGGCTCTTCAATAAGAAGCCGAACTGAAGATTGGCAACGAACCGGATGGGCATAAAACTTTCCAGGATCCGTGCAAGAAACGTTGGCAACCGTTAACCTCGAAACGGTGGACCAGGGGCTTTCTGATGGTCTATACGCCGATTTGGTTCATTTTTGTAACCATCTTGGAACCTTTTGCGTCTTTTCTGGTGTTGGGTTGCACCCAGTGGCTTTTCAAACCTTATGCCGACAAGCTTAATAAAAGGATGAACTGGCAAATACATGAGCCGGGTTTGAAATGGATTCCGGCAGGGCAGACGATTGCGTTGGCTGAGACAAGACTATCTTCAATCTGACGGATGACATCATGTTACCGCTGAATCTCCAGACCAAAAAATAATTCGTGCATACTTTGGCTTATATCGATCCCGGTGCAGGAGCACTTATCTGGCAGTCGTTTGTCGGGGCCTGCGTGGGTGGGATATTTTGTTTGAGGCAAACGCGCAAGTGGATTGGCGGATTGGTGGGTAAAGTTATTCGGCATGGACAGACACCCGTAAATCCCACCGTTGATCCATCGAGGAGCGAGATCGACGGGAAAATGCACCATCGTGAATGGCCCAAGCAGGAGTGAAGAATGTGTCCCTCCAAAACGCACATTGGGGGGCATTAAACGGAGAGATTTGGCGCGCTAGATTGCGAGTCCGTTATTGTCCTGGCGAGCCGTCCGGCACGTTCTTCCTTGGCCGTTTCCAATGCGTCCCAGAGTCCGGAGCGGGTAATCAGGCCGATGGGGCAATCGGGTTTCTCACGCGTCACTACCGGCAAATTGCCGACATCCTTGGCGGCAAATCGCTTCAGAATGGTGAAAAGGTCTTCATCCGGATAAGCCGTGGACCCATCGCGAGACATGATGTCCTTGATCTTCACGTTTTGACGCTCCTTCTCGGCTACCCGATGGATAGCCAGGATTGTAACCTTTCCAGACAACTTGCTCTGCTCCACCACTGGTAAACTGGCCAAACCATAATCTCCCATCAAACTCATGGCCTCGCTCGCGGAAGCATTCGCGTTCACATAGACCGGCAGGTGAATCATGACATCGGCGGTCTTGACATGATAAAGCACAATCGGCTCGAACTCGTCCGCATGGAAAGGGGAGTCGAGACGGCTGTTGACCTGGGCGGGAAAGATCGTTCGTTTCCCTGAAAGAATGAACGCCGTGACCACGGCGAACATGGCTGGACCTAACAGCCCATAACCGCCGGTCATTTCGGAAATCATAATGATCGTGGAAATGGGCGCTTTGGCGGCAGCGGCAAAGAAAGCAATCATGCCGACGATCGCATAAGTCCCTGGATGCGGCACTGCGGACGGAAAGAGATAGGCTGCCCCATAACCGAATGCCCCGCCGAACATCCCGCCGGTGACCACGCACGGACCGAAGATGCCTCCAGAATTGCCTGAGCCTAACGTTAACGACGCCCCCACGATTTCAGCAATCGCCGCCAGCAACAGCATGAGCGGCGGCAACAACTGCACGTCTTGGGAAATGGCAAATTGCGCCCACCCATAGCCGTTTCCAATGACTGAAGGAACCAGGAGACCGATGATGCCGGTGCAAAAACCGCCAATGGCTGCGGCAACCCACAGAGGGAAACGCTTGAAGAACTTTTCAAGATGAAAATAGACGGTGAACAAAAACCGCGCCAACAGAGCGCAGCCGACCCCCAACAAAGCAAACAGAATCAAGGTCCACGGGTGGTCAAACTGTGTCGCCTCCGGCGGCGGGGTGAACACTGGCTGAAATCCTGTAGCGGCTCCGACAATGGTGTAGCCGACCACGGCAGCGATCAACCCGGGCACCAATGCCTCGACTTCAAAATCCTCCTTGTAAAAAATCTCCGCAGCGATGATGGCTCCGGCCAGCGGCGCCTTAAAGATCGCGGCGATGCCGGCGCCTAGCCCCGCAGCCAGGGCAATGTTTTGTTCCCGCGCAGAAAGTTTGAGGAGTTTGGCAATGCTGGCTCCGGTGGAGGCACCGATCTGGGCAATCGGTCCTTCCCGTCCAGACGTGAGACCTCCGCCGATGGTGATGGCCGAAGTGATCAGCTTGAAGATCGAAGTCTTGAAGTTGAGCTTCTCGCTATTATGGAATGCCCGAATCGCGGCATTCGTGCCAATTCCTGCGGTTTGCGGTGCGAATTTCCAGGTAAGAAAGCCACCCACCAAACCAGCCGCGGTCGTGACCAGAGGGAGCATCCAGGGGCGGCTCATGTGAAATGAATACTGGCTCATACCCCCTTCTCCGCCTGGGAGCGGAGGAATGTATCCAACCAGCGTGCCGAGCACGAAATGCTTGACCAGGTTGATGCACCAGATCAGCGCCAACGCTCCCAGGCCGGCCCCGACGCCAATCAGGATACCGATGAGTCCCCATTTCCGAAGATAGGTGGCCCCTTCGCCAATTTCCGGAATCTGTCTTAAACCAGGCTGTTGAGCTATCCGTTTCCACATAATTAAATTTGAAGAACGACCGCGTCATTTCGATGTTCGGCCGGTATACTAATGAAAAGAGGCTTCAAATAAATGGATTAAATCACTCCGTCGCTCGTTCAGTATTGGCCATAGGGCGGGCCACCACCGATCGGTCGCTTTCAAATTGAATTGGGGCAAACAATCCAAGTATTTGGATTATCAGGACAAAAAATTGATTTTCTCCGGCGAAATAAAATCGCCTAAGATTTAGAAAGTTGTCAAACGCTGCGCCGTTTGCTCGAATGGATCTGACTCCTGGAGGGACTTCAGGTCTCTCACGCCTTCATCTTTGTCGGAGTTCGCTGGCTCGGAGCAGCAGGAGGAGGATTCGCATAACCATTTTCGCGCCTGAGCGGACTCAGCATGATCGAAGTATCGGATTGTCGCTTTTGTGAATGGCTTGCAAAAAGTCGCCATGCCGCGCTCCCACTTCTTGTCCCCGATCATCGCGAGGCGCTCAATGTCTGCGTGGTGTTTGACATCGAACTTGATGTCCTCCCATAGCGCGCCAGGTTCCCAGCCGTGGAAGCCTGTCATATCGAATAGCAAACGCAGTTTTCCATGCTGCTGGACGAGTCGCTCGAACTCCGGCACCAGTTGTTCGTAATCTGCTTTTGTCAACTTTCCGCTGACATGGACGACGAGAATCTTCCCGCCGTTTTCTTCATTGAGTTGAATGGGCATTTTGGACTCCTTTGATTTGATTCGCATTGCAAGAGGGCTGCTCAATCGCCGGCCACTCTTTGAGTTTGACCTTCTCTCCGGGCCGCGCTCGGAAATCCTTTGAATTGATTTTCATCTTCAGTCTTTCTGTAATGCACGCTGTGCGATTCGCGTCGGTTTATTTATGGACTTCTGCTTTCCGAATTTCGCGCTCCGCGTGGCCCCAGTCCTGAACGGCTCGACCGTCCTGGCGGCCTCGCTGCTCGTACAGTTCATAGGCACGCTTGGAGATCTTCGGGAGCAAATCGGACGGGCTCTTGGCTTTGACGGGATCAAAAATCCGATACGCCAGCAGTTTCACGCGGTCATTCACGAGGAACCAAGCCAGCGCGTAGCCCCAAACGAACAGCGCCCAACCCCAGCCCAGCGGCGTCATAAACACCCCATAAACCGCAATCAACGTAGCTACGATTTGCGTTCCGAGCACCGCCACCCATAATATCCGCGCAGGGCGGATGGACCAGAACGGGCCGCGCGTGCGCGTCAGGAAAATTGTCAGATGTCCGGCCAGAGACAACTTCAGGTACATCAATGTCTGGATGTGCGCATGGTCGAAACGAAAGACGCGCTCACCGAGATAAAACATGCCGAAGGAGGAGACGACCCCGACGACGCCCAGCACCGTGGAGATCCCTAGCACCAGTCGCATATTCCAGGCCTCGGGCTGATCCTTGTAATGAACATTGTCATAGGCAATGGACAGGATCGCGCCGTCGTTGAGCAACGCCAGCATGACGATCATCACCGCCGTCAATGGATAAAAGTTAAAGATCAGGATCGCCAGCGTCATGAAGAAAAGCACGCGCAATGTCTCGGCAATGCGGTAGATCGCGTAGCTGTTCATCCGCTGGAAAGTCTTCCGACTCTCCTGGATCGCATCGATGATCACCGACAGGCCGGGCGTCATCAGCACGATGGCCGCCGCCGCGCGCGCCGCGTCCGTTGCGCCCGAAACGGCGATGCCGCAGTCGGCTTTCTTGAGCGCGGGAGCGTCATTGACCCCGTCGCCCGTCATGCCGACGATGTGGCCGCGTTTTTGCAGGACATCCACAATGTGGAACTTGTGTTCGGGAAACACCTGGGCAAAACCGTCGGCCTTCTCGATGGACTCGGCCACCGGCGTCGTCTCTTGATGTTTTACGTCGCCCAGGCCGCAGGCATCGAGAATGGCTGTACCCATGTCCAACTTTTTGGCGGTTTCCTGGGCGATGGCCAGTTGATCGCCCGTCACCATCTTGACCTTGACACCCATCGCCAACGCGGTTGCGATGGTGGATTTGGCGTCTTCCCGAGGCGGATCGAACAGGGGCAGCACACCCAGCAACTGCCATGGGCCTTCTCCCTCGGTCCGCGCCACGCCCAACGAACGGAAGCCGCGCGCCGCGAAATCGTTGACCGCCTTCTCCACGGCGGATTTCACCTGACCGGCATTGGCCGACAATTCCAAAATCACCTGGGGCGCCCCCTTCGTCACTTTGAACGTCCTCCCGTCCGTGCCTTTGACAGTGGCCTCGGTGCGTTTATGCACCGGGTCGAACGGCTGGAAATGAATCACTTGGTAGCTTTTCAAGGCCTGATCATTATTCAGTCCGCCCAGCACGGCCAAATCAATGGTGTCGTTATTGTCCGCGCGCGACGCCATCGCAGCGTGGAGGATCACTTGATCGGCGGGGATATTGTTGACACTGAACGGGTCACCCAGCGTCAACTTATTCTGTGTCAAAGTGCCGGTCTTGTCCGCGCATAACACGTCCACGCCCGCCAATTCCTCGATGGCCACCAACCGGCTCACAATCGCCTGTTTCCTGGCGAGCAGGCGCGCGCCGACCGCCATCGTGACCGACAGCACCGTCGGCATGGCCACGGGAATCGCGGCCACGGTCAGCACCAATGCGAACTGCAATGTGGTGAGGATCGGGTCGCCGCGGAAGATCGCAAACGCAATGATCACCGCGACCAAAGCCACTGCCAGGATGATCAGGTAATTGCCAATCTTCAGCACAGCCTTTTGAAAATGGCTGACAGTGTGGGCCTCTTGCACCAGTTGCGCCGTTTTGCCGAAGAAGGTGTTCGCGCCTGTGGCATAGACCAATGCACCGATTTCACCCTGGCGGATGATCGAACCGGAAAACACCGCCTCGCCAGGTTTGCGCTCAACGGGCAACGACTCTCCCGTCAGCGCGGACTGATCCACCTCCACCGGGTCGCCATCCAGCAGGCGGGCATCCGCCGGCACAATGTCCCCCAGGCGCATGCGGATGACGTCGCCTGGCACCAACTCGCGCGCCGGCGGAGTGATCCACTTGCCGTCCCGTTTGACGCGGGCGTTGATGGCCAGCCTGGCCTTCAGGGCGGCGATGGCGTTGCCCGCCTGGCGTTCTTCCCAGAATCCGACCACGGCGTTGGAGACAAGCAAAAGGAGGATGATGAAAAAATCCGGCCAGTGCCGGACCACGCCCGACAGAATCACCGCCACTTCGATCATCCACGGGATGGGACCCCAAAAATAGGTCAGGAATTTGAGGAACGGATTGGTCTTTTTTTCTTCAATCTCGTTAGGCCCGTATTGGGTCAGCCTTTTCTGCGCCTCAGCTTGACTGAGGCCATCCGGCGACGACGCCAACTTTGCCTGCAGTTCCGGCATGGGAAGGGATTTCAGATCGTCCTTGGAGTCGGGCTTGGACCCCGGCTCTGATTCGGGCGCTTTGGGCTGGCCGACAGTGGGATTCATAATGGATACTCCGCCTTTCTTTGCTCTGCCGCAGGATTCGTGAGTTGAGGGTTACTTTCTGTCATGCTCATGTCCTTGCAATCGAGGAATTATATTCACCTTGGCAGCGAGCATCAAATAAGCGGCCATAATTCAAATGTTACTTCGTTAACAACTTGCGGATGGATTTCAATTCCCGCCGGCGTTTCGCTGTGGTCTTGGGATAGGCCATTCTAAGATCATCAAGCGTATCAAGCACAATTTGAGAAATAATCAGCCGGGCGTTCTCCTTGTCATCGGCGGGGACGACATACCAGGGGGTGTGATGGGTGCTGGTAGCGGTCAGGCAAGCCTCATACACGTTGACATAACGCGGCCAGTATTTCCTTTCGTGAATGTCAGCAAGACTGAATTTCCAATTCTTGTCCGCCTCATCGATGCGCTCCAGGAATCGCCTTCGTTGTTCGCCCTTTGACAAGTGGAGAAAAAACTTGATGATCAAGGTGCCGTTGCGGTGGAGATGTTTCTCCAAATCCACGATCGACTGATACCGGTCCTCCCAAATTGTTTTCTTCTCGATCAACTTGTCCGGCATCTCCTGGCTGCGGAGTATTTCGGGATGGACGCGAACGACAAGCACATCTTCGTAATAGGAACGATTGAAAATGCCGATTCGCCCGCGTTCCGGCAAATGTCGGCTCGTGCGCCAGAGAAAATCATGTTCCAGTTCGTCGTCGGTCGGCTGTTTGAAACTGAATACCTCGCAACCTTGCGGATTGACCCCGGACATGACGTGGCGGATGGCGCCGTCCTTGCCGGCAGCATCCATTCCCTGAAAAATCAGCAACAAGGCATAACGCTTGGAAGCGTAGTGGAGTTGTTGCAAGGCGCTCAACTCCTCAACGTGTTCGTTCAAAACCTTCTGGTATTCTTTCTTGGTTTTGCAAATGGGATCCGTTTTCGTTGGCCACTCTCCCAGTTTAACTTTTCCCCCGGGCCGCACCCGGAAATCCTTTGAGTTGATTTTCATCTTCATCCTTTTGGCCTTTTTGCCATGGCAGCGGCATTGACCTTGTCTATTTATTTATGGGTTTCATGTTCTTGACCCTCCCTCTCCGATTTCTCCAAGTCTTCAACTGCCCGAACTTCCTCGCGCCCCAAGTCCTCGTAGAGTTTATGGACTCGCCTGACAAGTTGCGGCGTCAAATTGGACACCGTCTTGGCCTTTCCATCAGCCTTGGGCTCGGTTGCTTTGGCATCAGGCTTGGGGTCGGTTGCTTTGGCATCAGCCTTGGGCTCGGTTACTTTGGCATCGGGCTTGGGCTCGGTTACTTTGGCATCGGGCTTGGGCTCGGTTGCTTTAGCATCGGGCTTGGGCTCGGTTGCTTTAGCATCGGGCTTGGGCTCGGTTGCTTTGGCGTCGGGCTTAAGCTCGGTTGCTTTGGCGTCGGGCTTAAGCTCGCCTCTTGTTTCATCTTTCCGAATCTCTCGCTCCGCCTTCTCCCAGTCCTGAACTGATTGGCCGTCCTGGCGACCCTCCCGCTCGTATAATTCATAGGCCCGTGTTGCGATCTGCGGCGTCAAATCGGACCGTGCCTTGCCGTTGGCATCAGGTTTCGATTCGGCTTTGGCGTCAGGTTTTGATTCGGCCTCGGCGTCCGACTTAGTTTCGACCTTGCCTTGGGGCGTATTAGCCTTGGCTCCGGCGGGATCAAAAATCCGATAAGCGAGCAGTTTCACGCGGTCGTTCACGAGGAACCATAGCAACGCATATCCCCAAACGAACCCGGCCCAACCCCAGCCAAGTGGTGTCATAAACAGCCCGTAAACCGCGATGAACGTCGCGACGATTTGCGTGCCAAGCACGGCCATCCATAATATCTTTGCCGGACGTATAGACCAGAACGGGCCGCGCGTGCGCGTGAGGAAAATCGTCAGATGCCCCGCCACGGACAGCTTCAAATACATCAACGTCTGGATGCGCGCGCGGTCGAGGTGAAAAACGCGCTCGCCAAGATAAAAGAGGCCGAAGGCGGAGACGACCCCAATGATGCCCAGCACGGTGGAAATCCCCAGCACCATGCGCATGTTCCAGGCCTCGGGCTTGTCCTTGTAATGAACATTGTCATAGGCAATGGACAGGATCGCGCCGTCGTTGAGCAACGCCAGCATGACGATCATCACCGCCGTCAATGGATAAAAGTTAAAGATCAAGATCGCCAGCGTCATGAAGAACAGCACACGCAACGTCTCGGCGATGCGGTAGATCGCATAGCTATTCATGCGCTGGAAGATTCTTCGGCTCTCCTTGATCGCGTCAATAATCACGGACAACCCAGGCGTCATCAGCACGATGGCCGCCGCCGCGCGCGCCGCATCGGTCGCGCTTGAAACAGCGATGCCGCAATCCGCTTTCTTCAACGCGGGCGCGTCATTCACTCCGTCGCCCGTCATGCCGACGATGTGGTTGTGTTTTTGCAGTACATCGACAATGTGAAACTTGTGTTCCGGAAATACCTCGGCGAAACCGTCCGCTTTCTCAATGGACTCGATCACGGCCGCCGACTCTTGCTTTTTCGAGTCGCCCAGAGTTTTAGCGTCGATAATATTCGTGCCCATCCCCAACGTCTTCGCCATCTCCTTCGCAATCGCTATTTGATCGCCCGTCACCATCTTGATCTTCACGCCCATGGTCAGCGCGGTCGCAATCGTCGCTTTGGCATCTTCACGCGGCGGATCAAACATGGGCAACACACCGAGAAATTGCCACGGCCCGTCGCCCTCCGCCCGCGCCACACCTAACGAACGAAAACCGCGCGAGGCAAAGTCGTTGACGGCTTTATCCGCTGCCGTTTTGACCTCACCAACATTGGCCGACAAAGCCAGAACCACTTGTGGCGCGCCCTTGGTGACTTTGAACGTCTTTCCGTCCTTGTCCTTGACCGTCGCCTCCGTGCGTTTGTGCACGGGATCAAACGGCAGGAAATGGACTACCTGATAATTTTTCAGCGCGTCCTTGTTTTTCAGTCCACCCAGAACCGCCAGATCAATCGTGTCGTTATTTTCGGCGCGCGACGCCAACGCGGCAGACAGGATGATTTGTTCGGCGGTAAATTTATTGACGCTGAACGGATCGCCCAGCGTGAGTTTGTTCTGCGTGAGCGTGCCGGTCTTGTCGGCGCATAATACATCCACGCCTGCCAGTTCTTCGATGGCCACCAACCGGCTCACAATCGCCTTTTTCTTGGCGAGCAAGCGCGCGCCGACCGCCATCGTCACTGATAACACCGTCGGCATGGCTACCGGAATCGCAGCCACGGTCAACACAAGGGCAAACTGCAACGTCTCTAGGATTTTATCACCGCGATAGATTGCAAAACCGATGATCACTGCCACCAGCGCCACCGCGAGGATGATCAGATAATTGCCAATCTTCAAAACCGCTTTCTGAAAATGACTGACCGTGATCGCCTCCTGCACCAGTTGCGCCGTCTTGCCAAAATAAGTTTTTGCACCCGTCGCATACACCAGTGCGCCGATTTCGCCGCGCCGGATGATCGAACCGGAAAACACGGCATCTCCGGATTTGCGCGTCGTCGGCAACGATTCGCCGGTCAGCGCCGATTGATCCACCGACACCTCATCGCCCGCCAGCAAGCGCGCGTCCGCCGGAATGACGTCGCCCAAACGCAGGCGGATGACATCGCCCGGCACCAACTCGCGCGCCGGCGGGTTGATCCATTTGCCGTCGCGGATCACGCGCGCCTTGATCGCCAGCTTTGCCTTCAACGCGGCGATTTCATTGCCCGCCTGACGCTCCTCCCAGAAGGCGACCACCGCGTTGGTCACGAGCAATAAAAAAATGATGAAAAAATCCGGCCAATGCCGGACCACGGCGGAAAGGATCACCGCCACTTCAATCATCCACGGAATCGGCCCCCAAAAATAGCCGAGGAATTTCAGCAGGAGATTTGTCTTCTTCTCAACCAGTTCGTTTGGGCCGTATTGCGTGAGCCGCTTCTTAGCCTCCGCATCAGTAAGACCATCTGGTGACGATTCCAACTTTTTCTCCACCTCTGCCATGGGCAGTGTTTTCAAATCGTCCTGCGGAGCCGGTTTGGCTTCGGGCTTCGCACCAGTTTTTGGATCAGCTTCGGTATTCGGCTTGGCATCCGGCTTCGTGCCCGGTTTGGATGTGGTTGCCGTGGGCTTTGCGTCGGCCTTGGAAGCATCGCTCACCTCGGGCTTGGCAACGGAGGCGTCAGGCTTTGCCCCGGCGGATGCACTCGGTTTTGGTTCAGGAGCCTTGGGCTGGTCGGAACTAGGATTCATAATTTGTGGATTTTGTTCTTGCTGTGAAGTGGGTTACACCGGTTGCAGGACACGGGTTCTAGTGCATTTAATTGGGCCTGCTCCAGATACAGATTGTGCGATTGGGGTCATTTTGATTTCTCTTCGGTTTGCGGCTCGCTAATCCCAGCATGGACGATAGCCATAAACTGGTCGGCAATCAGGCTCGCACCACCGAGGAGCGCTCCATCCACACCTTGTTGACTTAGGAATGAGGCGGCGTTGTTTGGTTTGACGCTGCCGCCATATTGGATTGGAAGTGACTGAGCCGCTTTTTCCCCGAACATCTGGCCGAAGCGGCAACGAATGACGGCGTGCGCCTCCTGGACCTGCTGCGGTGTGGCGTGGTGTCCGGTGCTTCCAATTGCCCAGACCGGTTCGTATGCGACGATCAAGCGGGGCAATGTATCCGCGGACAGTCCGGCCAATCCTTGGACAAGTTGCCGATCAAGCACAGTTTCGGTCTGTCCAGTTTTGCGCTGGTCCAGAGTCTCGCCGACACAAAGGATCACATTGAGGCTGGAGGCCAAGGCAATCAGCACCTTCTGGTTGATGAAGCCATCGGTTTCGCCCAGTGTGTGGCGACGCTCGCTGTGACCAAGGATTACATACTTGCAACCAACATCGACGAGCATCGTCGGGCTGATCTCGCCGGTGAATGCACCTTCCTCCCCGGGGTAGAGGTTTTGCGCACCGAGCGAGACGTGACTGCCTTTGAGAATTTCGCCGACCAGAGCCAAATAGGTGAAAGGAGGACAAATGGCGACGACGACGTGTTGCTCCATTCCGACGGCATCGACGACCGCTTCGGCCAGGCGCGCAGCGTCAGCGGTTTTGGTATGCATCTTCCAGTTGCCGATGATGAATTTCTTGCGCGAGTTTGTTTTCATAATGAGGTGAAGCCTCTCTACATCGCTGCAGAGTATTCGCCACGCCGCGCGGCCCGATTGCACTTGGCACGATGCACCAGGGCTTGCTGCGCCGCTTTTACGTTGGCCTCTTCGCCCCGCCAAATTTCCAAAGCCGGTTGCTGGATGGCGCGGGCAAATGAAAACGCTAGCGCCCAAGGTAACCGCGAATTGAATCGAACGTTCATGGCATTCAACCGGGCCGAGGCCAGCTCGCCGGATTGGCCACCAGATAAAAAGGCAATCCCCGGAACCGCAGCAGGGACGGTTCGGATCAAAGTTTTCACGGTGATGTCGGCCACCTCGTCCACGGATTCTTGCGTCGGACAGGTCAAACCCGGCAACACCATGTTGGGCTTCAGAATCATTCCTTCCAGCAGAACGCGCTGGCAATTTAACTGGATGAATACAATTCGCAGAACCTCCTCCGTGGCTTTGTAGGATTGCTGAAGACGATGGTCACCGTCCATGAGCACCTCGGGTTCGACAATTGGAACTAGCCCGGCTTCCTGGCACAACGCCGCGTAGCGAGCCAACGCCTGCGCGTTGGCTTCGATGCAACTCCGGCTGGGAATGCCGTCGCCGATGGCGATCACCGCCCGCCACTTCGCAAAACGCGCGCCCATCTGAAAATATTCCTTTAGGCGGTCCCGCAATCCGTCCAGACCTTCCGTGATTTTCTCGCCCGGATGAGCGGCCAACTCCTTGGCTCCGGTATCTACTTTAATGCCGGGAATTATTCCCACGTCGGCAAGGACTTTAAGAAAGGGGGTGCCGTCCTTCTTATGCTGCCGGATGGTCTCGTCGTAGAGGATTACGGCGCTGATGCTTTCTCCCAGACCAGGCGTGGTGATTATCAATTCCCGATAGGCGCGCCGGGCATCCACCGTTTGAGGAATGCCCAGCTTCGCGAACCGTTTGTTACAGGTGGGATTGCTTTCATCCATCGCCAGCAGACCCTTGTCGTTGGCGACCAGTATTCTCGCAGTGTCTATCAGTGCTTGCGCATTCACAGCTAGTTTCCGGAGGGGCTTGAAATCGGCTGTCGCGGTTGCATGTGAGGACCCCAAGCCAAATCATTGGTCATCAAATAAATAATCATAGCCGTCAGCATCAAAACCACTCCAACCCAGACACGCCAGTCACGATGCGCGCGTGTCCAATAAGGACGAGAACTCTGGGAAACAGGGCCGCCATTCGGATCTCCGTGCGGATGCTGACTGTGCTTTAGCTCATTCATTGCCTTACTGCCTTCTCCAGGCCAACTCCCTCCTCCAGCCACTGCCGGGCCTTGGCAGTGTCTGCATGATCAAAGTATCGGATTGTCGCTTTTGTGAATGGCTTGCAAAAAGTCGCCATGCCGTGCTGCCACCTCTTGTCCCCGATCATCGCAAGCCGTTCAATGTCCGCGAAGTGTTTGATGTCGAACTTGACGTCGGCCCACAACGCACCGGCGTCCCAGCCGTGAAAGCCGGTCATCTCGAAAAGCACGCGCAGTTTTCCGTGCTGCCGGACGAGTCTTTCGAACTCGGGCACAAAGTGTTCGTAATCCAACTTGACCAGCTTCCCGCTGATGTGAACGGCGAGCACCTGCCCGCCATTTTCTTCATTGAGTTGAATGGGCATTTTGGATTCCTTTCATTCGTTTCAGTTGCGGCAGGCGCATCTTCGCCGGAAGCGGCTCACCGTTTTTCGTTTCAACCGGGCTCCACTTCCAGTTGCGAATTTCCGGAAGGTCCTGGCCATGTTTATCAATGTAATACTTGTGCTCGATGAGCTTGTCCCGCATTTGCTGTTTCAGATAGGCACCCTTGGAACCCAAATCGGGCACGCGATCAACCACGTCTTCCACCAAGTGGAATCGGTCCAACTCGTTCTGCACCCTCATGTCGAAGGCCGTCGTGATGGTTCCCTCTTCCTTATAGCCCCGGACGTGCAGGTTGCGGTTGTTCCGACGGTAGGTAAGCCGGTGAACCAGCCAGGGGTATCCGTGAAACCCAAAGATGATGTGTTTGTCTTTTGTGAACAATGAATCGTAATCTTTGTCGCTCAGTCCGTGCGGATGTTCGGTGCTGGGCTGTAGCTTCATCAGATCGACAACATTGACTACCCGGATTTTTAGATCGGGCAGATGCGTGCGCAGGATGGACACGGCGGCCAAAATCTCCAGGGTGGGCGTGTCGCCGCAGCAGGCCATCACCACATCCGGCTCAGAGTCCTGGTCGTTGCTGGCCCATTGCCAGATGCCAATTCCTTCCGTGCAATGCACGACCGCTGCGTCCATGGACAACCATTGCGGCAGGGCGTGTTTGCCTGCGACCACCACGTTGACATAATGTCGGCTGCGCAGGCAGTGATCAAAAACCGAGAGCAAACAATTGGCATCAGGCGGAAGGTAAACGCGCACAATGTCGGCTTTCTTGTTGATAACGTGGTCGAGAAAACCAGGGTCTTGATGCGTGAAGCCGTTGTGATCTTGCTGCCAGACGTGCGAGGCGAGCAGATAGTTCAACGAGGCTATTTTCCGACGCCACGGCAGTTCCAGTGTTACCTTCAGCCACTTGGCGTGCTGGCTGAACATCGAATCGACGATGCGAATGAAGGCTTCATAACTGTTGAACAGCCCGTGCCGCCCAGTCAGAAGATACCCCTCCAACCAGCCTTCGCACTGGTGCTCGCTGAGCATCGAGTCCAGCACTCGGCCGGCGGGCGCCAGGAATTCATCATTGTTTACTTCGCGGGCGTCCCACTGGCGATTCGTAACCTCAAAGACCGCCCCCAAAAGATTCGAGAGTGTTTCATCGGGACCAAAGACGCGGAAATTACGCTGGTCCTGATTTAGCTTTGCCACGTCACGGAGAAATTTGCCGAGCACGAGCGTATCCTGGCCATCAACGGCGCCGGGCGCAGGGACATGCACCGCGTGGTCATGGAAGTCAGGCATGCGAAGGTCCCGCAGCAGAATGCCGCCATTGGCGTGCGGATTGGCACCCATCCGCCGGTCTCCCTTCGGAGCCAACTCGGCCAATTCTGGAATGAGCCGGCCATTCTTATCGAACAATTCCTCGGCCTTGTAGCTTTTCATCCAGTTCTCGAGCAGCTTGACATGTTTGGAATGCTCGAAGTCTACGAGAAGCGGCACTTGGTGCGCTCGGAACGTGCCCTCAATTTGCAGGCCATCGACCACCTTCGGTCCTGTCCATCCCTTGGGTGACTTTAGGACGATCATCGGCCAGCGCGGCCGGGTAGCGTCCTTCTTGTGCCGCGCATTTGTTTGGATTTGCCGGATTTCTTCGACGGCTTTTTCCAAGGTTGCGGCCATAAGTTGATGCATCTTGTCCGGCTCATCACCTTCCACAAAATAAGGCGTCCAGCCGCAGCCGCGAAAGAATTGTTCCAATTCTTCATGCTCGATGCGGGCCAGGACAGTGGGGTTGCTGATCTTGTAGCCGTTGAGGTGCAAGATTGGCAGCACGGCTCCGTCGGTAATCGGGTCGAGAAGCTTGTTGGACTGCCACGCGGTTGCCAGCGGTCCCGTTTCTGCTTCACCATCGCCCACGACGCAGGCGACGATCAAACCGGGATTATCAAAGGCCGCCCCGAACGCATGGCTGAGCGAATAGCCCAGCTCGCCGCCCTCGTGAATCGAACCTGGGGTCGTCGGCGCAACATGGCTGGAAATCCCGCCAGGAAACGAGAATTGTTTGAAAAGCTTTTTCATCCCGGCCTCGTCCTGGGTGACATTCGGATAAACTTCACTCCAAGTGCCTTCCAGGTAAACATTCCCAACAATCGCCGGGCCGCCGTGGCCGGGACCGGCGATGTAAAACATGTCCAGGTCATACTTTTTGATCACCCGGTTCAAATGCACGTAAATGAAATTCTGGCCCGGCGTGGTGCCCCAGTGTCCAACTACCAGCGGCTTCACGTCGGATAGTTTTAGCGGACGTTTTAGCAGGGGATTGTCATAAAGATAAATCTGGCCGACCGACAGATAGTTGGCGGCGCGCCAGTAAGCGTTCATTTTGTGGAGCAATTCGGGTGTGAGTATATTTGCCTTCATATTTATTAATTAAATCACAGCTTGACCTGCCGCTGCCGCAAGGCGTTGCTGATGTCTCTTTTAGCTGTCGCTTCCGGCTGGCAGCGTATTGACAAATTAGTTGCTCCGCGATTAGCGCCGGTGCCCACACTAATGTGCGGCGAAAGTGGGCGGCTTTGCTATGGGGTGTTCACCCCTACCGTGGAATTGTGAGGAGTCGCGCCTCAGTTAAAAGACGCTGATCAACAGTGCTAAAATCACAGCATCCCTTTTCGCAGCCGCAAGGCGTTGCTGATGACCGAGACAGAACTCAGGCTCATCGCGGCGCCGGCAACGATCGGACTGAGCAACCAGCCGCAAAACGGGTAAAGCACTCCCGCCGCCACGGGGATGCCCAACGCGTTGTAGAGAAAAGCGAAGACGAGGTTCTGCCTGATGTTACTCATTGTGGCACGGCTGAGACGAATCGCCTTGGCAATGTCACGGATGTCCCCTCTCATGAGGGTGATGCCTGCGCTTTGCATGGCCACATCAGTGCCGGTGCCCATGGCAATGCCGACTTCAGCTTCACTGAGGGCGGGCGCGTCGTTGATGCCGTCGCCAGCCATCGCCACATGTTCGCCTTCGGCGCGCAGCTTTTTGACATGGGCGACTTTTCCGGCAGGTTCGATCTCTGCTTCCGCCCCATCGAGGCCGAGTTGCTTCGACACTGCGGAGGCGGTGAGGCGGCTGTCGCCCGTGAGCATGACGATTTTCAGACCGAGCGCGTGAAGTTCTTTGATGGCTTCGGCGGCGGTGGATTTGATCGGGTCGGCGACGGCGAGAATTCCAGCCGGCTTGCCGTCTATGGCGACGAACATCGCAGTCCTGCCTTCTTCTTGAAGTTTTGTCGCTGACGATTCGAGCGAGTCCAGACCCGGAATCTTTTCGTTCCGGAGAAAATCCGGTTTGCCGATCATCACCGCACGACCCGCAACCGTGCCGGCAACACCGCCCGCTGTCACCGAACGAAAATCTTTCACGGCTTCGAGGGTGAGGCTCTGCTCCTTGGCGCCCTCCACAATCGCGGCGGCAAGCGGATGTTCGCTGTTCTGCTCCAAAGAGGCGGTGAGACGCAGGAATTCCTTCGCGTCGAAGCCACCGTTGGGTAGGACATCCACGAGTTTGGGCTTGCCCTCCGTGAGGGTGCCAGTCTTGTCCACGACGAGCGTAGTGACTTTCTCCAGGTTTTCGAGCGCCTCGGCGTTTTTCACGAGCACACCTTCCTGCGCACCGCGTCCGACACCGACCATGATGGACATGGGCGTAGCCAGACCGAGGGCGCACGGGCAGGCAATGATGAGCACCGCGACGGCATTGACGATAGCGAGCGCGAGCTTTGGCTCCGGCCCCAGCCACATCCAGACAGCGAATGTGATCACCGAAACCGCCAGCACCGCCGGCACGAAGATGCCCGCAACTTTATCGGCGAGACCTTGAATGGGCGCGCGGCTGCGTTGGGCTTCGGCCACCATGTTCACGATTTGCCCGAGCAATGTGTCGCTACCAATCCGCTCGGCGCGCATCACGAAACTGCCGGGACCATTGACGGTGCCACCCGTGACTTTGTCACAGACGGTCTTTTCCACCGGGAGCGGTTCGCCGGTAATCATGGATTCTTCGACGCTGGAATGACCTTCGACCACCGCGCCGTCAACGGGCACCTTGTCACCAGGAACCACACGCAACCAGTCGCCAACCTTCACCTGATCGAGCGGGACTTCATGATCACCGTCCTTGGCGACTTGTCGCGCAGTGGGCGGTGCGAGATTGAGCAACGCTTTGATTGCACTACCGGTGCGGCTGCGGGCGCGGAGTTCGAGCACCTGACCGAGGAGCACCAGAACCGTGACCATCGCTGCCGCCTCAAAATAGATGCCGACCTTGCCCTCGCGATGCATTGCTGGTGGGAACAGGCCGGGCGCAAGCATCGCCACGGCACTAAAGACGAAAGCCGCGCCCACGCCAATGGCGATCAGGGTGAACATATTCAAACGAAGTGTCACGACGGAGCGCCAGCCACGCTGGAAGAAAGGCCAACCCGCCCAGCAAACCACGGGCACAGTGAGCGCAAATTGAATCCAACGCGACGCGTCACTCATCACCCAGGAATCGTGACCAATCGCAGGAATCAGATGCGCCATCGCCAGGACAAAGACTGGCACTGCCAACGCGGCACCGATCCAGAACCGTCGCGTCATGTCATGGAGCTCGGCGTTCTCACCTTCAACCGAGCTGGCGGTTGCCGCCATCAGTTCCAGTGTCATGCCGCACTTGGGGCAATTGCCGGGATGCTCCTGCTGCACTTCAGGGTGCATCGGGCAGGTGTAGACTGTTCTGCCCTGCGGCTTCTCCTCGTGCTTCAAGGTGGTGGGTGTTGACTGAAAACTTTCTTCAGCAGTGCTCGCTGCAAAAGTAAACGCCTCACCATCGCGTTCAGCGTGGAGCGCCGTCGCTTCATCCACCGTCATGCCGCAGATGGGGTCTTTGGCCGTCACGATTATTTCTTGGACAGCTTGCCAATCACGACGGCCAGCAGAACCACCACCGCCAAGCCGATGACCGCCCAAATCCACATCCCTCCGCCCGCCCATCCACCCATCCATCCGTTGGTTTGGTTCATCATAAAACTCCTTTCGTTTCGCACTTGCCTGCCCACCACTGGCAAATCCAGGCGGTGAACGGAGGCGGCGAGCGAATCGGAAAGCTAAACGGCCGCCAATTCGTCAACCCAGTATCCTTTGCGATTGTAGTGTCCGTACAATCCGGTTTCATAATCCCGGGTCACTAGCGACTTATCTGTGAATTCAGGTGAGTGCTTGATGGTCTCACGGGAAAGATTGACCAAGACTGTTCTCTCGCCCCAGCTGACACGCTCGATCCATTGTGGTGAAACCAGGACCTTTTTACCTGCCCACCAATTGCTCGTATTGACGACGAGATAGCGAATCGCCCACGTTTCATCGTCAATTATAAAATCCTTGACGTGGCCAACCTCTCCGTCTTCTGCCTGGATGTGGTAGCCGGTCACCTCTTGACTGCTGCGCAGATGGTGGTCCCATTTTTTCTCAGCCGGGGTGAAATCGTTCCATTTTTCGCGATTGCGCTCGATATAAGGATAATATCCCCAACTGTGGGGTCCGCCCCAATACCTCGGCCAGCTATAATAGCCATAGTAGCTCTCCTCGAATTGGCGGGAGACGGGCATGTCACTGTTCAAGGAGGGACTGTTCTCGATCTGTTTTTTTGTCAGATCGACGACAATGTTTTCGTGATCGGTATTCACAGACACCAGCGCATACGGGGAGATCAACACCTGGCGGCCCGAGAGCCAAGTTCCCGTACTGGCGACCAGATAGCGGACGGTCCAATGCCGGTCGTCGAAGTAGAATTCCTTGACCTTCCCGATGGTCTCCTCCTCGGTGGTTTGTATTGAATAGCCCTTGAGTGTTTTAGCTTTGTTTAACATAATGTTTCTTTCATTTTCGGCGTTTTAATTGTTTTTAAAGTGATTTATCAGTCATTGACATCAGCGCCAGCATTCAGTTTGCGCGCATTGGGGTGGCTTTGCTATGGGGCATAAACCCACCGTTAATTCAATGCTCTTTGGCCGCCAGTTCTTCGATCCAGTAACCTTTGCGATTGTAGTGGCCATGCAGTCCGATCTCATAATCCCGCGTGAGCAGAGAATCCTCCGTATATTCCGGTGATTCCTTGATGGCCTGACGCGAAAGATTGACGAAGACTTTGCGCTCTCCCCAACTAACGCGTTCAATCCATTGCGGTGAAAGCAGGACCTTTTTGCCCGGCCACCAGTTACGGGTGTCAACGATGAGATAACGAATCGCCCACGTCTCCTCATCAATGATGAAATCTTCGACGTGGCCAAGTTCGCCGTCCAAAGTTTGGACGTGATGGCCATCCACACCATAGGTGCTCCGCAAATGGGGATCCCATCCTTTCTTGTCTTGGGCGGGCGATTTCCATTGTTCACGGTCCCGCACAAGGTAAGGAGAAAATCCCCACGCGAACGAGCCTCCCCAATACGTCGGGTAGCCATAATGACCGTAGAATGCCTGTTCATATTGGTGGGAGACGGGCTTGTGGCTGTCCAGAGAGGGACTGTCCTCGATCTGCCTTTTGGTCAAATCAACGGCGATGTTTTTTGCCTCTTTGTCCACGGAAGACAGTGCATACGGAGAAATCAGCACCTGCCGGTCCGCGAGCCAGGTTCCGGTTTCGGCGACCAGATAGCGGATGGTCCAGTGCCGGTCATCGAAGTAGAATTCTTTAACCTTCCCGATTTCCCCGTCGAGGCTGTCCAATTTGAAACCCTCCAGTGTTTTAGCTGTGATTAACATAATAACTCTTTCGTTGTTTGCGTTTCGTTTTTGTTCGCCATTGGCAGCCGGCTGACAGCGTGTTTGATAAATCGGATTCACGACGATCGGCACTGGTGCCAAGTCGTAAATTTGCGCCAATGGAGGCAGCTTCGCTATGGGGTGTAATCCCCTATACATTATAGGCCGACGCCAGCCTCCGAAAACGAATCCAGCCGGGAGTTTTCATCTCGCCTCCTTCAATTGTCGGTAACGGCGAATCAGGTTGTTCGTCGAAGTGTCATGTTTGAGTTTGGGTGCGGTTTCGCTCTCAAGTTCTGGAACGATTCGCTGGGCGAGCACCTTGCCCAGTTCTACACCCCACTGGTCAAACGAATCAATGTTCCAAATCACGCCCTGCGTGAAAACGCTGTGTTCGTAAAGCGCGACGAGTTTGCCGAGGACTTCAGGGGTGAGCCGATCGGCCAGAATGACATTGGATGGACGGTTGCCTTCAAAGACACGATGCGGCACGAGCCAATCCGGCGTGCCTTCCGCCTTGACCTCCCCGGGCGTCTTGCCAAACGCCAACGCTTCGGCTTGGGCAAAAACATTCGCCAACAGGATGTCGTGGTGACGTCCCAGCGGAGTGAGCGAGTGGCCAAACGCGATAAAATCACATGGGATAAGCCGCGTGCCCTGATGAATCAATTGATAGAACGAATGCTGGCCGTTGGTGCCAGGTTCGCCCCAGTAAACCGGCCCGGTCTGGCAATCCACTTTTTTCCCTTCGAGCGTGACGTGCTTGCCGTTGCTCTCCATTGTCAACTGCTGAAGATAGGCTGGAAAACGTTTGAGATATTGTTCGTATGGCAAAACCGCCACCGTTTGCGCGCCGAAAAAGTCGTTGTTCCAGACCGACAGGACTCCCATAAGCACCGGCAGGTTTTTCTCGAACGGCGTGTTGCGGAAATGCTCGTCCATGTCGTGAAAGCCTTTCAGCAGCGCACGGAAGTTGTCCGGTCCAACCGCCAGCATCGTCGAAAGGCCAATGGCCGAATCCATCGAGTAGCGTCCGCCAACCCAGTCCCAGAAGCCGAACATGTTCGCCGTATCAATGCCGAATGCGGCCACCTTCTCCGCATTCGTGGAAACCGCCACGAAATGTTTGGCCACAGCCTTTTTGTCGCCGCCAAGCGCCTTGAGCAGCCAATCGCGCGCGCTTTGCGCGTTGGTCATGGTTTCCAGCGTGGTGAAGGTTTTTGACGAAACGATGAACAGGGTTTCCACCGGATTAAGCTCACGGGTCGCTTCCACGAAATCGATCCCGTCCACGTTGGAGACGAACCGGAACGTCATGGCGCGTTGGCTGTAATGTTTGAGCGCCTCGTAGGCCATCACGGGACCAAGGTCGGAACCGCCAATGCCGATGTTGATGACGTTCTTGATGCGTTTTCCGGAATGGCCCTTCCACTGGCCACTCCGGACGAGATCGGAGAAGGCGGCCATTTTGTCGAGCACAGCCTGGACCTCAGGCACGACATTTTTTCCATCCACGATGATGCTTGCCCCTTTTGGCGCCCGCAAAGCGACATGCAGGACGGCGCGGTTTTCCGTGATGTTGATTTTCTGGCCACTAAACATGGCTGCGATCCGCCCGCTCAAATCGGATTCCCTGGCCAGTTGGACCAGCAGTTTGAGGGTCTGGCCGGTAATCCGGTTCTTCGAATAATCCAGATAGAGGCCCGCCGCCTCGACCGCCATCAGTTTGCCACGTTGCGGGTCATCGGCGAACAATTTCCGAAGATGCAGATTTTGGATTCTTTTGTGGTGGGCGGCGAGGGCCTTCCAAGCCGGTCGCTGGGTGAGCGGTTTCATGCGGATGATGGGACTCATAATTTTCCTATTGATTCAACTGCCGGATCGGGAGGCCTGCTTGAGCGCGGCGCTCTTGGATTCGACCACCGCCAGCAATTCATTCCAGGATTTCACAAACGATTTTGCGCCCTCGTCTTGAAGTTGCGCGGCCAAGGCATTCACCTTCACGCCAGCTTGGGCGAACTGTTTCAAAACTTTTTCACAGTCGCCACCATCCGCCGCCATGATCTGGACTGGTTGGCCGTGATCGGCGAAGGCTTTCAGGGTGGCCTCAGGCATGGTGTTCACTGTGAAAGGAGCAGCGAGGGCTGTGATATAGAGAATGCCGGACGCTTTCGGGTCCTTGGTTCCAGTGCTGGCCCAGAGCAGACGCTGCGGCCGGGCGCCAGCATTGTACGCGCGCTGCCAGCGCGGGTTGCACAACACTTCGACGTACGCTTTGTAGATGCGACCGGCCATGGCGATGCCGAGCCGGTTGTTCAAAGCCTCTGGAACCTTGCCCGTCACGGCAACATCCCAACGGCTGATGAACATGGAGGCCACGGAGCCGATCTGCGGATTGAGTCCGGCGGCAATGCGTCGCTCGATGCCGCGCAGATACGCCTCGGCCGCCGCCATGTATTGCTCGCGGGAGAACAGGAGTGTCACGTTGACAGGCACACCTGCAAAGATCGACTCCTCGATGGCCGGCAAACCTTCCTTGGTGCCGGGGATTTTGATGAACAGGTTGGGCCGTCCCGCCCGCGCGGAAAGTTCCCTGGCGGCGGCGATGGTGCTGGCCGTGTTGTGCGCCAGCAGTGGCGACACCTCCAGCGATACCCATCCGTCCACGCCGTTCATGCGGTCGTAAACCGGCCGGAACAGGTCGGCGGCCCGCATGAGATCATCCAGTGCCAAATCGAAAAAAAGAGCTTCGCCGGCTCTCCCCTTGGCCAGTTCCTCACCAATCGCGGTGTCATAGGCAGCACTGTTCTTGAGGGTGTGATCAAAGATCGTCGGGTTCGAAGTCAGTCCGGTCACCGAGAGTTCGTCAATGTAGCGTTTAAGCGTGCCGCTGTTGAGCAGGTCACGTGTGATGTTGTCGAGCCAGAGGCTCTGGCCCATGTTGTGCAGTGTTTGGGTGGCTTTCATAAAGTGATCATGTCCGGTTGACATTCCAGGTTGCGGTTGTGGATGGGATCAATGCTCATATAGTTTCCTTCAGCCCGCCGTGACCGCCGGACAGGAACGCGAAACCGAGCGCGCGATCATCAGTTCTTCGTCCGTCCGAATGACTCGAACCTGGATCCGGCTGGCGTCCGTCGAAATAATCCCCGCCGTATTCTTATTGCGCGTCTCATTCAGCTCGATGCCGAGGAAACCCAAACCCTCACAGATGCGTGCGCGGACGAGAGGCGCATTTTCGCCGATCCCTCCTGCGAAGACAAGCGTGTCCAAGCCACCGAGCGCGGCAGCATAAGTGCCGATCCACTTTTTTGCCTGATAACAAAACAAGGCCACGGCTTCCGCCGCCCGCACGTCCTGCTTTTCATGATCAAGCAAATCGCGCATATCAGAACTGGTCTCCGAAATTCCGAGCAATCCGGACTTGTGATTGACCATTTCGTAAAATTGTTTTGTGGTCATCTGCTCGGTTCGCGCCAGATACGGCGCCAGACCGGGATCCAAATCACCCGTGCGGGTGCTCATCACCAATCCCGCCGTCGGGGTGAAGCACATGCTGGTGTCAATGCTTTTGCCGTCGCGCACGGCGGCCATGCTGGCGCCATTGCCGAGATGGGCGAGGATTACGCGGCCAGTCTTTGCCGCCGGATCGCCGAGGCGCGTGAGTTCTTCCATGAGATAGGCATAGGACAAACCATGGAAACCGTAGCGCTGAATTCCCTTGGCGTGGAAGCGCCGTGGAATCGGCAGCAGCTTGGCCACGCGCGGCATGGTCTGGTGAAACGCCGTGTCAAAACAGGCCACTTGGGGCAGTTTCGGATGACGCTGGCGGAACGTCTCGATCAGTTCAAGCTCGCGGGGCATATGATCCGGATCGTTCGGGCTGATGCGATGCAGTTCATCCAGCAATTCCGGGGTGACCAGTTCAGGCTCGGTATGTTTCATGCCGTGAACCACCCGATGTCCCACGGCCCGGACCGATTTGAAATCATTCTGCTCTTCGAGCCAATCAATCAGGGAATTCGCCGCTGATTTGTGGTCGGCCGCGGCGAGCTTGCGACTGGCTTGTGGCTTTCCATCCGCGTCGTGAATCGTCAGATTCGTTCCGGTCAAACCGATGCGGTCAACGGTTCCATACAGCCCACGCTTCAGCGGTTTGACCGCCTCATAGAGGGCAAACTTGATACTCGATGAGCCACTGTTGATTGTCAGGAGGCGTTCGTTAGCTGGTTTCATGGACGACTCCCTAGGCATTCCGTAAGCCGCGCGCAGCCAGTTTCGCGCAGGTGGATTTGTAATCGGTGTGAATAATGCCTCGAATTCCCAGACCTTCCGCGATCCGAACAAACATCGGGGTGTTTTCGATATAGACGATTTGTTGGGCAGGCGTCATGGCGATGTCCAATGCCAGCCGGAAAATCGCCGGGTCGGGTTTGTGAAGCCGGACCAGGCAGGAGGAAACAAACGCATCGACAAATTCGTCGAGCTTGAACTTATGAATCCGATAGTCATTTAGTTCCCGCGCTTCGTTGCTGATCACGATGACCTTCAATCCATACTTGCCCTTGAGCTTGCGCATCAACTCGATCATCTCTGAATAGGGTTTTGATTGAGCGCACATGAACCGCCAAAACTCGGCCCGGGTGAACGATCGCTTCTTGTAAAAGACCACCCAGCCCAGATATTCCTGGAGCGTGAGTTTGTCCGTCTCGTAGATTACAAAGTTCAGAACATGACGCTCCTCCATTTCTTTCCAATCCAGATCGAAGTGCTGCGCCGCGCGTCGGCGGGCATAATGATCCCATCCGTTGGTGAGCAGAACTCCGCCAACGTCCAAAAAAAGGGTCGTAATCTTCAATTGTTTTGCCTGCCTATTTGTCATGGTTTGGCCTCCATTTCTATTTCCCGTTCAGCCAGGAGCCAATTTTGGATCGTTTGGCCGTCCTGGCGGCCTCGGCGCTCGTACAATTCATACGCTCGCTTCGCGATCTGCGGCCTCAAATCACTTTCCTGAGACCGCGAAAGGAGGCTGGAGTTGAAATCTCCAATGCGTCCGTACTCGATGGATATGCTTCGCAGTTCTTCGGCAATTTCATGGGTGAGGGCGCCATCCTTCAAGCGCCAGCCCCAGTTTCCTTTCGCAATTCCGGGAACGTTCATTCGCGCTTCCGTCCCCAATTCAAGGAGGTCTTGGGCCGGAACAATGACTGTATCGGCGGGCGATGCCAGCGCGTGGCGGATTATGGCCCAGACCATTTCCCGGTCGTCGACTCCCAGCTTCTTCTGTAAGACTCCGCGTTGCGCGGCAGGCAACTTCGCATACCAACCTTTCGTTGTATCGTTATCATGGGTGCCTGTGTAGACCACGGATTTTTCTGGAAGCAGTGGTGGCGGACTGGAATTGTTTTTGAGCATGGCGCCGAACTCGAATTGGAGGACACGCGTGCCAGGAATTTGAAGTTGATCGAGCAAAGCCACCACTTCCGGCGTTATCGCACCGAGATCATCCGCGATACAATGCAACGACCCAAGGGCTTTGCGGGCGGCTTCGAAAAAAGAAGCGCCTCCGCTCGGTCTATACTGCCCGTTAATAGCCGTTTTGGCTTGGGCAGACACTTCATAAGTGCGGACAAAACCTATGAAATGATCCAGGCGATTGACGTCAAATCGGACCAAACCGGTTCGCAGCCTCTCAATCCACCATCGGTAGTCCTGTTTTTCAAGCGCTTCCCAGTTATACACGGGGAGTCCCCACAGTTGCCCTGTTTTGGAAAAGTCGTCAGGAGGAACTCCTGCAACTACCGAGGGTTTTCCATCGGCATTCAATTTGAAAAGTTCGGGATGTGCCCAGACATCGGCGCTTTGATGGGATACGAACAGGGGAATATCGCCGATCAACCGGACTCCTTTGGAGGTGCAGTAGGTTTTTAACTCATTCCATTGTAATGAAAATTGCCACTGGACAAACTGATGGTAGCGAATGCCATCGGCCAACTGTTTCTGCGCGCGAACGAGAGCATTCGGCTGGCGCGTGCGCAGCTCTGGCGTCCATCGGGTCCAATCCGCCGTTCCCTCTCTACCTTGAATAGCCAGAAAAAGCGAAAAATCCTCGACCCAGAATGACTCGGCGTTTACAAAAGCGTCGAACTCGGATTGCCTGGCACCTTGCCGGTTCGTTTCAAACTGCTCGAATGCTTTTCTTAGCCACTTCAGTTTCAGTTGCTCCGCTGCTGGGTAATTGACGTTGCCAACGGCCCCAAAAATTGAACTCCCGATATCTTGATTTCTGAGAAACCCTTCCTCCAGCAGCCTATCGGGACTTAACAACAGTGGATTACCCGCAAAAGCGGAAGGGGACTGATAGGGAGAGTTCTCTCCGCCGACTGGCCCGATGGGCAGCATCTGCCACCAACGCTGTCCGCTTGCCGCCATGAAATCTACAAAAGCATTGGCCGCCGGGCCCAGATCGCCGATGGGAAAGCGGTTCGAGAGGGAGCTCGGATGGAGCAGAATCCCGGAGGCTCGTGGGTTCATTTGGAACCCGTTCCCACAGAAGGCTGCGGCTTCCGCGCCAGGAGGATGGCGCTGGAGCGGGGTTCCAGGAGGAAAGTTTGGGGGCAAAGCAAAAGTGGTTCTTCGCCTTCAGCGAACAAGTCGTGTGGTGTTTCTCCAAAGGTATTAACGGACAGGTGCCACTGAATTCCGGGCAGCAATGGGGGCAAATGGAAATCAACCGCCTCGGCACCGGCATTCAAGAGGATACCTAATGCGCCCTGCTCATCCTCACGGATCAAACACGATAAATGCTTTTCATTCGGATCCGTCCAATTTGGCCGGCCGCCTTGCGGACCAAACCATTGGACCTCGGCGTCGGTGTAGAATTTTTGGGCGCTTAAAATTGGGTGCGCCAGGCGGAAGGCGATCATGCCTTGGGCGAACCGATAAATTTCCTGATGTTTTTCAAGGTCGGTCCAATCGATCCAACTGGTTTCGTTGTCTTGACAATAGGCGTTGTTGTTGCCGCCTTGGGTGCGGCGGAATTCATCTCCGCCCAACAACATTGGCACACCGCGCGAAATCAGCAGGGTCAGTAAAAAGTTCTTGATCTGGCGCTTGCGGACGAACTCAATGCCGGCATCCTTCGTCGCCCCCTCAACTCCATAATTCCCGCTGAAATTCTCGTTGATACCGTCGTGGTTGTTTTCCGCATTGGCCTCATTATGCTTTTGGTTGTAGCTCACCATGTCGTTCAGCGTGAACCCATCGTGGCAAGTGACGAAATTGATGCTGCCATCAGGGCCTTTGCCCGACTCAGAATAAATGTCGGCGCTGCCACAGATCCGTTGGGCTAAAAGACCGAGCATCCCATCGTCACCGCGCCAGAAACGACGGACTTCGTCGCGGTAATGGCCGTTCCACGACGCCCAACGCCGCTCTGAAAAATGACCCACTTCGTAGGCGCCGCCGGCGTCCCATGCTTCAGCGATGATTTTCACGTCTCTGAAGACCGGGTCCTCGGCGATCCGCTCGAGCAGCGGGGCCTTGGCCAGCAGCTTGCCAGCGCTGTCCCGGTCGAGCACCGACGCCTCGTCAAACCGGAATCCATCCACATGCATCTCGACCGTCCAATAGCGGAGCGCGGCCAGGATGTGATCCCGCACCACGGGTTGGTTGGCATTGACGGTATTGCCGGTCCCCGCATAGTCCTTGTAGTGGCGCTGGTCGTCCGCCAGCGAGTAAAAGATCGCGTTATCCATTCCGCGGAAACACAGCGTCGGTCCCAGTTCGTTTCCTTCCGCCGTGTGATTGAATACCACGTCCAGGATCACTTCAATGCCAGCCTTGTGAAAAGCCTGGACCATTTCCTTGAACTCCTGCTTTTGCTGGCCTAATCCTCCCGAACTGCTATAGGAAGCTTTGGGCGCAAAGTAGGCCACCGAATCGTATCCCCAGTAATTCTTGAGCAGTTGACCGGATTGCGGATTCCGGCGCGTGACAGAATTTTCATTGAACTCCTGCACGGGCATCAGTTCGACTGCGGTCACACCTAGGGTTTTGAGATAAGGAATCTTTTCCATCAACCCCCGGTAGGTTCCTGGATGGTCCACGCCTGAATTTGGATGGATGGTGAAGCCGCGAAGATGTATTTCGTAAATAATCGTTTTCGACCACGGATGCAATGGCGGCTGGTCTCCGGCCCAATTAAAGGGATCGTTGACAAAGACGCATTTCGGCATCGTCCCGGCATTATCCAGTTTCGATGGAGTTAAATCTTTCCCCGGTGATGACGGGTCGTATCCAAGCGCACACTCAAAATTCCACGGCGGCGCATTCGAAATCGCTGTGGCGAACGGGTCCAGGAGCAGCCTCTTAAAATTGAAACGATGTCCCTCGCTGGGTTTGTACGGGCCATCCACGCGGTAAGAATAAAGTTGTCCGGGACGAATGCCCTTAACCCAAACGTGCCAGATGTCGCCGGTGCGATGGCTCCCTGAATCCAAATCGATTGTCCGGGAGGGGGCCGCATCTTCCGGATGGCTGAATAACTCCAGTCGAACGCGGGTGGCGTAACGACTGAAAATGGCGAAATTCACCCCTCCGCTCATTTCCTGTGCGCCAAAAATCAGAGGTGAGCCTGCGCGGACATCAGCCCGCTCGGAAACATCCGAGATGTAATCGTGCAGCTCGCGCTCCGGTCTTTTGGTCATCGTTGCCATAGGATTCGCGCGTCCTCGAGTGGAATCACCACGCCGTCGGAGTGCGGTATTACTCGCGCCGTATAATCGCTTTGTGGGCGGGCCACAGATACCGTCGCGCTGTAGTCGTAGCCACCGGTCGCGCCGACCAACGGGCGAATGAGCTTCATCTCCTGTCGCTCCGGATTACCGCCATGGACTGCGTCGGCATAAAGCTCCACTTGCACCGCCTTGGAATCGAGGTCATCAAGATATACCTGAACGTTAAAGATGCGTTCCTGACCTTTGGTCTCCACCGATAATTGGCCGAAATGGAGCCCGGCCCATTTCGGTTCCAGACCATGCCGCCAATCCACCATTTGTTTGCCAACTGCGCCTTTATTGGCAACGCGCGAATGGTAGGCGGCAGCGGCGGGGAGATAATGTTTTTCCGTATATTCGCGCACGGTGCGATCCGCCGAGAAGCGCGGGGTCAAGCGCGCCATGCTCTCCCGCATCCGTCCGACCCAGGCCGTGGGAATGCCTTTGTCGTTGCGGGTGTAAAACTCGGGAATTACCTCCCGCTCCAGTCGCTCGTAGACCGCCTCGGCTTCGGCTGCGTCCCAGGCTGGATCGTTGCCATGTTCCTGACCGTCGCCCAGCGCCCAACCCAAGTCAGGGACAAAGGCCTCGGCCCACCACCCATCCAATTCCGAAAGATTGATGCCGCCGTTGACCAGAACCTTCATCCCGCTGGTTCCACACGCCTCCCAAGGACGTCTGGGCGTGTTCAGCCAGACATCCACTCCCTGAACCAGACGCTGGGTCAAATCCATATCGTAGTCACTAAGGAAAACCGCATGCGGACGAACCTCCGGTCGGCGGATGAACTGTATCCACTTCTGGATTAAGGCCTGCCCCGCCAAGTCTGCAGGATGAGCCTTGCCCGCAATGATAAGTTGCACAGGGCGTTGGGGATTGGACAAAAGGCGCAGCAACCGCTCAGGATCGTGCAGCAGGAGATTCGGTCTTTTGTAGGTGGCAAAGCGCCGCGCAAAGCCCAGCGTCAATGTATTGGGATCAAATTGGTTCTTCGCCTTCTCGACCGTCTCGGGTGGCGCACCAGCGGCAGCATAATGCCGGGCCAGCCGCTGGCGGGCGTATTCAACCAGGGACTTGGTGGAAGCGATGCGAAATTGCCAAAGGCTGTCGTCGGAAACGCGGCGAACATCCTGCTCCAGGTTTTCGTGCAGGCCAAGCCAGCGGTCTTTTCCACAGGCCTTCGTCCAAAGATCGTCGGCGGCTGCCGAATCCCAGGTCGGCATGTGAACTCCATTGGTAACGTGGCCGATGGGAACTTCGTCCTCTGGCCAGTGTGGAAAGAGAGGCGAGAACAAGTGACGGCTAACCTGACCATGCAAACGACTGACCCCATTGACCGATCCACTGCCGCGAATGGCCAGATAGGCCATATTAAAACTCTCCGACGGGTCGTTCGGATTCTGGCGGCCCAAGGCCAGCAAATTCTCAAGGGTGATACCAAGCTTTTGCGTTGCATACCCGCCGAGGTATTGTGCGATGAGCCCGGGCGTGAAACGGTCAAAGCCGGCAGCCACGGCTGTGTGGGTCGTGAACAGGTTTCCCGCGCGTGTGGCGGCCAGCGCCTCTTCAAAGGGCAGTGCGTTTTCCTGCATGAAACTGCGGGCGCGCTCCAGCACCGCGAAGGCGGCATGACCTTCATTCAGGTGACAGACTTCCGGTTTGATGCCGAGTGCGGCCAGCATCCGCCAGCCGCCAATGCCGAGCAACATTTCTTGTTTGAGGCGCAATTCCGGCCCGCCACCATACAATTCGCTGGTAATCCCCCGGTGGGCGGGGAAATTCGCCGCGTCGTTGCTGTCAAGCAGGTAGAGCTTGATGCGGCCAACCTGGACCTGCCAGGCGCGCAGCCAGACCGAGTATCCCGGCAGGGCTATTTCCAGTCGCAACCATTCGCCGTTCGGTTGACGCACCGGGGTGATGGGCAATTGGCCGGGGTCATTGTAGGGATAAAGGGCTTGTTGTGCCCCGTTCTTGTCAATCACCTGGCGAAAGTAACCCTGTTGGTAGAGCAACCCCACGCCGACCACTGGCACGCCCAGATCGCTGGCGGCTTTGAGTTGATCGCCCGCCACATTTCCAAGTCCTCCGGAGTAAATCGGCAGCGCCTCGCTCAACATGAATTCCATGCTGAAATACGCGACGCACGTTAAAGGCGACTGCGGATGGATTTTCTGGAACCAAGCCGGTGTCTCTGCCGCCTGACGCCTGGCTTGCAGCAGGTCGTCAATACTTTTGCGGAAGGCAGGATCGGTCAGCACATGCTGGAGTTTATCCTTGGAGACGGTCTGAAGGACCACCCAGGGATTTTGAGTGAACTCCCATAGCGTCGGGTCAAGCTGCCTCCATACTTCGTCCGTGGCATGGTTCCACGACCAATGCAAATCCAGTGCTAACTCCGCAAGGGAATCGAATCCTTCGACGTCCTTGTGTGAACAACTATAAATCGGTGCGCTGTCTGGCGTTTGTTTGCTCATAAGTTTGTTTTCATTTGATAGTTTCAAATCTCTTTTTTCTCACGGACGAGTTCCCCGGATTCGTGGGAATCCCGGGCCGACCAATGCGATTTTCCTTTTTCATGGCGTCCAATGGGCTTTCACGTGAACAACTCCGTTAATCATTTTTTCTGGAGCTCCATTTTGGAAAGAGCCGTTGGAGCAATTGCATCGTTCACAATTTTCTGTGCTTCCTCCAGGATGCGGTTCAGATGATTTTTTCCTTGGAAGCTCTCGGCGTAAATCTTATAAATGTCCTCGGTGCCGGATGGACGCGCCGCAAACCAGCCATTCTGGGCCACTACTTTCAACCCGCCGATGGGAGCGCCGTTGCCTGGCGCCTTGGTAAGGACCGTCTGGATCTTTTCGCCCGCTAATTCGGTGATCTTGACCTGCTGCGGAGAGAGTTTCTCCAATCGTTCCTTTTGTTCTGGCGTCGCTGGCGCCTGGATGCGGGCATATTCAGACTCTCCGAACTCGTTCCCGAATTCGCGATAGATTGCGGCGGGGTCATGCCCCGTGCGCGCGGTCATCTCGGCGGCAAGCAAACAGGGGACAATTCCATCTTTGTCCGTCGTCCAAACAGTGCCATCAAGACGAAGGAAAACTGAGCCGGCGCTTTCCTCCCCGGCAAATCCCAGCGAACCGTCGAGCAGTCCTTCCACGAACCATTTAAAACCAACCGGCACCTCGAAGAGCTTCCGGCCAAATTTCGCGGTGATCCTGTCAATCATCTGGCTGCTCACCACTGTCTTGCCAATGGCGGCCGATTTGGACCATTTCGGCCGGTTCTGCAAAAGATAAAAAATTGCCGTGCACAGGTCGTGATTGGGCGGCAGCAATCCATCGCTTTTGGTCACAATTCCATGCCGGTCATGGTCGGTGTCGCAGGCGAACGAGAGATCGAAACGGTCTTTCATGCCAATCAGCCTTTGCATCGCGTAAGGTGACGAGGGATCCATGCGAATCTGGCCATCCCAATCCACCGTCATGAAGCGAAACGTCGGGTCAACCGTCTCGTCCATTACCGTCAGGTTCAGGCTATGTTGCTCGGCGATCCGCGCCCAATAGTGGACACCGGCCCCGCCCAGTGGATCAACACCCAGATGAATTTTCTCGATGCGGATAATGTTTAAGTCAATAATACTGCCGAGATCGTTGACGTAGGCGTTAAGATAGTCGTGCCGATGCGTGGTCGAGGCGCGCAGTGCCTGCTCATGGGGAATTCTTTTCACACCCGCAAGTCGTGCTTCAAGCAATTCATTTGCTTTTGCCTCAATCCAACCAGTGACGACGGTTCCGGCCGGCCCGCCACTGGGCGGGTTGTATTTGAAGCCACCGTCATGCGGGGGATTGTGCGAGGGCGTGATGACGATGCCATCGGCCAGTCCGCCCGTGCGACCCCGATTGTAAGCTAGAATGGCATGAGAAACTACCGGGGTGGGAGTATATTCATCCCCTTTGGCCAGCATCACTTCAACGCCATTGGCCGCCAAGACCTCCAGCGCGGTGGCGCAAGCCGGTATGGAAAGCGCATGCGTGTCTATGCCGAGAAACAGCGGGCCGACGATTTTCTTTGATGCGCGATAAAGACAAATTGCCTGGGTGATCGCAAGGATATGCCATTCGTTGAATGCCAGTTTGAAGGACGAACCGCGATGCCCCGATGTGCCAAACGCCACCCGTTGGGCCGGCACGGCAGGATCGGGCAGGCCGGTATAGTAGGCCGAGACAAGCCTCGGCACATCGACGAGAATTCCAAGTGGCGCCGGTTTTCCGGCAAGGGGACTTATTTTCATGATGTTGCCTTACACGGGTTGGTTTCCAATTCCGCCACTTTTGCCAGACGGCGACGAAAACGATCAGCGCCGATGAAGCGAGCAGCGAGAAAAGTTTGCACCAATTCCCAGGCAAGGGCGTGACCGACCAAAAGCCCGCCAAAACAGATCATGTTCAAATCGTCGTCCTCAACGCCTTGATGCGCCGCAAAATTTTCATCAATCAAGCAGGCCCGAACTCCATTTACTTTGTTCGCGGCAATGGATGCCCCAACCCCGCTGCCACAGATGCCAACACCGCGATCCACCGTCCCAGCCGCAAGCGCCCGAGCCAATGGGATGACAAAATCCGGATAGTCGTCGTCCGACTTCAGTTGGCTGTCGCCGAAGTCGTTCACTTCATGACCGGCCGCGCGCAACATCTTGACGAGATATTCTTTTAACTCGAAACCTCCGTGGTCGGCGGCGATGCCTACACGCTGGCAGGTTTGGGGCAATGCCATCGATGGTTTATCGCGGGGGTCTTTGTTCATGGTGCTTTCCTCCCTTGCGTTTGGGTCCATTCTGGACGGAAACTCAAGTCAGTCTCATTAGACTCTCGCGCACGGCTTGGGTGGTGGTTCGCCCGACGATCTGATCCTGAACAGTGCCTTGATTGAATAGGAGCAGTGTAGGCACAGCCCGGACGCCATATTGATCGGTCAGGTTTTCGTGATGCTCCACATTCACCCTCACAATTTTGACTGGGACAGTATCGTCCTTGGCGACGGTTTCAAGCACCGGCGCCATGGCCTTGCACGATTCAGACCAGCCGGCCCAAAACTCGACTAGCACGGGCTGCATGGCATCGAGCACTTCCCGGTCGAAGTTCGCTTCGTCCAATTCAATGAATTTGTCGTTCATAATTACTTTCTCATTTGCGTGGTCCCCTCGTCTCGAATCAAGGACAAGGCAACCCTCCCTGCCGTAGCCGCGTCTCAACGATCAAAATCACCAGCTTCGAGCTGATAACGATGACGAGGCTCAATCATTGATGCCCCAATGCTTCCAATGCTGACCGTCGTCGCGCACTGGCTGCTCCAGGATGTGATGGAGCGTCGGGGTCAAAGAAACCTCGCGTTGGTGCAGGTCGCTCGCCAGCCTCAAGGATTTGTCCTCGGCCAGCGCGTTGTCGTCAAATATGAGACTCAAGCCATGACGCCTGGCAAAGTGCGACAAATCGGGTATCGCTCGCGCCGAGCCTGCGTCGGCGATTCCGCCAGCCCACACGGCCAAGCCGGCCGCATGTATCCTGCGGCACACGGCCCACCGCTCCAGCCAGCCGAGCAGCCAAGGGAGGAAAGACTGAACCTGTCGCATCGCGAGCAAGATCAAGTGCGCGTCCGCCGCTTCGGCCAGCGCCTCTTCGGCCGCTGGCGGCAGTTTGAGAATATCCGCGCGCCACGGCTTGACCCTCCAATGCTCGGTTTCGCCCGTCCTCTGCGCCGCACGTTCCAGCATCGCGTTCGCCTTTGTCGCGAAATCATATTTGTCGTAAATGATCACGGCAATCATGGTCGCATCGAAGGCTTTCTTATCTCGCATCGCAATTACGGGCACTCCTTTCACCTCTGGTTTTGCCAGCTGCACATCGCTGGTGCATTTACTGGAGGCGCTGCAACGATTCCGGCTTGGTGGCGTTAAGGATTTCTCTGGAGTGGGTTGTGTCGTCCATTTGTTTCTTGATTTCCCCTTCCTTATGTCCGTTGGCGCGTTCCTGGCCTAAGCCCATGGTCAGCGCGGTCATTCCGGCCAACCCGCCCAGTTGCATGGATTCCACAGCGGTGCTGGGAACGATCACAATCGTGGCGTTCTCCTTCAAGCCTTCATAAAGCATGTTCATAGCCCGCAAATGAAAGGCAATCGGATTGTGTTCATAGCTCTTGCCAGCTTCGGTAAATTTCTCCGCTATCTGCCGCTCGGCATCACCCAGGATCACCCTGGCTTGACGCTCTCTTTCCGCCTGCGCCTGCATGGACATTGCATCCTCCAGACCTGAGGGAATCAATACATCCTTCACTTCCACCGAAATGACATTGATGCCCCAAGGTTCGGTGCGCTCGTCAATGATCTTCTGCAGCAGGTTGCTGATTTTGTCCCGGCCCTCCAGCATGTCCGAAAGCATGGTCTTGCCGATGACATCGCGCAGGGCGGTTTGAGAGGCCCAACTGATGGCGCTTTGGTAATCCGCCACATCCAGGGCCGCCTTCTTAGGGTCCACCACTTTCCAAAATAACACGGCATCCACATCCACCGGCACTGTATCTTTGGTCAGGGTTTTTTCCGCCTTAAAGCCTGTCGTGATGACGCGGGTGTCAATCCAATAAGGAATCGCATCAAGAACGGGAATGATCAAGAATAGTCCCGGCCCCTTAAGCGCGTGGAAGTGGCCCAGGCGCAATATGACCGCCCTGTCCCACTGATCGGCAACCTGGATGGCGGAGGAAACGACAATGGCCAGAATAAACGCGCCGACTCCAATCGCGCCCGCCTCAAAATTACCTGCAACTCTGTATCTTGCGTATGCCAACGCCGCGCCAACGCCCACAATTACAACGAATATCAATAGTGCGAACGATCTGTTTTGTTTCATTTTAAATGTCTCCGTGAATTGTCTATTTCGTATCGGCAAAGCCAGCGGCTGGTACCTTCGTAATGAGAGAATAATCCGGGCAAGCGTGCGGGCGCTATGGGGTGTTTTACCCTATATGAGGATAAAACCTGCTCAATCGGTTTCAGCCGCAATTCGAAAAGATGGTCACCTGGACGCTGCTCTCAATAGCAGGTAAGCATGTGCAATCAAGCGGGCACACCTTCTGCTTGATTCTTCACCCGCACGTTGCAAATTTGTAATTCTGCGGAAAGCCCGCAGCCATTTGGCTGCGGTCTATTACCTACAGAACAAAGCGGTGTCGAGGTGATGCCGCTGGAATCAAACTTGAATGTCTAAGAAACAAATCACTGTCCTGCTGGCTGAAGACCACACGGTCGTGCGTGAGGGTTTTCGCAAGCTGTTGGAACTGGAAGACGACCTCGAAGTGGTCGGCGAAGCGAAAGATGGCCGCCAGGCGGTCGCCCTGGCCAAAAAACTTCGTCCCGCAGTGGTCGTCATGGACATCGCGATGCCATTGCTCAATGGTTTGGAAGCCACCCGTGAGATTCTCAAAGCTGTCCCCGGCACCAGAATACTCATACTTACGGCGCACGGTGATGACGAATATATCAAAAACGCAACGGAGTCCGGCGCGGTGGGATTTCTGCTCAAACAAGCCTCCGCCCGTGTTCTGTCCGCGGGGATTCGGGAAGTCAACAAGGGGCATACCTTTTTCGGCCCGTTCATGGCGAAGCGTCTTCCCGAACGCGAGCGAAAGTCGTTGGATCGAGCCGGACGGTCGAAGCCGCGCAGAGACCGTCTGACTTCGCGCGAAATAGAGGTGATCCAACTGATTGCCGAAGGCAAAGCCAACAAACAAATCGCGGCGGAACTCGGCATCGGCATGAAGACTGTTGAGAAGCATCGCGAGCGTCTCATGGCCAAGCTCAATATCCACGACACCGCTGGCCTTACGCGCTACGCCATCAGCACGAGCATTGTTGAGAGCAGCGTCCAGGTGACCATCCTTTAGGGTGCGGCTGGAACCGATGAGCAGGTTTTGTCCTCATATAGGGTAAAACACCCCATAGAGCCCGCATTACTTTTCTGTCATGATGGCCTCTCAGTGTGTGAAACGTATGAAAACGGTTGAGCTTCTTGAACGTCCGGCGAAATTGTTCGAGGTGGTCATTGCCCCGGATGAATCGCGCAAAGCCCAATCGGATTTTATCCCGCAAAAGTGCAAGCAGCCAGTCCCATCCCGAGCTTCTTCCATGAAGCTGATCGCGGAACACGCCGGCACCCCCGCGCCGGTGCTTCACGAACTCCACGGCCAGCGTTACGATGCTTACTACCATTGGGGATTGAACGAATAAATGGACGATTTAGTGGCATGTCAAACGTGCGGGTTGTGCCGGACGAGGCTGGCCAAACCGAGGTTAAAGGCCAGTTCACAATTAGCGTGCGCATCGGCGGCGTGGGGAATGGGCCGACAATGCGGTCATGCCTGATAAAAGGTGGAAAGGGTTTGCAGCAAATCGGTGCCAGGAAACAGCGGCTCTTGCACCGCCTGTGCATGGGCGGAGGCGCTCACTGAGCCAAACAGACGGATCTTGAGGTATTGAGGGTGAACCATGATTACGGTTTCCCACCGATTACTTAATTCCAGGTGGTGATGAGGGTTCGGCGAGTCGGACCTTAAATATTTAGCGTCGGGAGGTTCACAAAGTGAAAGCTTGTATTTCTCAGCAATCGAACGGGCGATCCCCTCCTTCTCCGCCGCGATCCAACGCTTATCCGGATACCAGGTCGCCAGGTCCTGTTGCGGCACACTCAGCGTCGCTAAGCTATCACAATAACTCAGAAACGCGAATCCCAATTCGACTGGCAGCGCTGTCTTTTGTAACAAGCGCGTAAATTCGTCGTCGTTCAGACCATCTCCAACTCTCGCTTGAACTCCTCTGATGGCGTCCAGCAAATGTGCCTCAGGTTTGGAAATCATGTTTGGTTGGGCCGCGCTTGAGTTGTTCATACGTTTACAGTTGGTTTAGCCATCCCCGGTCCGCGGGGAACAATCCTCCACTACAATCACGCGGGGAGCATGCACAGAGAGGGTGTATTCCCACCAATCGGTCCGGTCAGGATAAATGCCGCCAGACATGGACCCCTCTGACCTCCGAATTTTAATGGTAGCGGCGAACCCGACCATCGGCTGAACGTGTGGAAATATGGAACGAATGGAGTGATCAACAACGCCTTCGTGGCGCGGTCGTTTCTGAAATGTTTCGATAGCGCTGGCCAGAGCACAGGCGTCCAACCGGCGCAACGCTTCCAATTGCTCTGGTGCTAAACGAGTCGGGGCGGGTTTCATTCTGCATCGTGCGTGGCCATAATTGTGGTCATGCTGCTGCTGGCCCTGATGCTTGGCCCGGGGCAGCCGTGAATCAGCGCCAATGTCCCCGCTCACGATGAAAGCCGCCCCGAAAGCCACCCCAACCTCGTGACCAGAGGCCATGAAGCCAGACCGCATTAGGAAACGGCGGGAGAGCCCAGTGTCCGCCCACCCAGACCCAACCGCCGTTCCATATCCAATCGCCATCAACCCAGGCATAGTCCTGTCCCGGAGTCGGAGGCGGGGTTTCGTCAATAGGCGCGGGCGGCGGCGCTTGCTCCGTGTAAGGACTTGTTTGTGGCTCAGGCACGGGCGTCGAGCCGGCGATCGAATTAGGCGTGCTGATCAGGAAATCGATGACCTGTTCGCTAACGCCCGAGTTTTTCAAATCAATAATGACGTTGGCGGTCAGATGAAACACGGTGCGCGAATTCCGCACCTGGGTGATGATGACATCCGAACTGAACCCAATCTTGGCCATGGCCTTCACGTCGGCCACAAGCAACGGTTGCCCCGTTTGGACTCGACGACAGGTATCCGGGGCCGCCTGGCATAGTTTGGCCATCTGATCGCTTGTCAGGGCCGACGGAGGCGGAGCTGCTTGAGCCATCGGCGCCTGGTAGGGAGGAGGGTTGCTCGCACAGCCTGCGATCAGGAGGCTCGATGCGGCGGCCATAAGGATTGACGCAACCATCCGCTCCACGAAAACATTCTGAGGTAAGGGGATAAGATTTTTTCTACTATACATTTGGTGCTAGGCGAAAATAGCGCTTTCCAATCCGATCTTTTTCAGATGGGCAGTCTCGAATCCGAGGCCCAACTGGTTCAGGAGCGACGTCAGTTCCCTTCCAGAAGCTGGAATGCAGGGTAGTATCCGAGAAGAATGCTCACGGACCCATTCGTCGGTCGTCGCGCTCGTTCGGGAACCGGAGCTCCAACCAAGCAATTGCTCCCATTCCATCCGGTGTTCGAGATTGTAAGCTTCCAATAAATCCGGTGAACCTTTATCGCGCAGAATCCGTGTCAATTTGGCGGTCAAATCTGCGCCTTCACGAAAACCCATGTTCATGCTCTGCATTCCGACAGGCCCGGTCTGATGCGCGGCGTCGCCCACCAGCCACGCCTGGTCCCGGCCAAATCGCCGTGCGAGTTGGTGTTCGAACTGGATGTCAGTGGCCCAGCCAACCTCCTTGATCGTTTTCTTGAACCAAGGCGCATGCGCCGATAGAAGTTTTTGCAAATGATGGCGGCTGTCCTCCGGGCCAGGAGAATCCACAAGGGTGAACGTGTTGCGTGCTTTCTGCGGAAAGTCGGACGGGGCGTCCGCCCGCAACCATTGAAACCCCCATCGGCCTTTGTTTTGACTGAAAGGCCACAAAACGCCTGTGGTTTGATGATCCAACACTATCGTCATCTCTGGCGGAAGCGTTGCGTCTGTTTCAAATTCATAAACTACGAAAAGCTGCGGCTTGCCGACCCGCTTGACGTCAATGTCGAGTCGTTGCCGCACGATTGAGCCCTGGCCATCGGCGCCCACCACGAAATCGGTTTGGGCCAACAAGGTTTTTTTCACCGCTGTCTCAGCATGCGGCACGCCGTAGCCTTTGCCTTCCAAGGCAAGTTCATCAATGGTAGCAGTCGCGGTGCCGTTCTTCATCGTCAAATCCGACAGCCGGTGATTCCAGTGGATATTGATCGCCCGCTCCTTGAGCTTCTGTTCTAGCAAACCTTCAAGGATGTTTTGCTGCAAAACCAGCACAAATGGAAACTCCACCGGTAACAATGACAATTTGAGTTCCGCGCACGGAAGGGCGTGCTCGTAAAATGCGACCGTATCTATTCGATGTCCAAGCTTGACCGCGTCCCGGGCGACACCCGCCTCTTCCAGCAATTGGAGCGTGCGCGGATGCAAGGCACAGGCGCAACTGTGTCCGGCAATGCCAGACGCCTGGTCGATCAACTGGACGCCAATACCGCTTTCGGCCAACCGAAGCGCGGTAAACATTCCCACCGGTCCTGCTCCCACCACCAGAACTTCGCTTGGGGTTTTGACTTTGCTAGGCATAATAGTTCCTTCGCTTTTGGCGTTTTCCTTGTTTAATTGTTGACGTTCGGCTACTTGGCCACCAGCTCATCGAGCCAGTATCCCTGGCGATGATAATATTGATGCAATTCCGCCTCATAATCCCGGGTGAGCAGAAACTCCTCCGTGTATTGCGGCGAATGCTTGATGGTCTCACGGGAAAGGTTGACGAAGACTTTTTTCTCGCCCCAACTAACGCGCTCGATCCATTGCGGTGAAATCAGGACCGCTTTTCCCGGCCAAAAGTTGCGGGTATTGACCATTAGATAACGAACCGCCCACGTCTCGTCATCGATGATAAAGTCTTCGACGTGGCCAATTCCGCCATCGTTCGCCTGGATGTGATAATCAGTAACGGCGTGAGTGCTGCGCAAATGGGCATCCCACGTTTTCTCATCCTGGTTGAATTCTTCCCATTTTTCACGGTCGCGCTCAATGTGGGGATGAGCCCCCCAAGTATATGCCCCGCTCCAATACCTCGGCCAGCTGTAATAGCCGTAATAGCTCTCCTCGAATTGGCGGGAGACTGGCTTGTCACTTTCCAGGGACGGACTGTTCTCGATCTGCTTTCTGTTTAGATTAATTCCGATTTGCTGCTCGAATATGTCTTTGTTTACGGAACCCAGCGCATATGGGGAAATCAAGACCTGCCTGCCTGGGAGCCAACTTCCCGTGTTTGCGACCAGATAGCGAACAGTCCAATATCGGTCATCAAAGAAAAATTCCTTGACCCGCCCTATATCCCCATCAACGGCAGCCAATTTGTAGCCTTTTAGTGTTTTAACTGTGAATAGCATAAATATTCTTTCGTTTACCTTGTCGCGTCTTTGTTTTCTTTCAACGTCCGGACAACGACGTTTTCAAGAAATTGATTGCACCGTGGTCGGCAGGTATGCCAACACTCGAATTTGTGCTGTCAGAAGCGGTTTCGCCATGGGGTAAAACCCTAACCCATGCGGGTGCTAAGGGGTGTTCATCCCATCACCGCGCGTTCGACCGGATTGTCTAGTCGCGAAGTGGACATTACTCCGTAGTATCACGGCGCCTGCACTGCTTTCTGCGGCAGGTTGCAAATTTGTAATGCCACGGCAACCCCACAGCCATCTCCCCATGGTCAATTACTACAGAACAAGGCGGCGTCGATGTGATGCCGTGAAAGGAAAAGAAAACAAACGATACAAGAATATGAAAAATAATAATAAATGGATTCCTCCAGTTCAGAACCGCGATGGCGCATCCGCAGTACTGCCCGCTCCAATGCCGGTGACCGATGACGCCGCCTTTGATGGTGTCCGCTACCGACCCACCTTGCAACCCAGCCCCAAACTTGCGCCAATGCCAGCGGCCAAAACGGTTTCACCGGATGCCGGGCCAAACCCGAAAATTCAGGCGGTGCATGATGCGGTGCAGGAGACTTCGACGTGGGTACGCCCGCTGCAACAGGAGATGGGACGCGTGATTGTCGGCCAGAAGCATCTGCTCGACCGCCTGCTCATTGCGCTCGTCACCAACGGCCACGTCTTGCTCGAAGGCGTGCCCGGACTGGCAAAAACTCTCGCTCTCAAAACGCTGGCCGGCGGCGTCAACCTCCGCTTCCAACGTGTTCAGTTTACGCCGGACATGCTGCCTGCCGACATCGTGGGCACAATGATTTACAATCCGCAGGACGGCGGCTTCAGCACCAGGCATGGTCCGATTTTCAGCAATCTCATTCTGGCCGATGAAATCAACCGCGCCCCCGCCAAGGTGCAAAGCGCGCTGCTGGAAGCCATGCAGGAACGCCAGGTAACCCTCGGCGAAACAACCTACGAACTGCCCAATCCATTCCTGGTGCTCGCCACACAGAACCCGTTGGAACAGGAGGGCACGTACCCGTTGCCCGAAGCGCAAGTGGATCGCTTCATGATGAAGGTCATCATCGACTACCCGAACCGCGCCGAAGAGCGCGCCATTCTCGAAGCCATGGCCACGAGCGAACCTTCGCTCCGCATCCAGCCGGTCGTCTCGGGCGAGGCAATCGCCCGCGCCCGCAGTGTGGTCAATACCATCTATGTGGACGACAAGATCAAGGACTACATCGTGGACCTGGTGCTGGCGACACGCAACCCGAAGGCTGCCGGGCTGGATCTTAACGGTTACATCCAAACCGGTGCCTCGCCGCGCGCCACCATCAATCTCACGCTCGCCTCGCGGGCCGCCGCGTTCCTCGACGGTCGAGGCTATGTAACGCCGCAAGACGTCAAGAAGCTTGCGCCGGACGTGCTGCGCCACCGCGTGGCGGTCAGTTACGAGGCCGAGGCTGAGAACATCACCTCGGAGGACATCATCCTGAAAATTCTTGACACACTGCCGGTGCCATGAGCCGTCGGCCAACTTGAAAAGGAGGATTTATGATGAACACAGAAAAAGCCAGGGTCATTCTGAGCCGGATGCGGCAGCTCGAGCTGCGCACACGCCGCCTCGTCAACAATACTCTCGCCGGCGAATACCACTCGGTTTTCAAAGGCCGGGGCATGGACTTCGACGAGGTGCGCGAATACGTCCCGGGCGACGAAGTGCGGACGATTGACTGGAACGTCACCGCGCGCGCCGGCCGCCCGTTTGTGAAGAAATTTACCGAGGAACGCGAGTTGACGATCCTGTTGCTCGTCGATGTTAGCGCGTCGGGCAATTTCGGTTCGGCCACACAGAGCAAACGCGAACTGGCCGCTGAGTTGGCCAGCGTTCTGGCCTTTTCCGCCATTCGGAACAGTGACAAGGTCGGGCTGATTCTCTACACCGACCGCATCGAGCAATACATCCCGCCCAAGAAAGGCCGCCGTCATGTCCTGCGCGTCGCGCGCGAAATCCTTTTCCACCAACCGCAAGGTCGCGGCACGGACACGGTGAAGGCGCTCGACTTTGCCAACCATATCCTCCGCCGCCGGGCCATTGCGTTTCTCATCTCGGATTTCCAATCGTCAGGCGACCCCGACCAGGCGCTTGCCGAACTGCGCCGGGCCATGCGGCAGACCAATCGCCGCCACGATCTCGTCGCCTTGCATATCGAGGACAGTCGCGAAAAATCGCTTCCGGACGTTGGCGTGCTCGCCATTGAGGACGCGGAAACCGGCGAAGTTGTTGAGTTGGACACCGCCAATCCCGAAGTGCGAAGCCGTTTCGCGCAGGGAGCGAACGACCGCACACAGCGGCTCGTGCGCGGCTTTCGCGCCGAGGCTATAGACACGTTGGAGTTGGACACGGCCGCGCCTTACCTGCCGGCGTTGCAACACTTTTTCAAAACAAGGGAACGGAGACGCTCATGAAAATGAAATTTACAATCCATATGCCGTGCGCCCTGGCCATCGCAGCCATTGCATTCTCACTCGCAAGCTTCAATGCCTTCGCGTTGACGCCGACCGCTCCGGTCAAACCCGCGCTTGCCGCCGCGCCAAACGCTGCGGCGGGGGACATCCGCGACATTCGCGGGCCGAAACACATTCCATCGCCGTGGCTCTGGGCCGCCTGGCTGGCCGGCGGGCTGGCAGTCGGCGCGCTCGGTTACGGGGCTTGGCGCTGGAGTCGTCGCACACTGGCCAAAGCGAAGTTGCCGCATGAAATCGCGCTCGAACGGCTGGAGCAAGCCCGGGCGCTGATGCAGATGGAAAATGCCCGCGAATTCTCCATCGCCGTCTCTGAAATCGTCCGCAATTACATTGAGGACCGATTCCAGGTGCGGGCGGCGCGACGAACCACGGAAGAGTTCCTATACGATCTGCTTGAGTCTTCTGACGCGCTCCTGGCGAGCCATCGTGAGTTGCTGGCGGATTTTCTGCACCACTGCGACCTGGCCAAGTTTGCCCGCTGGATTCTCTCAATTGAGGAGATGGAAAACATGCTCCAAAGCGCGCGCACCTTTGTCATCGAAACCGCCAAGCCGGTTCCGGCGGAAACTACGAACCAGGTTGCTCAGGCAACTGTAAATCAAGGACAACATATATGATCAGATTTCTTCAACCTCAATGGCTGTGGCTGCTAACGCTGTTGCCGCTCGCGCTGCTTTGGCGCGGACGGCGCGGCGCGGTGGCCGCCGTTGAATACTCCAATGTCAGCCTCGCCCGGCAGGTCGCCCGCGACACCCGCAGCCGCGCCGGCCGCTGGGTGTGGTTGCTGCCCATCATGGCTGGCGCGCTGCTGGTTGTCGGTTTGGCTCGACCCCAATTTGGCCACGGCGGTGCCGAAGTGCAGGCGAGCGGCATTGACATCGTGCTCGCGCTGGACGTGTCCGGCTCAATGCAGGCGCTGGATTTCAAACTGGACGGCCAGCCCGCCAATCGCATTGATATCGTGAAGTCCGTCGTGGCGAAGTTCATCGAAGCCAGGCCCAATGACCGCATTGGCATCGTCGCGTTTGCCGGCATGCCTTACCTAGTCAGCCCGCTGACGCTGGATCATGACTGGCTTGAGCAAAATCTCACCCGCGTCACGACGGCCGGTGTCGAGGACGGCACCGCCATCGGCTCGGCCATCGCCGCCAGTGTCAACCGATTACGCGGCACGCCCGCGAAGTCAAAGATCGTCGTGCTGCTCACCGACGGCATGAACAATACCGGCAAAATTTCGCCCGCCGCCGCCGCCGAGGCCGCAAGGGCGCTGGGGGTGAAAGTATATACCATTGCCGCCGGCGTGCGCGGCGAGGCACCTGTGCCGGTCAAGGACAATTTCGGCAACACTCAAATCGTCATGTCCAAGGTGGATGTGGACGAGGATACGCTTCAGAAAATCGCCGCCGAGACGGGAGGAAAGTTCTACCGCGCCACCGACACCGATTCGCTAAAGCACATTTATACCGAAATCAACGGCCTCGAAAAAAGCACACAGACCGTCCACAAGTTCGAGCATTATCAAGATCTGTTCTCCTGGGCCTTGTTTCCCGCGCTCGGCGTGCTTGGCCTCGCCGTGGGGTTGGAGCAAACACGCTATCGGAGGCTGCCATGACCATTAACAAATCCATTTCAACTGATACTCAAAAGGAACACTATGAAATTTGCTGAACCTCTCTGGTTGCTGGCCGGGTTGGCCGCATGCGGCGCACTCCTCTGGGCGTGGCGCCGTTACGATGCCCGTCAACGCGCGGCGCTGGCCACCTTTGCGTCGTCGCACCTGCGCGCACAACTCACCGCGTCATTCTCCGTCGCCAAGCGAAACTGGAAACGAGGATTGTTCCTCGCCACCATCGGCTGCCTCTTCGTCTCGCTGGCACGGCCGCAAGCCGGTTTTCGCTGGGAGGAAGTGAAGCGTCGCGGCATCGAAGTCGTCTTTGCCGTGGACACTTCACGCAGCATGTTGACGCCCGATGTAAAACCCGATCGTCTCACCCGCGCCAAACTTGCGGTGGATGATTTCGTGAGCCATTTGGACGGCGACGGCGTGGGTCTGATCGCATTCGCGGGCGACGCATTCCTGCAATGCCCAATCACCATTGATTATGATGCGTTCCATGAATCACTCCAGGCGCTTGACACCACCATCATTCCCCGTGGTGGCACCGACATCGCCAGCGCGATTCGCGAGGCGCAGACCGCACTGCAAAATCGCCCGAGCAAAGATAAAATTCTCGTCCTGCTCACCGACGGTGAGGACCTCGCAGGCAGCGAACTCGCTGCGGCGAAAGCGGCGGCAAGCGACGGCTTGAAGATTTATACTGTCGGCGTAGGCACGGCCAACGGCGACTTGATCCCAATCCCAGCCGAACAAGGCGGTGGCTTCGTGAAGGACGAATCCGGCCAGTTCGTTAAGTCGCACCTGGACGAAGCGGGCTTGAAGGCAATTGCCGAGGCGACGGGCGGAATCTATGCTCCGCTCGGTGCGGAACGCCAGGGACTCGAAACCATTTACCGGCAAGGACTGGCACCGTTGGCCAAACACGATCTCGCGTCGCGACGGCAGAAGGTTTACACGGAACGGTTCCAGTGGCCGCTCGCGGCATCGCTTGCATTGTTGCTCTTAAGCATGCTGATTGGCACACGCCGCCGCGTCGTTCGGAAAAGCGAGGTGCCGGCAGCAGAACCAGCGCGCATGCCATTCATGGCGCGACCGGTCACTGTTGCGGTCGGCCTTTTGCTGCTCATCCCTTTCAGCCAGGCAAAGGCATCGACCGCGACCGCTGAGAAAGCCTACCAAAAAGGAGACTTTTCCACCGCTGAACGCGAGTATGCCGCAGCCGCCCAACATAACACGAATAATCCGGATCTCCTGTTCAACGTTGGCACGGCGGATTACAAGGCGGGCCAGTTTCCGCAGGCAGCCGAGGCGTTTCAGAAAGCGCTCGGCAGTGAACCGTCTGCCGACCACAAACGCCTCTCCGCGCAGGAGGACGCTTATTACAACCTCGGCGACACGCTTTATCGCAACGGGCAGAAGACCGAGCAGAGCGACACAAAGCAAACCATCCAGACCTGGGAGCAGGCGGTAAAAACGTATGAAGCCGCACTGCAACTTCGCTCCACTGATGCTGACGCCAAATACAACCGCGACTTCGTGAAACAAAAATTGGACGCGTTAAGGAAAAAGCAAGAGCAGCAGCAGAAAAAAGACGAACAAAAGCAAAAACAAGATCAAAAAGACAAGGATCAGAAGAATCAGTCGGGCCAGAATTCCGACCAGAAGAACCAGCAGAACAAGGACCAGAAACCGGATAATAAGAATCAATCGGGTCAAAAATCCGAGGCGAAGAACCAGGAAAACAAAGACCAGAAATCCAGCGAGAATTCCAAGCCCGATCAAAAGAAGGATCAGCAACAAGCCAACAGCGGCGCGAAACCGGACGAGCAAAAGCAGCCTGATCAACAGGGCCAGCAGCCCAAGCCTGCCAATGGCCAGCCGCAAGGCAAGGATCAAACCCAAGCCGGCGCTGACCAGCGCAAGGACGAAGCCGCGCAGGCGGCCGACTCGCAACGCGAGCCTGGCCAGATGAGCAAGAACGAAGCACGCGCTCTTCTCGACTCGCTCAAGGACGAAGAACGACGCCTTCCCGCCGCGCCCATCGCGCGCAGCGGCACCAATGACAACCGGCCGGATCAACCCATTAAGGATTGGTAAAATGAAAACGAACTTATCTCGCTTCCGTCCCATGATCGCGGTTATCGCCACCGTCATGGCCCTCGCCAGCAAGGCGTCCGCCGCGCCCGATGTGTCAACACAACTCGAACCGGCCGGGATCACCCTGGGCCAATCGGCGCAACTCACCATCACGGTTTCCGGCGACGGCAATGATGCTGTATCGCCACCGGCGGTGCCGGGTCTGGAGTTCGTGTCCGTCGGCCAGTCGAGCCAATTTCAGTCCATCAATGGCGTCGCGAGTTCAACTGCTTCGGCAACATATGAAGTAATTCCGCAACACGCGGGCACATTCACTATCCCGGCATTGAGCCGCGGGTCGCAGCCGCTGGTGTTGCAGGTGGGACCAGGCAACGGAAACAGCGGCGCAGCGGTGGGCAATAACTCCGGCGCGTCCAGCCTGCCGCCGCCGGTCACGAGCGGTTTGTCCGCCGGGACAACAAGTCTGAAGCAGGAAGGTTCGGCGTTCGTGCGACTGCTGTTGCCGGGACGCGCATTGTTTGTGGGTGAATCCGTGCCGGTGGAAATTCAGGTGGGTTTTCACCCGGGTTCGGTGACGTCGCTCAATGGTCTGCCGACGCTGAACGGTGACGCCTTCACGTTGAACAAACTGTCATCCAAGCCGGAGCAAACGCAGGAAGTTGTGCAGGGCAAACCTTGCACGGTGTTAACCTGGCACAGCATCCTGGCAGCCGTGAAGCCGGGCGATTTCTCGCTCACCGTCGATATGCCGCTCACGGTGCGGATGCGCACGACGCCACAACGGCGGATGCAATTGCCGGGAGGATTTTTTGATGACTCAATGATCGACGATTCGGTCCTCCAAAGTTTCTTTGGCGGCACAACGGAAAAAGAAATCACCCTGACAAGCGACCCGGACACAGTCAAGATTCTCCCGTTGCCCGCCGAAGGCTGCCCCGCCAGTTTCAGTGGCGCGGTCGGAAAGTTCGAGGTCGGCAGCGAACTCTCAGCAGCCAAGTCCACCGCCGGCGACCCGCTCACGCTCCGGCTAAAAGTAACCGGCACGGGCAGCTTTGACCGTGTCAACAGCAAGATGCTCGGCGAGGTGGACGGTTGGAAGACCTACAAGCCAACAGCGAAGTTTGAGCCGGGCGACAGCGCAGGTTACAGCGGCGAAAAGGATTTTGAGCAAGCCGTCATCCCGATAGTGCCGGGCCGGCAAACCGTGCCCGCGCTGGCGTTCAGTTTTTTCAATCCCAAAACACGTCAATACGAAACAAAACTGACTGCTCCGTTAAGCGTGGATGTTTCACCTGCAACCGGGGACGGTTTAGCCGCAGCCGCGCCAGCTTCAATCCCTGGTTCAAGTAAGGCAAGCGAACCGTCGCGCGATGGACTGCGCCCGGATCACGTCGAAAACGGCGGCACGGTTGCGACCTTGCGTCCGCTCTACTTTCAGCCGTGGTTTGTGGGCACTCAGAGCGCGCTGGTTCTTTCTTTCGCCGGAGGTTTGGTCTTTTTGCGCCGCCGTGAACGGCGCGTGAACGACACCGACGGTGCGCGACAGCGTGGGGCATCCAGCGCGGTGGCAAATTGTATTGCTGAAATGGACGCTGCCTCCACCGCAGGTGATGCCGCCCGCTTTTTCCAATCCGCGCGCGTCGCGTTGCAACAGAGGCTGGCTGGCCGCTGGCACCTTGCGCCTGCCTCAATCACCATCGCGGAAATTGACGAGCGCCTGAATGGCGACGGCGGAGAAATCCGCCATATCTTCGCCATCGCAGATCAGGCCGCCTATTCCGGACAGCACTTGAAGACGGAGGATTTCGAAGAATGGAAAGAAATCGTCTGCAATCAACTTAAACACGCGGAGGCATTATGAGATTGTTTCATATTTTGGCGGTCTGCCTCGTCATTGGACAGGCAGCGACAGCAACGCAAGCGAGTGAGAACAACACGGCAATTAGTGGCTGCTCGGCTGCGGCTCTCTTCAATCAAGCCAACGCCTGCGCGCGTGCCGGCAAAACCGGCCTGGCCATCCTGAACTACGAACGCGCCCAACTGCTCGCGCCCAACGATGCTGACGCTGCCGCGAACCTTCACTTCGTCCGCGCGAAGGCCGGCCTGCCAGATGCGTCAGAAAGTTGGCTCACTCGCAGGTTGATCTGGGCCGAACCCAACACGTTGGCATGGCTCGGAAGTTTCGGAATGGTGCTCGCCGGCGTGAACATTCTCCTCGTTCGACTTTATTCGCAGCGGCGGCGGGTTTTCCGCGTTTTCACCTTCGCGGGCGCATTGCTCGTCGCCACCGCCATTGGCAGCGCCGTCGCAATGTGGCCGAAAGTAAAAGAAGCCGTCATCATGGTTCGTGAAGCGCCTGCCCGCACCTCGCCTGTCCTGGCTGCTGAACCGTTGTTCAAATTGCGTGAAGGCGAGACTGTGACCGTGCGAGCGGAGCACCAAGACTTCTCGCTCGTGCAAACCGCAGCGGGCCGCTCTGGCTGGGTGGACCGCGCCGATCTCTCTCTCGTCGTCATTGGGGATCCTGTGAAAACCGGAACTGGCATTAGCGAATTGGCCAAGGCCAAATGAATTTCGGGAGCGCAGATTGCAGTGGCATAGTGCACCGCGATCACTTCCTTTAAATAACGCGGTGATGGCTGGCTGTGCCAGCCGCCACGGGCTGCGCTCCTGGATTTGTTAAGCGGCCAGTTCTGACTGCGGGAGGTTAACGATGAACTCCGAACCTTCGCCCGGCTTGCTTTGCACCGTTACTGTGCCGTAATGGGCTTCGACGATGGCTTTGACCAGGCTCAATCCAAGGCCGAGGCCGCGCTGTGAACGGCTCTTGTCGCCGCGATAAAGACGCTCCCAGATGCGCGGCTGCTCCTCAGGCGGGATACCCATGCCGGTGTCGCGCACCCGCACGGTCACGCCGGCGGATTCAACTGCGCAGGAGAGGCGGACCTTTCCGTCCTCGGGGGTGTATTTGAGGGCATTGTCGAGGATATTGGCGAAGGCCTGGCGCATGCGTGTGGCGTCCACGACGGCTTCACACGTTGCGGGAAAGTCGGTGGTGATGGTGATGCGCTTTTCTTCGGCGACGAGTTCGTAGAGTTCGACCACACTTGTCAGTAGAGCGGGGACGGAGGTCTTTTCCAGCTTCAGCCTCATTACACCCGCCTCGGCTTCGGTGATGTCCATGAGCGCAGTGAGCATCGTGAGGACGTGATCGGACTCCTCGACGCAATCGGACAGGGCTTCGCGCGCAGCGGCATCCGGCGTGGCCTGCACGGCGACTTCGGCTGTGGCACGCAGACGCGTAAGCGGAGTGCGGAGGTCGTGGGCGACGTTGTCGAGCGCTTCGCGCATGCCCTGGATCAGCGCCTGATTTTTGTCGAGCACACGGTTGAACTGGCGGGCCAGATCCTCCAGTTCGGTCTGACGGGCGCTGGCGGGAACGCGGGCGGACAGGCTGCCGGTGTCAATGATGGCGCGGGCCGTGGCCACGACTTCGCGTACGGGCTTTGTCGCGCGATGGGCGAAGAACGCGCCGCCGAACAAACCCAGCAACAAGGTGGGTGTCATGACAATCAGAAAGTTGCGGCGAAACGGCTGGAGCAGAACCTCGCGGTTGTTCGTGCAGCGACCGACTTGCAAAACAGACCCGTTGGGCAGCCGCATGGCGGCGACGGTAAAGTCGCGTTCCTCGTCTTTCGGAATGCGCAACCAGACGAGTCGGGACAAGTTGCCGCCAGGGTTGAGTGCCGTGGTGTCGAACTGAACCCAATCGTCCGGGGCATACATTAGCAACAAACTTCCGCCTTGTCCTGCCAGGCGCACGAAGAAGGATTTGGCGTTTTTCGAATCTCTACTGCGCTGGACGAGATCCTGCAAACCGGAGAGGCCGCCGTTGTTATAGACCGCCGCGCATTCCCTGAGCCGGGCTTCGATGATTTCCTGGTCCTTGCTTTGCAGCGTTGAAGCCAGCAGCAGATAAAGCAGGCCGAAGAGAAACGCCGCACTGAGCGTGAACAGCGCCGCGTAGCCCAAGCTCAGGCGAAAAGTAAAACTGCGGGCCAGACGTTCAAGCGGGCTTGAGGACATAGCCGACTCCTCGGATGGTCTGAATCAGTTTCACGGGAAAATCCTTGTCCACCTTCGCGCGCAACCGGTGTGCGAGCACATCCACGACGTTGGTTTGCGGGTCGAAGCTGTAATCCCAGAGCTGCTCCAAAATCATGGTCTTCGTGACTACGCGGCCGGGATGGCGGAGAAGCAGCTCAAGCAGACCGAACTCGCGGACTTGAAGTTCGAGCTTTTGCCCTTTGCGCACGACTTCACGCGTGAGCAAATCCATGGAAAGATCGCCCGCCGAGAGTTTTATCGGCGCAGCGGTGTGCGTGGCGCGGCGGACCAGCGCCTGCACCCGCGCGAGCAACTCGGAAAATGCAAACGGCTTTGTGAGATAGTCGTCGCCACCCGCCTGCAAGCCTTTTACGCGGTCATCCACGCTGGCCTTCGCGCTAAGGATGAGCACCGGCGTGGGGATATTATTCTGGCGCAACTGGCGCAGCAAGGAAAGCCCGTCGAGCTTCGGCAGCATGATATCAAGCACCGCCGCGTCGTAGGTGATGGTCTGCGCCAACGCGAGACCGCGTTCACCGTCGGACGCATGGTCTGCGGCGAAGCCGTTTTGCTTCAGTCCGTTGACCACGAACGAAGCGATCTTGCTGTCATCCTCAACTACAAGCACACGCATAATCCAAGTCAAGCGAGAGTAACCCTGGCTTTCGCGCAAAGACATCTTTAAAAAGATTCGTCAACAATCAATGCGCCGCCATGGCCACTGGGGAGGGGCGGTGGAGAATTGCCACGTAATCAGCCAGGATGTGCTCGGACTCGCGGAGGATGGGATCACTTTGCGGGACACTTGCCTGGACCTCCTCAGTCTCGTCACCAGGGGTCGCGGATAATTTGGCCACGGGCGAACTAACCGTGCTGGCTGCCGCGGGCAGGCCCGGAATATCCGCATTTTTGACCGTGATGTCATAGGTTGTCGGCTGGCGTTCCTTGCGGGCAACGCGTTCCTGTTTTCGGATTTCTTCGCGCGCCTTGGCTTCTGCTTTTTCCTGGCGGCGATCCGCTTCGTTCATGGAAACCGTTTTAGTTGCCAGGCTTTTCTTGAATTGGGCGATGTCCTCGCCAAGATAGGCGAAGTCCTTGTCTCCGGCCACGCGAGCAGCGGATTGGGCTTGAAGTTCGTGTTCGAAGGCGCTGACATGATCCTCGCGGGCGAAATCAGAGGGCGGAACACTGTCCCACGGTAACGGGTCTTTCAGTTCGGCTTCGCCCACGTCGGCAGCGTCACTCAAGGACGGCAGCGCAATGTCGGCTGACACTCCCTTGAGTTGAGTGGAAGCGCCGCTCGGACGGTAGAACTTCCGAATGGTGACTTTGAGCGCGCCGGGGTCAACGGAGTGCGCAAGATGGTTCTGATCCATCAAAGCCGCCAACGGAACAACGGTTTGTACGGTGCCCTTTCCAAAAGTTGACTTGTCTCCCACGATTAACGCCCGGCCATAGTCCTGCAACGCTCCGGCCAGAATTTCCGACGCCGACGCGCTGAACCGGCTCGTCAGCACGATCAACGGTCCACCGTAAAGCTCTGGAATATCGGTATCCGATTGGACATCCGTGCGTCCATTCAGTTCGCGGGTCTGCACGACCGGACCTTCGCCGACAAACAAACCGGTTAGGGAGATCGCTTCTGCCAGGGAACCGCCGCCGTTGTGTCGCAAGTCCAGGATTAGTCCATGAATGTGTTCGGCCTCCAGTTTGCGGATGAGCTTCGCCACGTCGGCCGTGGCGCTGCTGGGAGTGGGGTGCGTCGGCCCGTCGTCGGAGCTGAGATAGAAGGACGGGAGGTCAATGACACCCAAATGCAGAGTGGCGCCGTTCTTTTGTGGCAAGTCCACGATGCGCGCCCTGGCCTGCTGATCCTCCAGTTTAACCTCGTCCCGCACGAGGGTGATGGTCTTGCGCACGGACTCATCGGCAGCGGCCGCCGGAATGAGCGTCAGGCGGACGCGGGTGCCTTTCGGACCACGAATCAACTTCACCGCATCGGACAGCGGCATGTCCACGATGTCCACAGGCTTCTGATCCGCCTGCCCAAGTCCGGCAACTGGCTCCATTCTTAACCGCGTGTGCGGCAATGGTTTGTGAGTGCCGGACTGGCCACTGTCAGTGAAAGTGTCAGTAAACCGGCGAGTGCATTCACTATTCGCCAGAACTTGACAAAACTTCACTGAAACTCGCCGAAACTCGCATTCGTAAATGCGGACGAAACCGGACTGGTTTCTCGATTCAGAGAAATCAGTTATGAAACAAAGATTCATCCTGTTCCGACGAGCGGGCGTTTTCTACGCCGAGGAAACGGCGACCGGCAGACAAACCAGTCTGCGCACCAAAGACGAAGCCGAGGCCATCACCCTGCTTAACACCAAGAACGAAGCCACAAGGCAACCTGCCATGAACCTGCAAATCGCCCAGGTCTATTTGCAGCACGCCGACGCCACAATGGCGCAGCGCACATGGCAGGATGTCATGGACGCCATGTTTCCGCTCAAGACCGGCCCGACACAGGCGCGGTGGCAAGCCGCCATGCGGGACAAAGCCTTTGACCTCATCCGCCGCCGGAAGCTCATCGAAACGGCATCCGAGCATTTCTTGCAGGTGTTGAACGCTGGCACGATCTCAACCAACATGTTTTTGCGTCGCCTTCACAATTTCGCGGTGGGGATGCACTGGCTTCCCTGGCCGGTGCTTCCGAAGCTGAAATGGCCCGCAGTGACACACAAGGAGCGGAGAGCAATCACCGCCGATGAACACCGAATAATCATCGAGCGCGAGCACAACCCGGAAATCCGGGCGTATTACCTCCTTTTATGGCACTTGGGCGGGGCGCAAACGGACATTGCGGAATTGACAGCCGGGGACATTGACTGGAAAGACCGCACGGTTTCTTACCAACGACGCAAAACCGGCGTTCCGGTCATCATCACATTTGGCGCGGAGGCTGCCAGCGTGTTGGAGTCGCTTCCGAAGTTTGGCCCATTATTCCCAAGCATGGCGCGAATCAAAGAAAACCACCGCGCCAAGATGTTTATCAAGCGGTTGAGAACCGTTGGCATCACAGGCATTTCCCTCCACAGCTATCGTTACGCATGGGCGGAACGGGCGAAGACGGTGGGAATGCCCGAACGGTTCGCGCAACAGGCGCTTGGGCACAGTTCCAAAGCGTTCGTTCGCGCGTATTCCAAAAAGGCCAAGGTCATTGTCCCTTCACTGGAAGATTACGAGGCGAAAATCGTGCCGATGACGGCGGCGGCGGTTGCTTGAGAGGCTTTACTGAAATTGGAACGATAGCGCACAGTTGACGCCTGTGCCACTGCTTATTTCGGTGGAGTAGTGCTGAGGATGGCCTAAAACGTCGTTGTTGTCATAGCAGGTGGCGGCGCTTCCCGCCGTTGCTGCTGTGCCATTTGGGCCTTGAACACCCCCACCTTCAGCACCGACAATAGCAGCATTAGAATAGCCAAGATACATTGCCAAAACATTGCCCGATTGCGGCAAACCGTCATCGGTTTTCGTATCAATCGCATAGGCTTCAGCCACTGATAATGCTGGATTTGCGGAAAATGAGCCGGCATCGAACGTGGTAACGGCGGAAATGCCGTAATAATTGGCGTCGAGAACGCAAGCGGTAAAATTGCACCCCAAATTTCTACCACTATAGGTGTACACATAATTGCCACGCCCCAGTTTCGCGGGCGGCAGATAATTGTTTATGCCCGTTATTGTTATAGGGTGGACAGGAGGGTTGGCCGTTGGACTTGCAGTGTTGAAGCCGCCATCGATCAGGCCCGCCGTGCTTAAATCCACCCAGAACATGGCGTTTTCTCCAATAGCTTCCCATGTGCCCCTGTCTGCGCCCGCCTGATCAAAAAAAACACCTTCCAAAACACCATTGCCATCGCCTTCACCCGCATACTGGCCCCTTGTCGCGAAGCCGTATCGGCCTGCTATCTTCTGGGGCATGTCACCCGGCAAAGCCATATATTTCGTCTGGAACGCATTAACCGCCGCCTGATATTTTGCGATTTGCGAGATTTGAGAGCGGACTCCTGCGGCGCTTATCAAATACTGCCCCACCAATATCCCGCCGACAATAAGGCCGATGATGACGATCACAATGCTCATTTCAAGGAGCGTGAAAGCTGCCGTCAGCGGCGATTTGGAGGGGTGGCGGCGGGCTGTATCCATTCTACTCTCTCATTGTGCGGAAATCTTCATTTCTTAATACCACAAGAGGATTAAAAAAGAGTTAATCCTAAAACATTAACTATTCGCTGCCGCAGGCAATTCGAGCAACGAGGAATGCCTGTTCCGTGAGCCGTTCGCAGAACGGTTTTTCTTGCGGGCATTCTGCCGCTGCCAGTGCTGATTGATGGTGTTTGTCACCTTGGTCAGCCAGGAACGGTCCTTGAGCGTTTCCAGAATGTCAACCGTCGCAAAATACTTTGTGCCGTTCTGTGCCGGATTGCCGAGCGGCTTGAGCAGCCGGGCGGCAACGAGTGCCGGAATGTCGTGCGGTTGACAGTTAAGCACCCAGCCCGCTTGCTCCGCCGTGAGACGGGCGGGCAGTTGCCCCAAAAGCGACAGGAACCGCGATTGATCTTCTTTCATATGCAACACCAGTCCGCGCCGGGAGCGAAAAACCGAACAAAAATTATTTGCAACGCGGGAACGCAAGGCTTTAACCTCCCTGCCAGCAATGGAACAGGTCATCAAACTTGTCCGCACCTACCGGCTTGCGTCGGGGCTGGCGGAACGGCTCCGGCTGGCGGATGGAATTATCCGCCTCATTGCGCCGGATTTACGCGGTTTCGTATTCAGCGCCCTTGTGCCGCAAGTTGCCGAGGACGTGTCGCAGGAGGTTTTGATAAGCATTGCCGACAGCCTGAAGGCGTTCAAAGGCAATTCAAACGGGGAATTTTGGGAATGGTGCTACATGATTACCCGCCGCAGGATATACGACCATCTTCGCAAAAAGAAGAACGACCGCTTGCAGCCCATGCCCCATGAGGAGCTTCTGGACTTGGTGGACGCATCGGCACAGGTTGCGCCCCTGACGGCGGCAGACCGGCACGATTTGGAATATGCGCTGAAATTGCTGGACAGTTCAAAACCTGAATGCCGGGATTATCTCTGGAATCATTACGTGACTGGATTCGATTACGGCGAGATTGCCGAGGAACAAAATCTAAATTACGATAACGTGAGAATGAAAATCGGGCGGTGCTTGGAAGAAGCCAAGTCGCTCGTTTCCTGATTATGCCAAAGCAAAATCCAGACGCCGAAGCCGCCCTTAAAAAGCTGGGGCATCATTTGCGCTTAGGTTGGGCAAAAAAGCATCCCGTCCAGGACAAAGACCTTGAATCAGTCCGGGACACCGTGCGGGAGCAGTGGGAGAAGGAGCAGGTCGCCGAGCGTCCAAGCAAGCCCACACCAAGCCCCACAAAAGACCGGAAGCCCAAGCCGCCGGAACCAGACAGGGAGTGACCTATTTCCGATGCCGGATTGCATTGATGAATTTTGCGAAAGCGGCAATCAGTTCAGCGATTGCGTTAATCAGTAAGGCGATGGTGATAATCTTCATGGTTTTTTTTCTCATTTTGTCCGCCTTGATTGGCGTGACATGAGCGAAACCAAGAGCCGGTTTTCAGGGCAGAACGGGGCAAGGCCGCCCCGCCGCGCAGCGGGGCGAAGCTGCACGAGCGAAAGCGGAGGAAGCAAGCCGCCTTGAAAGTTGTGCATGACCGGCTAGAAAAAAGCGAATCACGCCAGAGGCGGCAGAGAGGGAAAACCTGATTTCAAGTCGCCAAGAGATTAACCGCGCCAGCTATTTTTTCGGCGCGATACCATCAATGTAATCCGCCCACCATTGCATCATCTTCCGGCGTTCCGGCATATATTCAGCGTGGTTATAGGCGGCGCGAACCTTGTTGCGCTCGACATGGGCAAGCTGGCGTTCAATCACGTCCGAATGGAAACCATGTTCATTCAGGATCGTGCTGGCGGTGGCACGGAAGCCGTGACCAGTGGCTTTGGAATGGTAGCCCATGCGATACAGGGCGAAAAGAATGGTGTTTTCGCTCATCACTTTGACCGGGTTATGCTGGTTTGGGAAAAGGTGTTTCCGGTTGCCGGTATGCTTTTTTAATTCTTCCAAGACGGCCACGGCTTGAGCCGAAAGCGGAACGATATGCAGGTCTTTCATTTTCATGCGTTCGGCAGGGATGCGCCATTCGGCCTTGTCGAAATTGATTTCTGGCCATTCCGCCCCGCGCAGTTCCACGGTGCGAACAAAGGTCAGCAACAGAAATTTCAACGCCAGCCTGGTTTCCATGCCGCCGTCATAGGCTTCCAATTTTTGCAGATATTCCGGCAGTTCATGCGCCTTGAGATAGGCATGGTGTTTTCTAACGGGAGTTTTCAACGCCCCGCGCAAATCCGTGACCGGATTGCGTTCAGCGCGGCCCGTAGTGATCGCGTAGCGAAAGACCTGCCCGCACGTCTGCATCAAGCGTTGCGCCATGTCCAGTGCGCCCGAATCTTCGATGACCCGCAGCGCATCCAGAACGTCCAGCGTGGTGATTTCGGCCAGCGGCCTATGCCCCAAGCGGGGAAAAATGTGATTTTCCAGACGCTTCTTAACGTCCGCCGCATAAACGGTTGACCATTGGTTGCTGTTTTGCCCCAGCCATTCGCGGGCAATCATTTCAAAATGATTGCCCGCCTTGATGGAAACAAGGCGTTTAGCCTTTCGTTTGGCCTCGCCGGGGTCTTCGCCCGCCACGACCAACTCCCGCGCTTCCAAGTGCCGTTTCCTTGCCATTGCAAGGGTGATTTCCGGGTAGGAGCCGAGCGCCAGAAGTTTTTCTTTGCCCGCAAAGCGGTATTTATACCGCCACCATTTGCCGCCGGAGGGTTGCACCAGCAGAAAAAGCCCGCCGCTGTCGGACAACTTGAAAGGTTTGGCTTTAGGTTTGGCCTTGCGGATAACGGCATCAGTCAGCGGCATGGGGGTAACTCCTTTGCGAACGGGGGTAACTATCAATTATTTTACCCCCAAATACACCTGATTGTCAACAAACGGGTGCGACCTGGTACGACCACCTTATCTTTTGTGATTGGCTCTCAGTCTATGTTTTGCGACCTGGCATGGACAGGCGCGGTCAGGTCAGTGGCGGAGGGGATGGAATCCACATTGGCCGAATAACCGATTGTTTATTAAGCGGAATCAAGAATGTGAAAAATGAGCTTACCCCCAATTTTACCCCCAAAATTCACGCTCATTTTTTGCCTCCAATTCAAATCTATTACAACGGGACTATAAACCTAAACAAGCTGCCAAAACATATAGCAGAAAAATGATGGACGAGCAACGGCGTCAGTTTTTATCCGGCGCTTGTCCCGAAAGCTGTTTAATCAATTCGTGAATATCTTCCGCCCGCCAAGCGGTGGTATGTTCTGTGAGCTTTATCGGCTTTGGAAAACGACCCGATTTCACCCCGGCCCACCAACTGGTTCTGCCCAGCGGGATGACCGCCAGAACTTGCGGAAGCCGGACAAAGCCGGTTTCAGGAATAGTGTGAATCATAAACTCCCTTTCTGTTACACCTGTTAAAATCATTACAGCCGCCCCCGGCTCTAATGTAGATTCAGCCCCGGCTTGACCTTGACCGTGTTTTCCGTTTCCTCGACGGCTGGCCCGTTTTCCTTCACCACCACCTCGATGGATTCAATCAGTGGGGCTTTGGCATCTTTGGGTTTCGGCCATTTTTCCGCGTCAAATTCCTGTATGTAATCCGCCGTGCCGAGTTCCAACGCCGTGACAATTGGCTGCAAATTTGTTCCGCGCACCTTCACAATCAGGAACGTGTAAAGCAGCACCAGATGCGTCACGTTCGGGCCGCTATAAACCACGTCCAGCAGGTAGTGATACCCCGGCGACCGTGTCGGGTCATCTTCGCTGGCCCGCCGGATTTTCAGGCGGAAAACCCGGTCTTTGGCGTCAAACGCCACATACTCATCCGGGCCTTTGGGCGGGGGCGGCTGCGCCACCGCGCCATCCGGCTTTTTCCGGTATTGCGCCAGCGGGTCTGTCACACTTCCCTCCCTACGGCATCCCGCCGCACCTGTCGCGGCGGGGGCGGCGATTGCCGATCCATTTCACGAATCCGGGCGGCATACAGGGCAATGCCGCCGGTCAGTTTAATCATGCCGATATGAGCGACCGTTTCCGCACAGGTGAAGGCGTTCACGGCCTGTTTCTTTATTTCGTCGGTTGGTTTCATAAATCTCGTTTCAAAATGAATTTCGTTTCACATTTCGATTTCCGGCCCGTCCTTTTGGCGGCTCCTGTCCACCAGCTTCCGCCAAGAGTCTTTAACGACCGTTGCGGCTTGTTCCCGGATGCGCGACATGAAGGTGATGGATTTTTCCCACCATGTATCACCCATCCCGATTTGAGCCACTTCGCCGCGCTTCAAGACGGCCTTCATCATGGCCTTGACTTCGTTCATCATTTTCACTTCCCGGACGGCCTTGAACCGCTCCGGGTCTTCGAGGACGCCCTTGCGCTTCATGGCGGTTGCTTCCTTGCCGATTTTCGGCTGCGGGATTTGGTCAATGCCCCGGTCTTTGAGCGACCGATGATCCACCCGCTCATTGCGTCCGGCTTTTTCCAAGGCGGCATTGACGGCGTCAGCCCAGGACTCGCGTTGGTGAAGTAGCAACTTTACGTCATTCCATTCCCTCGGTTTTTTGGCGCTGAAATTTTCGCCGTCCAGCTTCCGCATGGTGCAAAGGACATGGACATGGGGATTCTTGCCGGTCTTGGTATGGTGCAGGGAGATTTCCGTAATCATGCCGGAAGTGACCAGTTCCTTTTTGGCCCAATCCACCGCCGTCTGGAATTGGGCTTCGGCGGACAGTTCCTTGGGAACTGCCAAAATAAACTCGCGTGCGAGTTGTGCATCTATGCGCTTCTCGCCCGCCTCGACTTTGTTCCAAAGCTGCCCCGGATCATGCACCCATCCGGGCGCACCGTCGGGGCCGACGATGGCCGACTCAACAACGCCCTTGCTCCGGCGTGAATAGTCGTGCATCTTGCCGCTGTGCTCGTCCTTGAGTTTGAGGCCAGCCCGGTAGGCGCTGGCGGCGACCACGGAATGCCCCCGTTTCTCGCGGCTGATAATTCTTGCTTCACATCGGTAAATTGCCATTCCCCAAGACAGTCGCCAGCCGCCCTCCATATAGAACATTATATCATAACCGTTCGGGCATTACATCGGGAGATTGGCCGTGAGTGCGGGTTTCAGCGTTTTGCCCCACACGGGCAAAAGCTGCCCAGCACACCCATAAAGACGCCGAGGCCGCTTGGCTTCGCCATGTCACCCCGGCGGCAGCAACAAAAGGAAAAAAGCCTGAATAGCGCGGTTATACATCGCAAGCGATGTGACCGCGCAGAGGGGGACTCCAAATCCGTCCCCCTCCTTGACCACCCCGGCTTCCACCGGGCGGGAGAACCCGCCCAAAGAATGGCGTGCCGCCCTTTAAAACCCTGCCCAAGGGGTGCCGCCCTTGGATGCGGCTATCGACATCCCTTCCGGGCTTACCCGCTTCCAGTGGCCGTTTCCCGGCCAATTGGAAGGAGTGCCCACGGGATGTTGTCTTGGCCGTCGCCGCCAAGACGGTTGTTGCCGATTCCGGCAACCGGGTCGGAGGCCCAAAAGCCAGCCCGCAAAATTGTCGAAGCCGTATTGGCTTGCCGGATTCACCGGCTACCCCCTACCATTTTGGGAGTGACCAATGACAAGAAACGATTGCCCGAATTCCACCCGCAAACGGTGCTCAGGGATTGGGGCAACGGGGAAGGCTTCCGCCTTGTGGACGCCCTCACGGGCGTCTGTGTTTTTGGTGCAACCGGAAGTGGAAAAACTTCCGGCCCGGCCAAGCACCTTGCCTACGGCTATCTTGCCGCCGGATTCGGCGGATTGGTGCTTTGCGCCAAGGCCGAGGAACGCCGGCAGTGGGAGAAATGGGCAGCCGAGACAGGCCGGACGGATGACCTTGTCATCATAGATGCCAGCGGTGGAAACTGCTTCAATTTCATGAATTGGGAAGCCAGCCGCCCCGGCGAGGGCGGCGGCTTCACGATCAATATCGTCAACCTGCTGGACGAAATCGCCGGGGCGATTTCCGGGGGGACAGGGCCGAGTGAAGGCGGGGGCGGAACCGACCGCTTCTGGCAGGATGCCCTCCACCACATGAACACCAATCTGGTGGATTTGCCCCGGTTGGCGGGAGTGGAAATCTCGCTCCCGTTGCTCAGTGACATCGTAAAGACCGCCCCATACGACAAGGCGCAGTTGAGTGATGCCAAATGGAAGGAGGGAAGTGCTTGTGCGCGAATTCTACAGGATGCGAACGATGAAACTCTGAAAGCAGGCGCTGAAATCCGCGCCGACTTCGAGGAATGCAAAAAATATTGGGAAGTCGAATTCCCCAATCTTTCCGAAAAAACCAGAAGTATCATTACCTTGACGTTCTCGATGCTGGCACGCCCGCTGGTAACGCAGCCTTTGCGGAAACTGTTTTCCGCCGACACCAACGTTAAGCCGGAGGATGCGTTCGACGGCAAGATCATCATTGTAGATTTGCCGGTGCAGGAATTCCGCTTGGTTGGCAGGATTGCCAACCTGACCTGGAAATACTGCTTTCAGGTCGCCGTCTTGCGACGGACGCCACTGACCGAACCGGACACATATTTGCGTCCGGTTTTTTTATGGGCTGACGAGGCCCAGAACTTCGTGACCAACTTTGATGCCGAATATCAGGCGGTTGCCCGCTCCGCAGGCGGATGCACTGTATATCTGACACAGAACCGGGAAAGCTACTTGCGCGTCCTGAAAAACGACGCGGCGGTTGATTCCCTTTTGGGGAATTTGCAGGCGAAATTCTTCTGCCAGAACACCGGCAATACCAACAGTTGGGCGGCATTCATTTTGGGGCAACGCTGGGTCAAGATGACCAGCACCACCGCAGGCCAGCAACGCAACGACGGCACCAAGCCGCAGAATGAAGGCAACCACAGTTCCGGGGTGACGCGAGCAGAGCAGATGAAGATGTTTGTCGAAGCGGCGACTTTCACGACCTTGAAGCGCGGCGGCGAGGCTCATAATTTTCAGGTCGAGGCGATTGTCTATAACGGCGGCAACCTGTTTTACACCGGCAATCTGGCGCTTCCATACCGGCTACTGACATTCAACCAGCGATAAAATGCCACCCCAACCACAGCCAGGCCCGACACTCACCGAGCGATACGAATTTGCGAAACGGCTCATGGAGTTCCCAGCCCTGACCGTCATGGTGTTCCTACGCAAAGATTTGGGATTCCGGCTTTTGAATCCGCTCCGGCTGCTTGCCGTCACCGGCTTCCTGGTTGTTGTGTCGGCTTTTGCCCAACAGGGCAACGCCAACGCCAATCCGATGGTTTTGCTAATTTTCGCGCTGGCGTTTTTCGTCCTGGGAATTGTGCAGTGGATAAAAAGTTGGTTTCGTCTTAATCGTGGTGTCCGGCAACACAGCTATTACATCGGCACATCCCTGTATGAATTCCGCAGGCTTCCAGAATTCATCCACCGCAACCGGAGATTCTCCCGCTTCATTGACCCGCTACTATGTATGCTTGCCGGGCTGGTCTTTTACCCGATTTCCCACGCGATGACCGCATGGCTTTTTCTGTCCGCGCTATCGCTCCGCACTATCGAATATGCCGTGCATCAAAAATATCGGGCTATGGACCTCGACACGATTGACGGAATGATTATGGCGGAACGGCAGGGCCAGACCGTCGAGTATTTCGAGAATGCCGAAGGCACCGCGCAACGACCACAATCCCCCGGCATCCCCACCGGCTTGGGGCAGGACGTTGAAGAACACATCAAAAGACGAAACCCCAAATGATTTCAGGCAATCTCTCGGAATTCTTACCACATGGAAAAACCCAAATTAACAAGAGACCGAATCCTTCTTGCCTATGCCATCGCAGTGATCGCAGACGTGCTTGAATTCCCAATCACCGGCCTTGAAAATTTTACCTTTGGCTTTGGGTTAATACCCGGCGAGATTGTGGCTGGTGTGCTGGATTGCATGGTAATGGGGGCAATGATTATACTGCTTGGATTCCATTGGCTGTTTTTACCAACCTTTGTTGTGGAGGTGATACCCGAAATTGATATGCTTCCGACATGGGTCGGTTGCGTCGCCTATGTGGTATGGCAACGGAAGAAAGAACAGGAGCAACCAAAGAAAGAACAGGATAATCCGTG
>JBKQUS010000168.1:0-19462 GCA_052325505.1 Limisphaerales bacterium
AAGTCTTTTATAACCGACAACGGCTCCACAGCGCTCTCGGTTACAAATCTCCTGTGGAATTTGAAGAACTATTAACCTATAAATGAACAGTTTTATCGAGTGTCCACTTTTTCGGGGGAAGTACACAGCAGGAAGAAGTGTGGTGATTGCTCCTTGCAAAAGGGGAAGGGGCTTTTTGTCGGGAATTCTATTCAAAGCTATTGCGGAGCGCTTTTTAGCGGTCTCCCAATCCAGTATTCCCTCCTGTCCGACCGCAAGGCGACGTTCCATTTCCATAGGTTCATTTGCATGCCAGGCTGGCGACTCTTGTGTGGCTCTCCCTCACTCTGCCCTCTCCCATTGGAGAGAGTTGTGAGATCAGGATTAAGATTACGATTAAGATTAGGAACACCGAAAAAAGTTGGTTCTCAGCCCAGGACCCCGCCGCTCCATTGTTTCAGGCCGAAGAGGCGCTGGTGTTCCAGGATGGTGTAGCGGTCGGTCATGCCGGAGATGTAGTCGCAAATCGCCCGATGCCAGCCCGCTTTCCGGGCACGCTTGCGTGAGGACGCGCCAATCTCGCGCGGATGCTGCAGAAAATAGCGGAAAAGATCGGCCAACATTTCGCCGGCGCGGCGGTTCGGCTCCATGACCGCCGGATTGTCGTAGAGATTCTTGTAAAGGTAAACGCGCAGTTCCGAGTTCAGGCCCCGCCGCTTGCGGCTGTGCTGCACCAGCGGGTGCGGTTGTTTGCGAACGTCGTCCGCCGTCTTGACACCCGAAGCCAGGATCGCCGCCTCGCTGGTCTCGACCACGTCCCGCACCTGGAGGTCAATTATGCAACGGATGATAAAATAGCGCCTGATCTCATCCGGCAATTCGCCATGCTCCTGGCGCACTGAACGGCAGGCCTCGGCAAAAAGGCGCACGTCGCGAATGAGTTTGTTTTCGGACAACAGGCCGGCATCCAACCCGTCATCCAAATCGTGGCTGCTGTAGATCAATTCGTCGGCCAGATTGGCGATCTGCGCCTCGAGCGAGGGCGACTTGGCGGAGAATCCCTTGCGCGGCCCCGGCTGATCATAGTTGGTCTGGTGTTTGATCAGGCCTTCCCGCACTTCCCACGACAGGTTCAATCCCCGGAAGCCCGGATATTTTTCCTCCAACTCCTCAACGATGCGCAGGCTCTGGCGGTTGTGCTCGAAGCCGCCGTGCTCTCGCATCAACTGGTTCAGAACTACCTCGCCTTTGTGGCCAAAGGGCGGATGGCCCAAGTCGTGGGCCAGGGCGATGGTTTCGGCCAGGTCCTCGTTCAGGCGCAACGCGCGCGCGAGACTGCGGGCCATGGCGGCGACTTCAATGGTATGGGTCAGGCGCGTGCGTAGATGATCCCCTGTGCCGTTAAGGAAGACCTGCGTCTTGTACTCGAGCCGCCGGAAGGCCCGCGAATGGATCACCCGGTCGCGGTCGCGCTGATATTGGGTGCGCCACAAGGGGGGAGGCTCGGAGAAAAGGCGTCCGCGCGTTTCGGAGCTGAGTTGCGCGTAACTAGCCAGGGTCTGCCGCTCCCGTTGCTCAAGCTCCTCTTTTGACGCAGGCATAAAGCCGTTCAGTTCGACAACAATTCATGCACGGAGATGCCGCGCAACTCGAACAAGCGCCGGATGGCGTCCTCGATTAAATTGTTGGGACAGGAAGCGCCGGCCGTGATGCCCACGGTGATTTTTCCATCGGTCAACCAATTCTTGGTCTCGATTTCCCTCTGCTCGTGCAGGCTGTAATGGCGGATGAGCTTGTCGGACACCATCATGGCGGCGTTTTTGATGAAGTAAGTGGGCAGCCTGGCATCGCCCATTTCAGCCAGATGGGAGGTGTTGGAGGAATTGTAACCGCCGATGACGAGCAGCAGGTCCATTGGTTCGCGCAACAGCTTTTCCAGCGCGTCCTGGCGGTCCTGGGTCGCCCCGCAAATGGTGTCAAAAAATCGAAAGTGCCTGTCCAGTTCAGCGGGGCCGTAGCGCCCGGCCATGGCCGCCTTGATGCGCCGCTGCACTTCCTCCGTCTCGCCCCGCAGCATGGTGGTCTGGTTGGCCACCCCCACCGCTTTCAAATGTTCGTCCGGATCAAAGCCCGGCGAATAGGCGCCCTTGAACTGCTCCAGGAATTTTTGCTTGTCGCCCCCATGCAGGATGTAATTGCACACGTCGTCCGTCTCGGCCAAATTATATACGACAAGATAATGCCCCGGGCCGTGGGCGGTGGCTTGGGAGGTGGTGGCCTTGGTCTCCTCGTGTTTGGCTTTGCCGTGAATAATGCTGGTGACGCTTTCCTTGGAGTATTGGCGTACCCGCTTCCACACGCTCATCACGTCGCCGCACGTCGTGTCCACCAGTTCGCAGCCTTTGGCGACCAGCTTCTTCTTGGTGTCCACCTCGGTGCCGAAGGCGGGAATGATGACGACGTCCCCGGCGTTGAGCCGGCCCAACTCCTCCTCGCCCGGTTTGGGGGAGATGATTTGGATGCCCATGTTGCGGATCTGGTCGTTGACTTCCGGGTTATGGATAATTTCGCCCAGGAGATAAATCGGTTTGGGGGCGGGAAAGACCTTGCGGGCGGCGTAGGCCAGGTCGATGGCGCGCTCCACCCCGTAACAGAAGCCGAATTTCTTGGCCAGCTTGATGGTGAGCAACCCGTCCGCTGAAAGAACGTGGCCCTTGTCCAGAATGCGATTGACGAGGTCGCTGCGATAGTGCGACAGCACCTGGGCTTGCACCGCCTCCATCACGTCCGGCCGGCGGAGGTTGACCTTTTGCGGCGCCGCACCACTACTGCCATTGGGGTTTGGGTATGACATAACTGAAGAATTTTACCATGCGGTTGCAGCCCGTCCAGCCCAAAGCCGGAAGAGAACTACTGAGCGAGGCGGAAGAACAGATTCCCCGGAGGAGGTGTGAAAGTGGCGCTGCAGTTGCCGTTGTTGGTGCTGACGGTGTAGCCGCTGGCCGCCCAACCCGACGGCGCAGACAGATTACTGTTCTGTTGCAAGATATAAGTGCCTCTGTCCGGCCAGGAGATGACGATGCTGCCGCTGGAACGGGTGATGGCCAGAGCGGGAGCGCCCGGGGATTGCAGGACTGAAATCAAGCTCCAGAAACCGCCAGTCAGGGAATAAGCGCCGCCGGTCATCGGGCTTGAGGCATCCTGCTGGCCGATGGTGCCGCTGAGGGAATAGACGGTGCCGCCGTTGGTGCCGGCGCTGACACCGCCACCGCCGGCGACTTTATACCAGCTAATCGAGCAGGACTGCCCTTGAGCCGCCCATGCGGCGAGTAGCAGCAGGATCAGCAGATAAGTTTTCACAGCCTTGGCAATCATGGAACGACGCTGTTGAGAATCGATTGCAACGGCCATCCCACAAACAAATTGTTTTGGGTCAAGATGTTTGTGCCGATGACACCGGCGAAATTGGTTGCAACGAAGGCGTTCGCCGCGGCATTGGGATGGACCACCCCGTCAAAATAAGCCAGGTTTGTGTAGTAGTTCGTTCCGAAAAGGTTGAAGAACATGGTGTCATTGTCCACCACGCCGTCCGCCCCCGATGCGCCCGACAGTTCCCACGCTTTGAGAGCAACCCGCCCGGCTTCGTAGGCGGGGAACGTCGTTATCCCTTGCGATTCGGTGGGAGTGGAGATGTAAATCTGACTTCCACAAGCATGAACGGCATTGACCTCCCATTGGATGTCCGCCTCGATTTGCGCCGCAGTGTCGCTGTTGAGGCTGTTTTGTCCGCCCCAAAAGATGACGGTGGAGGGGTAAATAATGTCCAAGCCATTGGGCATGTTGGTGGCGAGGGCGGGATAGAACCGGTTGACGATTTGCTCGATAGTGGTGCCGCCAATGGCGGTGGCGGTATAGGCGCAATTTCCCCACAAATAGTTGTTGGTGGTGAGATTCCAGTCCTGGTAAAGATTGAACGCGAGGGAATCGCCTTCGAAGATAACGCGCCGCCAGGGCAGGACGGTGTTGGCGGCCAGATAAAAGACCTGCTGGATTTGGGCCAGGGAAAGATTGGTGTTAAAGGCAATAAAACCGTGAATGATTCCGCGCAGGTTGTAATTGTACGAAAAGGGAGCCCCGCCGAGGCAAATCGTGTCGATGGTTGGGATGATAGCGGGTGACATCACCGTGCTGATACTGTGCCAGCCCTTGTTGTCTGCCGTGCCAAGATCGAGAGAATCCCATTCAGCCAACGTTAAGTTTGTATGGTCTGTAACCATTGCTGCACAATGAGGCAGCGAGTCATTATAACTGGCACTCCCGGTGTAATTGGCATACAGAAGATTCTGGTTTGTGAGAGTCGCATCATCACTGGCTACACAAGTTCCCTCGCCATCCGTCGTGACGCACAGATAGTTGCCATTGGTCAAATCGGCCATTTTCATCACTTGAAAGAAGCCGGACCCGGGCTGAAGCCAGCCTGCTTGGCTATACCACAAAATGCAGGTCAGAGGCGTCTTCATTTCCTGGAAGTTGGAAAAAACAATGGCCGAATTTGTTCCTGTCAGGTAAAAGCCGCTGTTGGTTTGGACGCAATTCAAGGCCAGACCGAGGTTTTGCGGGTAGCCGTTCGGGCTGGTGGCCAGGGGATTCTGAACAATGCCGATGAGATTGCCCGAAGAGCCGGGCTGGCTCGGAGGAACATAGTTCTGCCCGGGAGAAAACCAGGCGGTTTCAATCAAATTGGTCCAGAGGCCGATGTTGTGCAAGCCGGTCACGAACGAGCTGACGCCACGTTGGACCGATTGAGGCGTCGTGTTGGTGAGGTTGCCGCTCAAGGTCACGCCGGTCGCTCCGTTGGTGAACAGGACGGCGGGGAGTTGCGCCAGCGAAAGTGTGCCCGAAATGTTCGACGCCGGCACGGCAGGCAACTGCGCCGGCGGAATGACGCCAATGATGTTCGTCGCGGCCACGGAACGGGCACTGGCCGCCAAACCGGCGCTGGGCGCGTAGATCGCATAAGGCGTGGGTGTCAGTTCCTGCAAGGGATTGAGCGCGGTGAAGCCGGCGCCGCCGTTGGGGCGCACGGCGACTGCCAGCCAGGTGGCGTCGCCCGCAAAGACCGGGCCAAAATCCAGATTGACAGTGAAGAGGCCGTTGCTCACGGCTACATCGAGATTGGTCAGCGTGTCCCCGATCTGGCCGGCGTTGGTGCTGTTGGTGTTGAAGAGCGCGAAAGTGAAGTCGTAACCGCCATTGGCCGGGGCGCCGCCCGCGCTCAACTGACCTTGATAGGTGAAAGCCGTGCCCTGTGCCTCCGCAGTGGAGAGCGCCGCAGGCAGGATGCAAAGCCCCAGCAAGGCCAAAAGGAGGACGTGACTGGTTTTCATGATTGACTCAATGCTTTTATGAAGCCCCCTCAACACCACCAAGCGCAACGAAAGGCCTTCGCCCAAGTACGTGCGAACATTCCCAAGAACATGCCCTGCTGACAAGCACTAATTTGACATCGATGCAGGATTTCGCGACGGCTGCGCGAACTGAACATTCTTTCCTCTCCCCCGAACGGGGCTGGCAATAAATTCCGGCTGCGAGGGGCGGACGGGAGTCATTAGCCCCGCTGTCAGCCTCTTTTCCATTGTGGCACATGGGATGCTGAGTAGTTACTGAAGACACGCTTTTATGATTGATACGCACTACAGCCAATCCGATTACACAGTTGCGGAACCGGAACAAGAGGCCCTCCAGGAATATGTCCGCGCCCTGCTGGCCCGGCAACAGGCCCTCGATTTGCTTGACATGCTCCATCAGCAGATCCAACAAATATGGACGGTCATGCGCAAACTGTTGGACGGCGCCGGCGCCGCGGGCCAAGCCGCCCAGGCTGTTCGCGTCGCCCGGGCCGCCCTGTCCGCCCAGGCACAAAAGTCTTATCACTTGCTCGAAAAACGGCGCGAGGAGTGCATTGCCGCGCTGCATCAAGCCGAGCGCCGCGCCAACGCCGCCTTGCACGCCATGCTGGCCATCCGCGCCAACGCGCCCTCGGGGAAGACACGCGAACTTGGCGCATCTTCGAGAGCACAACGCAACCACCGACCGACTTGCCGCAGTGCGCGCCGCAAACTTGGGAATGCCTCGACAGAACGCTGTTAAGCATCCGACTGGCATGGCCGATGCTATTACTGAAATCGCATGAAATATAGCGTCAACGAGAACGAAGGTTTAGCAGCAACGGCGCCGCCCAGCACTGTCCCGAATGGCACCATGGTGTCCCATTCCGGGGCGCAGGCCCCGGCCCGCCTGAAGATTTCCTGGCATGAGGCCCCCGCGCAATCGGTGCCAATTTTAGAGTTGACTTACCAGGCGGACGGCCTCGGACTTGCGGTTGCGAACGCCGTGCATTCCAAGCTGCAAGATCGCAATTGCTTATGACGGGTTCCCCGCCTGCCACGGATCGCGAAGATGCCTCCCGGCAAAATGAGGGAGATGCGGCCGGTCAGAACAATGCCAGCAGGCTTGTCGCCGGCGCGGCAGTGGACCTGGCCATCATGGGCAACGGTTATTTCGTCGTGCGCGATTTGGTGACCGAAGAGCAATACGCCACACAGTCGGGCCATTTTACCGTCGATAGCAACGGCTATCTTTTGACCGGCAGCGGCGCGCGCCTCCAGGGAAGCGTCGGGAGCGGCCTCCGCACCGTGGGCGACCTGCAAATCAGCGCCGCCGGCCTGCCGCCCGGCTCCATCCCCAGTTCCACCACGATCTGCTATACCATCGATGACCGGGGCAAAATCACCGTGCAACTTTCTGACGGCTCTTATTTTTTATGCGGCCAGGTCATGCTGCAGAATTTTCAAGACCCGCGGGCGTTAACCCATGAAGGCAACGGTCTCTACTCCAATATATCCGCCGCCGGTCCCCTGCCTGGCATCCCGGTTCCGGGCAGCAACGGCCTCGGCATCATTCAGTCGGGAGCCTTGGAATTGGAAAATGCCGGGGAAATGGCCTGGCCGGATTAATCCGGGACTTTTGTTATGACAAATACACTGACAGATCCAACAAGAACCTCGCCGCAAGGCGGGACTGAAACCGCGCAAACTCCAGAGATCACCGACGGCTGCGCGCCGAGCCTGGAAGGCTTCCTGGCATGGCTGCCCGCGCTGGTCATCCTGATCGGCATGCCATTACTGGCCTTGGGCACCAGCAAGTATGTCCTGGTTCCAAAAATGAAACAGATTTACGCGCAACAAATGGCCGCAGGCCAGGAGGTCGCAGCGCCCTTGTTGGCTAAAATCCCGTTAAACGCCCCCGACGTGAAAGGCGCAAACTCCGGTTTCAGGTGCCTGGGCCTGATCTGCGCGGACAGCGCATCCAAAGAGAAGGTCGAGCATAACAAGGCCAGACTGACGACTCTGGCGGCCAACGACCTGAAAGGTAAAACGGCTTTGGACCTGTACCAGCCCGGCGTGCTGGACGCCACGCGCACCCGCCTTCTGGCCGATATTGACCGCGCGCTCGGCGGCCCGGCTGTCAAAGAGGTTTACATCGCGGTGTTTCCGCCACGCTGAACTGTCAGCGGCGTTTCCACTGCACTTTCGGCGGTTCGGGCAGGCCTTGGGCGCGCAGGGCGGTGCGAAAATGCATCTTGGCGACCTTGCCCAGTTCCTCCGCTCCGCGTTTGGCCACGAACTCTTTGGCGGCGGCATCCACTGCGGCGGAAGCTCCCTTGGGAAACGTCATGTCGTATCGCTTTGCCATGTCCCGCAAGCGGGTGACGAATTCATTGCGGGCCAGAATGGAAGCGGCGGCGACGGCCAAGTCTTCCTCGGCTTTGTGGCGCTGCACCAGTTCGATGCCGCGCCCGAGCTTCATCAGGGCCTTGCTGATCACGCCCTTGTCGTGCGCAAATTGATCGCTGATGGCGCGCACCGGCGGGGGATTCATTCGATAGGAGACAGCCATCAAATTTTCAATGACGCGGGCGTGCCCCCAAGCAAGCAGGGTGTTGACGCTCTTCATCTTTGAGTAAAGCCGGTTGTAGGCCTCGTTGCCAATTGGGACGACGCTATAGACACAGCCAGGCGTGGAGCGAATCAGTTGGGCCAGTTCGGCAATCCGGCGGTCCCCGGAGATATTCTTTGAATCCTTTATGCCCGCTCCCTTCCAGGTCGTGATGGCTCCCTGGTTGACATAGACGCCCGCGATGCATAACGGCCCGAAAAAATCCCCCTTGCCGCTTTCATCCACGCCGATGCGCGGGGCGAGCAACTCCGGGTTGAGAACTGCTTCATAACCAAGCTTGACCTCCCGCAGAATATGCGGCTCGAGCACGAACTCGATGAAATCCTGCGTGCCTTTGCCTTGCACGACCAGTTTGCCGCTTTGGTAAAAGACCACGTTGGTTTTTTCCTTTGCGGCGGCGAAACGCGCGTAAGGCACCTCGCGAAACTCAAAATCATGGCTGCGCAGGTATTTTTCCAAAGCGTCGGCCTGGCCGTCGGTCAACTGGCAAGTATGGCTGGTCAGCGGTTGCACTGGTTGTCAATTGTCGTATAAAGGTGCAGGGGCGCAAGCCGGTAATTGTGTCTGTGCCCCTGGCGCCACGGCTGGCTCATGAGAGAACCAGCGTGGCCCTATCGCTTCATTGCCATCCAAAACTGCCGGTTCATAAAATTTTTAAAAAAAACCCGTTGACAAATTCCCCCAACTGTCATACTGTCCTATGACAGATAAAGATTTTATGTTGTTTCGCATAGATTTTAAATCGGGCAAGGCGGTTTACCTGCAACTGGTGGATCAGATCCGGTATGCGGCGGCCTGCGGGGCGCTGCGGGCGGGGGAACCGCTGCCCTCGATCCGGCCGCTGGCCGAGCAACTGCGCGTGAACCGCAACACCGTGGCCAAGGCTTACACCGAGTTGGAAAGCCAGGGGGTGATCGAAACCATCGCGGGCAAAGGCTGCTTTTTGAAGGACAATCATTCGCCATTCACCAAACAAGCGCGGCACAAATTGCTGGTCGAGAAAATCGACGACGCCTGGGTGACGGCGCATCAGTTGCAAGTGGATGGGAAGACTTTTCTCGAATTGGCGCGGGAAAGACTGGCGTTTTTCGAACGGGAAGCCGCCAGGGAACAGACCGGAAGCCAAGGAGGACAAAAATCATGAACACCAGTTCGGCAGTCATCGAAGTCAGGAATCTCGTACGCCGCTTCGGCAAACTCGACGCGGTCAACGGACTTAGTCTGAACGTGCGGCCCGGCCGCTGTTACGGCTTTTTCGGCCGCAACGGCGCCGGGAAGACGACGACCATCAAATGCATGCTCAACCTGCTGCGGCCCACTTCGGGCAGCGTGAGCGTGTTTGGCCTGGACCCGCGGCGCGATGAAGTGGCCGTGAAATCGCGTCTGGCCTATGTGCCCGATGTGGTGGCGTTTTATCCGTGGATGACCGTGCGGGAGACGCTTTGTTACCTGGCCTCGTTCCGGCGGCATTGGAACCTGGAGGTCGAGGCCGATCTGCTCCGGCGTTTCGAGTTGGACCCGGCGCAAAAGACCAGCCATTTGTCAAAGGGCCAGAAGACGCAACTGGCGTTGATCGGGGCGGTTTGTCCCGAACCGGAGTTGCTCCTGCTGGACGAACCAACCTCGGGTTTGGACCCGATCGTCCGGCGCGAATTCATCGAGACGATCATCGGCGCCTATCAATCCGGCGACCCGGAGCGCCGCACCGTGTTTGTTTCGACGCATCTGATCGCCGAGTTCGAGGGGTTGATTGACGAATTCACCATCATCGAGCAAGGGCGCGAACTGTTCTCGATGGAAGCGGACAGCGCGCGCGACCGGTTCCGAAAAATCCGGGCGCGATTCGCCGGGCCGCCGCCTGCCGTGCAATTGCCCGGGGCGCTGGATGTGCGCCAGTCCGGCCGCGAACTGGAGTTGCTGGGCAATGGCAACTGCGAACAGTTGATGGAAATTCTGCGCGCGCAGCATCCGGAGGAAATCCACTGCGAATCTTTGTCTTTGGAGGAAATTTTTGTCGCGTCCAAAAACCTGGCGGAGGCTGCGCCATGAACCCGCTCATCCGCAAAGAAATAAGACTGCTGCTGCCGGCCTGGGCGGCGGCGTTGGTGGCGGCGTTGGTGCCGCTTTTGAAGTGGAACGACTTGAATGGCGCGTGGCCGTTCGCTTTCGGCGTGGGCATATTGGGTGTGGCCTTGTCGCCATTTGGACAGGAAATGAGCTATGGCACATTTGGCCTTCTGCTCGTCCAACCTGAAGATCGGCGGCGTTTTTGGAGAATCAAAGCCGGACTTCTTGCCGTCGTGATGGTGTCAGTATGGTCGTTGTCCGCTTTGTGTCTCTGGGGTTCCAGGGACCGGATCGGGTTACTTCCCGAGATGCTCAGAACGAGCGCGCTGGTGACACTGTTGGCCTTTTGCGGCGGGTTGTGGAGCACGTTGTTGCTGCGCGACATGGTGGCCTCTCTCTTTTGCACAATATTGGCTCCAGCAGCCATTCTCGCCGCGACTTTCCTCTCCGTGGGCCATTGGATTGACCCCGGGAGCAGCCGGTTCTCTAACATCGCCTCTTGTGTGCTGGCAGCGTACTTGATGGCGGGCTTTTGGTGGGCGCGGCGACTTTTTCTTGGCGCGCAGGAAGTGGGGTGGACCGGCGGGCAGATTTCTTTGACGACGGTGCGCGGAGTGTCGTTGCGCTGGCTGGCCTTCGAGGTCAACCGCGGACAAAACCGGTGGATGGCCCTGGTAAAAAAGGAACTCCAATTGCAGGAATTCACGATGGTGCTGGTTCCATTGCTGGCGTTGTTGTATCTGGCTGGTCTGGCCATAAATCATTTTGCGCCACATTGGATTCCGAAAGAGGTGGTTGCAGGAGGCATTCCCGCCATGTGGCTGGCGGTGGTGCCGTTGGTGATCGGATGCGTTGCGGTGGCGGAAGAGCGCCGCCTCAACACATTGGAAGACCTGCTTTGCCTGCCGATCAGCAGGCGCAATCAGTTTGCGGTGAAGCTTGCGGTCGCGCTGGTGTTGGGAATCGTGCTGGGCGGGATTATTCCGTGGCTTCTGTTGGACTTGGACGGCATGCGGGCCAATGATTTTAGTTTGCAAAATGCCGTGGTGGTCGCCGCCTTCACCACCGGGATTGCATTCTACGGCTCATCAATAAGCCGCGGCGTGTTGCAAGCCGTTCCTGCCGCCTTGTGCCTCCCGTTGCTGACAATCCTCCTATTCGCTCTTTGTTTCAAGTACCTCTTTGCCGTCGGGATCCTGGCGCCGGAGTGGTATTGGACTATCGTCCAATTGGCGTGGCCGGCCATGATCCTCACCTTTGTCTGGCTGGCGTTCAAGAATTACCAACGGTTGCAGATTGGCTGGCGGGACTGGGTTGGAGATTTGGCCCGGGCCGGCGCGGTTTTAGGTTGCGTGACGCTCGCGTCCGTCGTCATTTTCGACCGCTCCTGGGAGTTGCTCATGCCACTGGAACCCTGCCACGGCCCGGCCCGCATCAGCGGCGCGACACGACCCAGCATTGGAGTTTCGGAGTCAGGTCTGTGCATCTTGCTGCCTGATGGCAGACTTTGGGCCGGAGAGAAAAGTCTTTCGGGGAAAAGCATTGCCGGCGGGTTTGCCCCCGGCTCAAACTGGGTGGGGATGGCGGCAGGCCTCGAGACCGCCGTTGCCATCCGGTCAGATGGGACGCTCTGGAGGATTCGCGGCGCCTCAGGGATGGACCGAATCGGTTCTGACTCGAATTGGAAGAAGATTGCCAGGAGCTGCGGTCTTTACTTCCATGCGCTCAAACAAGATGGGACGCTCTGGATCGCCACTTATGCGACTAATTTTATTGCCGATCCTGAGCGTGTCGGAAACGACTCCGATTGGGCGGATGTTAGAGGAGATATCTTCGTCAAACGCAATGGGAGCGAATGGGCTTGGGAAGGCACTCCGATCGGCCCCCACGGACGAAGGTTCCCGGGTGCCAGGCTCGTCCAAGGTCATTGGAACATGGAGGGAACCAATTGGTTGTCGGTGGCCGGTAGCAATCCGACATTACGCATTCGCACCGATGGCAGCCTGTGGGCGTCCGGCGAACACGTTCCCTCAAAGATTTTTGGCGAAGCTGTCCAACCAAGCCCGCATCCGCAGGAAGCCGTCCGTGTCGGAACCAAATCGGATTGGATTGCGCTGGGCGGAGCCGGCTCGCCTTGCGTCGCGCTTGAGGCGGATGGCACGTTCTGGACAGTGAATTCTGACCAAAGCAAGCGCCCGAGCAAATACGCCGACTGGCTGGCCGCAACGGAAGGTTACGGATATTACGGAGGTTCCAGAGGTTACGGAGGCACTTGGGCTTTGGCGAAGGATGGCACGCTCTCGTGCTGGAATGAATTTAGCTTGGGGGAGATTTCAACGGGCCTGGGGAGAATACTGCTTGGCCCCAGCCGCCGGCCGGTCTTTTCGTGCAACATTCTGAGTGAACAGCAGTGACCCGCGCCTTCCTTAAGACGGTGGGGTGAGACTCCGTCGAACCCTGACTTGATCGAGATGGGGTTCGACAGAGTCTCACCCTACCAACCGACTCAGAATTTGCCGAGCAGGTCCTTGAACCTTTTCCATGCCTGGTCATGGGCCTTCTTGTTCGCCTCCTGCGCGTCGGGTTGTTCGCCCGCGCGCATGAAACCGTGGCCGGCGCCTGAGTAAGTCACCGGCTTGTAGGTCTTGCCCGCCGCCTTCATGAGTTTCTCCGCGGCCGGGATGGTGGCGCTGATGCGGGCGTCGTTCCCGCCGTAAAAGCCATACACGGGACATTTGATGTTCTGCATTTCCTTCCCGTCGGGGGGCGGTCCGTAGAAAACAAATGCCGCCTTTAGATCAGGCCGGTTGCAGGCGAATCGAAAGGATTGTCCGCCGCCCCAGCAGAAACCCGCCACCGCCAGTTTGCCGTTGGCTGCCGGCAGCGCCCTGACGTAATCGGCCACGGCATTGAGATCGGCGGTGATTTGGTCCGGCGGCAATTTATGGATCGCGGCGATGGCATCGTCGGTGCCGGGAAAGTCGCTGCTGCCGCCGCCCTTGGGGCCGGCGCCCGAAAGCAAATCCGGCGCAATGGCGATGTATCCCGCCGCAGCCACCTCATCGGCCGCGTTGCGCGCCCAGGGGGTCAGGCCGAAGATCTCGTGGATGACGATGACCGCCGTGGCCGGGTTTTTCACTTCGGGATAAACAATGAAACAATGCACGGTGCGGGAACCGTTTGTGACATCAACCCACTCGCCGTGGCGCGGGGATTTTTCCAGCCGGGCCTTGGCCCAATCCTGGGCGGAAACGCAGAGGCTGGCGCACATCAAACTTATGATCAACAGAAGTTTTGTTTTCATGGCCACAGGATTGCCGCAGCAGGCTGAAGGTCAATCCAGAAAAGGCGGTTAATAATTCAACCGCCGCAAAGCGCGCACACGATCAAAGGCTTTGTCATTGCTGATCAGCGACTGGTTAAAATAACGCGCAAAGCCGGCGATCCATGTGTCATTTTCACCCAAACGTCCGCCGGCATCCATGAGTTCGCGGTCAACTTTCGCGGCAGCAAAGGCGATTTCCGGCTGCAAATTCAAAATCCGCCAGCGTGACAAAAAAAATCGCGCGTCCCGCAAATCATCAAACCCCGCCGCAAATTCTCCGGCGGAAATCACGGTCGTGATCAATTGCTGCGAGCGATGAGCGTAAAGAAATTTTGAAGCCGGACCGGTTTGGTCCCCGCACTGCTCGTTGTGGAAGTCCACCAAAAACGTTGTGTCCGCGATCATTTGGCGAATCGCCGCGGGCGATTTGAGCGCCGGCCCCGGCCGGAATGGAGCAGGGCCAGGCGGCGATTGTTCATGGGCGGCAAATCCACGTTCTTGAAAGCCTCCAGCATTTCACCGGCGGTGGCGCAAGGCTGCGGGAGGGTGCGCAGGATCACATCGGAAAAGCTGTCACCCGGTTCCTTGAGCTTGCGCAATCTCGCGTGCGCCTCGGTTGAAATTGTAATGGTTGTAAAAGGCATGCATGAAAATTGCATGAATTGTATCCGAATGCAAGAGCATTTTTGAGCCAGCCGTGTGAATGAAATGCGCTGGGTCTCTTTCCCGCCCGGGAATGATTTTTGCAAAACCCGCCAATCATGCTATAACGATGGTGTGTCTGGGAGCGCGCCGCAACCGAAGTCCGTCCGTTTGTTTGTCAAACCGGGGTGCGGCTGGTGCCGTCAGGCCGGGGAATGGCTGGAGGCCCGCGGTATCGGGCATGAAACGCTCGACGTGATGGCTGATCCGGCGGCGAACCGCGAGATGTGGAAACTGTCCGGACAGGGATTGGCCCCGGTCATCGAGGTGGACGGCCAGATTTTGGCTGACTTTGATGCGGAGGAACTGGCAGAATTCTGGAAGCGATTTGAATGAACACCGCTGAACTCAGCACCATTGAAATGATTTCGACGAAGCCGCGTCCGCGCCTGCCGGAATGGCTGCGCACCCGGCTGCCCACCGCCCAGAGCTTCGGACGGACGCGCGCCTTGCTCGATGAACTCAAGCTGCACACCGTCTGCGAGAGCGCGCAATGCCCGAATCACTGGGAATGCTGGAGCCAGGGCACGGCGACCTTCATGATCGGGGGGGACCACTGCACCCGGGCGTGCGGGTTCTGCGCGGTCAAAACGGCGAAGCCGCTGCCGCTGGAACCCGACGAGCCGGCCCGCGTGGCCGAAGCCACCCGCCGCATGCAGCTCAAGCACGTCGTCATCACCGCCGTGGCGCGGGACGATCTGGCCGGCGGCGGCGCGGAACATTTCCGGCAGACCGTCGAAAAGGTGAGGGAACTCAATCCGGGCGTTGTCATTGAAGTTTTGGCGCCGGACTTTCTCGACCGCGACGAATCCATTGACCTGGTGCTGGCGGCGCGTCCCCACATTTACAATCACAACCTGGAGACGGTGCGGCGCCTGACCCCTGCCGTGCGGCATCGCGCCACTTACGACCGTTCGCTGAGCGTGCTGGGCAAGGTGAAGGCGCGGCGCGGCGATGCCATTTATACCAAGTCGGGCCTCATGCTGGGCTTGGGCGAAACGGAGGAGGAACTGCTCCAGGCGCTGCAAGACCTCCGCCAGGTGCGGTGCGATATGTTGACCCTGGGGCAGTATCTTCAGCCGACGTTGCGCCATTTACCCGTGGAGGAGTTTATTTTGCCGACCACTTTCGCGCGCTACAAGGTGGCCGCGGAGGCGATGGGATTCGTGCATGTCGCCAGCGGCCCGTTGGTGCGCAGTTCCTATCATGCCGGCGACTTTACGCTGCCGGCGGCGTCTTGACGACTGGTTGACTGTTCTTGTTGATTTTCATTTTTAACACTTTTTCCTTGACAATTAGGTCCAGACGAATTATGGCACTACCCACATTGCGATTCTTCAATGTGGGTAGTGCCATAATTTCAAGTGTCAACTTGCAAAGGAACTTGTTGCTTTTGATCTTGGGATCGTTTCGGTTAGTTGGGGTTCGTTACGGGTTTTGCAACTCGCACAATCACGGCGCTCGCAAATTCGCGCCCCGGTTCGCGCTTACAGGCCGATGACCTTCATCACGGCTTCTTTGGTCGCCGGCACAATGATGGGTTCGAAGCCGGCCGTCTTGATCGCATTATCGGGATCCTTCAATCCGTGTCCCGTCATGGTGGCGGCAATGACACTCCCGACCGGGATGGCCCCCGCCTTCACGCGCTGAATCAATCCGGCCAGGCACGCGGCGGAGGCCGGTTCGACAAATACACCGTCCGTTCGGGCAATTAATTTGTAAGCGGAAAGAATCTCTTCATCCGTCACCGCGTCGATGAACCCCTTGGAATCCTTCAACGCCTGCACGGCCCCCTGCCAGCTCGCGGGATTGCCAATGCGGATGGCCGTGGCCACGGTTTGCGGTTCGGCCACCGGCTTCCCCAGGACAAGCGGGGCCGCTCCCGCGGCTTGGAAACCGAACATGCGCGGCAGGCGGTCGCTCTTTTTGGCCTCGAAATACTCCCGGTACCCCTTCCAATAGGCCGTGATGTTGCCCGCGTTGCCCACGGGCAGAAAATGAAAGTCCGGCGCGCGCCCCAGTTGATCGCAAATCTCGAATGCCGCCGTCTTCTGCCCTTCGATTCGCGCCGGGTTAATGCTGTTGACCACTTCCACTTTGCCCGTCTCGCCCAGTTCGCGGACAATGCGCAAGGCGGCGTCGAAATTGCCTTCCACCGCGATGGTGGTGGCGCCGTACATCAGCGCCTGGGCCAGTTTCCCCAGCGCAATCTTGCCGTGCGGCAGCACGACGATGCATTTCATCCTGGCCCGCGCGGCGTAGGCTGCGGCGGAGGCGGAGGTGTTGCCAGTGCTGGCGCAAATGACAATGTTCGCCCCGCGTTCCTTGGCCTTGGACACGGCCAGGGTCATGCCGCGGTCCTTGAAGGAGCAAGTGGGGTTGACCCCTTCGTATTTCAACCACAACTGGAAATCGCCGCCGATGGCCTCGACAAAATTATTGGCCCGCACCAGCAGCGTGTTGCCTTCGTTGAGCGAGACGATGGGGGTGGTTTCGGAAACGGGCAGATACGGCCGGTAGGCGTGAATGACGCCGCGCCAGCGATTGCCCTCGATGGGAAGGATGGAATTCATGGGTGCGGATTGGCCGGGCTTTGCGTTCATTCGAAACTTTCCACCCGAATCATGACCGGCGGCCCCTTGACCACCGGCAACTTGGCGATGGCGGCCAGCGCCTTCTTCATCGCGGCGTTGGGCGCTTCATGGCACATGAAGATGAGCGGCACGCTTTTGCCCTCGTGACCTTCGGGTTGGATCACCGAGGAAATTCCGATCTTCAACGCCGCCAGGATGGCCGAGATTCTTGCCAGCGTGCCGGGTTTGTCAATGACACTCAAACGAAGATAATACCTGGACACCACTTCATCGATGGACAGGACTTTGCCCTGGCGGTCATGCGGCACAAACGGCGGAATGCGGCAATGCGTGCCGTTTTTGAGATCCAGCGCCGCGTCCGCGATGTCGCTCAACACCGCGCTGGCCGTGGCGTCCTTGCCCGCGCCGCGTCCGTAGAAAAGCGTGTCGCCCACCACGTCGCCGCGCACAAAGACGGCGTTAAAAACATGATTGACGCTGGCCAGGACATGCGAGTCCGGCACCAGGGCGGGATAGACGGAGGCTTGCACCCCCTGGCCTGATTTTCCCCCCTTGACCACCCCGAGCAGCTTGATGGTATGGCCCAACTTCCCCGCAAATTCGATGTCCACCCGGCTGATAGAGCGGATGCCTTCGACGTAAATCTCCTTGGGCCGCACCCAAAAGCCGTGGGCCAGCGAGGCAAGAATGCCGATTTTGTGCTGGGAATCGAAGCCGTCAATATCCAGGGCCGGGTCCGCCTCGGCGTAACCCAAGCGTTGCGCCTCAGCCAGCGTCGGTTGAAAGTCCAGACCCTCCAGTTTCATCCGCGTCAGGATGTAATTGCAGGTGCCGTTGACGATGCCATAGACGTGCGTGATGCGATTGCCGACAAAGCCCTCGCGCAACGCTTTGATGATCGGAATACCCCCGGCGACGCTGGCTTCGTAGTAGAGATTCGTTTGGTACTGCCGGGCGGCGGCAAACAACTCCTCGCCATGCGAAGAGAGCAGCGCCTTGTTGGCCGTGATGACGGGCTTGCCCAGTTTCAGTGCCGTCAGGATCATCGTCCGGGCAATGGTCGTCCCGCCAACCAACTCGATGACAACATGGACTTGCGGATCGTTGACCACCTGCGTCCAATCGGTCGTCATGAGCGAGGCGGGGATGGGGTAAGGACGCGGTTCGTCCAGGGCCTTGACGGCGATTTTGCGCAGTCCAATCTTGATGCCGAGACGTGATTGCAGCAGGCCGCCGTTGTTCTCCAAATGATGGAAAACGCCGCTGCCCACCGTGCCGCCGCCGATGATGCCAATGTTGACCCGTTGCATAAACCTCACAACAATGGCCAAAAATCGGCGTCAAAACAAGCCCGGTCTTTACTGGCCGCTCGCCACAATCGCGTCGATTTTTGTTTTGGCTGTCGTCAGATACGTTCCGAAATCATTCAAAACAAACGGGGCCAGTTGGTTGCGCGTGCTGTTCGTGTCCCTTATGTCCCCCGATGTCAGGGTGATGACTGATTTCTCGAGTTTGCCAATTTTGGAAATGGTCAGGCCGCTTCGGGTGTGAAAGCTCGTCTCAAACCTGTCCATGGGCGCGACCGAAGTGTCGGCCTGCGAAATCAACGGCACGCTACGGATTACGGCGTCCAGCTCGTCGTAATCGATGTAATCGACCAGTGTCGTCTGGCCAACCTTGGTGCGCACGGCAACCGCATAGACGGCGTTGGTGGTCTGCCCGTTTACCAGTCGCTCCACCCGGATTTCCACCGGATAACTGATCTGCTTGTCCAATGTGCCAATCAGTGACATTCCCCTGACCAGCAAGACGTCCGGCGTAGCGTTGAAGGCGTCGAAATAAGTCCGCGGGGCATTTGTGGTTTGCGCTTCCACGGCGGCGGCGAGACCAAGCATCAATAATAAGATTTGTTTCATAGAGGTGTCTTTTTTTATTGTCAAATCACATAATCAACCCCTCCGGCCGGGTTTTGTTGCAGGCGGCGCGCGCGTTCGCACAAATCGGCCAGGGTCACCCTTTCCATGATGCTTACCACGGCTTCCCGAGCTTCCTTCATCACTTCACGGATCGGGCAGGTCGCTTCATCGGGGCAGGTGCAGCGCTCGTAAAAATTGTCGCTCACGCAACTTACCGGCGCCAGCGCCCCTGACACATAACGGATCACCGACGCCAGGGTGATGCTTTCCGGCGGCTGCGCCAGCCGGTAACCGCCACCGGCCCCGCGCTTGCTCTCCACCACCCCCAGCGTCCTCAAATCATTGAGAATCTGCTCCAAAAACTTCTTGGGAATATTTTGCTGGTCGGAAATGGTCTGGATGCGCAACACCTCCTGGCCGTAGTTTTGGCCCAGCACCAACAGCGCCCGCAATGCATATTCCCCGCGAACGGAAAGCTTCATTCCTGCCACTCTAGTATTTCCACTGCCCCAGTCAAGATACTCAGCCGCCGTGGCGAATAAACTGGTGCATCCCAGTTTTTAGGATGGCGTCGAACCGATTTCATTGACCCCTTGTTTTAAGGGAGGAGAACTGGGTGCAACAAGACCCTTCAACCGTTTTAAGAGACCTCTGCAAAATGAGGTTTTTTGGAAATTGTGCCCACAAGTTGGTCTGGAATGGACTCAGGTATCCAATCTTCTCGCTGATTTCATATTTCTTTTTGCATTGTTCCATTTTTCCATTGCGCAGGAAGCCTTTGCTCCTCAAACCGACTGCCATTGAAGCAACCTGGCCATTCGTTTGAGATTGTAGGCCACGGCCTTGAGTGTCAGTTCCAG
>JBKQUS010000169.1:0-8204 GCA_052325505.1 Limisphaerales bacterium
AGGGTTTTGAAACTCGGAATGAACGGCAGACAACTAAAAATAGAAGTGACAGCAAGCCGTAAAAGTCGCGCTTATTTTCAGTGCTCCGTGGTCTAAAGGATGGGGTCCGCCTCACGGAGCCGTCACAAACTGCCCTCTGAATTGCACGGATTTCGGCATTTTTGGCATTTTTAAATTATTTCCTCTATTCGGTTGACAGATGGGCGGCCAAGGAAATGCTGAAGGCTAAAGGCTGAAGGCTGAAGTTCTGAAAAACTACGAGCAGCGACGGAACGAACCGCTCGCGCCCGGCCTCTTCAATCGCGGATTTACTTCTGCGTTCTGCCTTCATAATTGAGACTTTTCCTCCACATGGCCTTACTTGGTAATTCATTAAATGAACACTACAGTTAACACATTGTTTCGTCAACAGATTTTTTAAAGAATTATCAAAAAATATGATATTTTGATGGAAAGCACTGCGCATCAAAGGCTTGGATAGCCGCAACCATGAGGCGGAATTTTCACGCAAAGACGCAAAGACGCAAAGACGCAATGACGCGAAGGCGCAAGGCCGGGAACATGTTTCTGATGTCAGCCAGGCTGCGGCACGCCGGCGATAAATGATTTAGAGCCTGTGTAAAAACTACGAGGGGGCCTGTTTTTGCGCAAAGGGCCAGATGACGAGGCGCAACGAGGGAGCATCCCCCAACGGGGCTGTGACCGAGGCGCAACGAAGTCAGATGGCTTTTTGCGCAAAAACCCTTCGGGCGGCGGTTCTTTTGTCCGCATCCGTCGTTGGCTCGGGACCTTACAGCCCGCTGCGGGGATGCTCGGTCCTTGCCGCCTCGGCTGCGGCCAAAATCCCTCGCCGCAGGACTCCTCGCAGTTTTTAAACAGGCTCTTGGAGATTATCCAAAAACGAATCAAACTATGGTTTGAATCCTCGCATAAACAACGCCGACGGACGTCGCTAAACCGTGCATATATTTGGTTTGACCCGAATGGCACTTAGTTAAGACGTAAAACTTTGCACATCAACGTGATCCATGAGCGCTCAAAAATCACCAAAAGCCAGAATCGCAATACCCCTCCGAGGGGAGCTCCCGAGGCAATTTCCCGGCCGTTGCGGCATATTGGAGCCGATCTGGTGTCCAATTTGAGTGGTCGTGTGTTGTCTGCGGTTGACACAAACCGTGCTCGTGAGGGGATTCAATTTCGATATCCAGCCCGCATAATCTCTGCATCAACGTTAGACCTTCGAGCGGAAGTTTTAAACTGTGGTCCGCCAGGAAAAGGCGCGTGCCTGCGATGTTATAACCCACCTGAATACTTGGCAAGTGATGAAGAATTGGTTGCCCTGCTGAAAAAAGTAACTGAAGAACAATTTGCTCAATTTTGTAAAGACGCGAATGTGTCAGTTCAAAATGGCAAGGCCTGGGTTGCAACCCCGAAGTGTGGTCAGGAAGGGGAAAGACTTCTTTCGGTCTTACGTGAAAGAGACGCTGCACCGGGAGTATTTGCAGTAGGCTTTACCTCTGTTTTCGCCGGAACTCTCCTCGCAAGTGAGTTTATCAAGGATTACGTCGGGGCCTCGGTTGCTCTTAATGGAACACAAAATCGTGCTGTGGTGCAGTTTTTCGACATTCTGTCACCTGCAAACGGTCCTTCGTTTATTGCATGCGAACAGGATTGTCCAGCCTGCAACCCGCATCGCCCAGGCTTGCCAATCTGGCGACGGCGGTTTGCCGCTTTGAACGGGTCGGTCCTATAAAAATGACACAAGGGTGGCAGGCGGGCGGTGTTTAGCCTGTCAGGCTTGAGCTGATTCATGGCTCGTCCCCTTCGCCGCGAATACGCCAGCGCGGTTTACTACGTCATGTGGCTGGCCAAATTTAGCCAGACCGTCAGAGAGTCAAAGGTCAACCGGATCGGGCGCGCCAAGGTTCGACCTGAATTTGAAATTGGAGATTGGAGATTTCACATTGGGGTGGGGGGGGGGAGAATTGACAATGGACAATTGATAATGGGCAACTCAATGAAGGAGTCAGGGTTCGACGGAGTCTCACCCCACCGGGACATTCGAGAAGGTGATTTGCGCCCTTGCCTTTTCGGGGCGCTCCCCTATTTTATTGGCCGCCCGACGTCACAGCCGCGGCGGCATTGCGGATGAACATTCCTTTGTTACAGAAGATCGATCGTTGGGCGGGAGTGCCGCTTTGCTTTTTGCTGACGCTGGCCCGAAAGGTTATTGGCCGGTCGCCGCCGCCGGGAGCCGCCGCGCCACGGAGCATTTTGTTCATCAAACTGGCCGAGCAGGGGTCCACCGTGCTGGCCGGCGCCGCCATCGCGCGGGCCGTTGCAATGGCGGGGCGTCAAAACGTCTTTTTCATCACCTTCCAGGAGAACCGGTTAATTCTGGACTTGCTGCAACTGATCCCCGAAGAGAACGTCATCACGGTTTGCCGGAACAGCCTGCCCGAGCTTGTGTCCAGCACCTGGCGGGCCATGCGGCGCATGCGGCGGTTGAAGCTGGATGCGGCCATTGACATGGAATTTTTCTCGCGGGGATCGGCTGTCGTGTCCTGTTTGAGCGGTGCGCCGGTGCGGGTGGGATTTCACGCCTTTTTTGGGGCCGGCCCCTATCGCGGCGATTTAATGACCCACCGGGTTTTGTACAATCCGCATCTGCATACGTCGGCCACGTTCCAGGTGCTGGTTGAGGCGTTGGGCACTGATCCGGCCAGACTGCCCACCCTTGATTTTGCGCCTCCGACCGCGGTGCATGTGCTGGCTCCTTTCACACCGCGCCCGGAGGAAACGGCAGTCGTGCGGGCCATGCTGTTGGGAGGCCCGCTCATTCTGCTCAACCCGAATGCAAGCGACTTGCTGCCATTGCGACGGTGGCCCGGCGAGCGCTACGTCGATTTGGCCAAGCGGTTGCTGGCCCAATTCCCGGAAGCGCAATTGGGCTTCACCGGCGCTCCGGAGGAAGCCGCCGAGACGGAACGCTTGGTGCGGGAGGTCAACTCAAAACGGTGCATTTGCCTGGGTGGAAGGACCACCCTGCGGCAGTTGATGGTTCTCTACACCCTGGCGGAAATATTGGTGACAAACGACAGCGGCCCGGCCCATTTTGCCGCCCTGACACCGATTCACGTCATCACGCTGTTCGGGCCGGAGACGCCCGCGCTTTTCGCTGCGCGCACGCCCCGGCATCAGGCGATCTGGCTGGGCTTGGGCTGCAGTCCCTGCGTCAGCGCCTATAACAACCGCCAATCCCCCTGCCGGGACAATGTTTGCATGAAGCAAATCACCGTGGAACAGGTGTTCCAGGAAGTGTGCAAAATATACGCCCGGCGAAGGAGCGCCGCCTGACGCACCCTGGTTGGCGCGTCATTTAACGGGCGGTTCGCCCGCGTTAAAAAGCAGCATCTTTTCCTCGCGGGTCGTGAGGTTCTTTAGTTTGACAACTAATTCCCCGTCGGGCAGCCGCTCGAGCTTGAAGGTGTAACGGGCCTGCAACTCAACCGCGCGTTTGAACTGCTTGTCGGATTTGGCCGGGACCAGGGGGTATTCCACGGCATACCCGGCCTCGCGCAGGTGTTGCACCAATGCCAGGGAGGGTTCGCGCAGGGTTTCATCTTCAATCAGGCACCAGCCCTCGATGGTGGCCTCAAATTTGGGCAGCAGGCCGCGCGCCTTGAGCAACTCCAGCAGCACAACATCGCCCATGCCAAAGCCCAGCGCGGGAAGGTCGACCTTCCCGCCGCTGATGAGGCGGAGCAATTGATCGTAGCGGCCCCCGCCGGCAATGGCGCGAAATTCTCCCTTCTTGTCGAAAGCCTCAAAGACCACGCCGGTGTAATAAGCCAGCCCGCGGATGACGTGATAATCAATCTTGACAAAGTCGGCCAGGCCGCGCGCGCCCAAATTATTGACAATCTCCTCGAGTTGCGCCGTCGGCCGGCCGGCGTTGATGAACTCGTTTACTTCGTCCAGGGAAAGATGGAGCGCGTCCAGTTTCTTCCGGCTTTCCTCGGGCGATTCGCGCTCCAGCTTGTCGATGATCTGATAAAAGGCGTATTCATCATCCGCCGCGGAGGAGCGCTGCCGGAAAAAGTCCTGCCAGACGTTGCGGCTGCTCAGGCGCACCATGAAATCATCGGCGGCCAGGCCGAAGGCGCGCAGGGTGTCAATGAGCAGGGCCAGCAGCTCCGCGTCGGCCGAGGGACCCGGCTCGCCGATGAGGTCGGCGTTGAATTGGAAGTGTTCGCGCAGGCGGCCTTTTTGCTGGCGTTCGTAACGGAAAAGCTGCGGGATGGCGAACCACTTGATCGGCTTTTTGTAATGCCGTTCGTGGGCGGCGGCCATGCGCGCCAGGGTGGGCGTCATCTCCGGGCGGAGCGCGACCGCGCGTTCGCCCTTGTCAATAAAGCTATAGAGCTGCCCGACAATTTCCTGCCCGCTTTTCAGGGTGAACAACTCCAGCGGTTCGAGGGGCGGGCCATCGTATTCACGGAAGCCATAACGGCGCGCCATCGCCCGCCAGCCATTGAATATATATTGGCGGGCATCGGCGCTCCAAACATCGGCATGGGGGAGCGGCTCGGGATAAAAATCGCGAAATCCGGGTAATCGTTCCATAACGGCCTGGAACAAGAAGGCACAAAATCCCGCGAATGGAAACGAAATTATCCAGTCATTTCCCGTGCTTCAGATGGTGCCAGAGGAAAAAAAAGAGCAGGACTTGAACGGCCACCGGCAGCACCGCCCATAAAGCAATGGTGCGGGCCTTGCGCAATCCGCGTTTGAACGGCGTGGACGGTTCCAGGCGGTCGCAACGGCCCGTCAACTCCACCTTGACGGGGTCGTCCAGGGCCGCTTTGAGCGCGGTGGCGGTGGGATACCGTTTGTCCGGATCGCGTTCCATGGCCCGCAAAACAATTTCCTCAGCGTGCGGCGATATCTTTGGATTCAACCGGCGCGGGGATTCGGGATCGCCCGTCACCCGCGCATTCATGATGGCAGTGATGTCCTCGTCGTTGAACGGGATCACGCCGGTCAGCATTTCGTAGAGGATGGCGCCGAGGCTGTAGATGTCCGTGCGCGCGTCGCCGCGCCTGCCGTTGACCCGTTCGGGCGCCATGTAATGCGGCGTGCCGGGCGCAAAACCGATGAACGTCATCCGCCGCGCGCTGGTCAGGCGGGCGATGCCAAAGTCCATCAACCGCAGCGTGCCGTCGTTGCACAGCATGATGTTTTCCGGCTTGAGATCGCGATGCAGAATGCCGCGGTCATGCAAATATTGCAGGGGTTCGCAAAGACGCCCGGCCAGGGACAGCGCCTCGGCCTCCGGCAGCACGCGGTGCTCCCTCAATAATTGGTAAAGCGTCTTCCCCTCCAGAAACTCCATGACCAGATACAGCCGGCTTTTGGTCTTGACAGAGTAAAACTTCAAAATGGACGGATGATCCAGTTCGCAGCCGATTTTCTCCTCCGTCCTGAAGCGGGCGAACAGGGCCGGGTCCGCCTCCGCGGTTCGATGCGGGATTTTGATCGCAACCACCCTGCCGTCGTTTTGCAAATCGCTGGCCTTATAAATGGCGGCCATGCCGCCGTTGCAAATCACATCTGTGATGGCAAAGCGGTCGTCGAGCAGGCTGCCTGGGGCAAACTCGCCGCTGGCGTATTTCTGCCCGTTGGCCGCGCTGGCGGCCGGCTCCATGAGCTGCGAACCGAGCTTCATGTAAAAAGGATGCAGTGCAAACCGCCGCCTGAACAATCAAAACTGATGGAATGGATGTTAAAATTTCATTAAAACCGCCCAAGTTAGGTCTTTGTTTTCCGCGACTTTCAGTCTAAACTGGTGTTAATGACCGTGCGGCCCATATTTTAAGGCTTTATGAATTTGAAAGTGCTGGTGAAGGGACGGTTGGGGTGTCTGCTTTTCCTGCTTGGGGCCGCGTCATGGACAATGCCGGCGGCGTTGCGCGGCGCCGTTCCTCCGGGCATGGCGCCTGTGCCGAATGCCGACGATGCTTCAAATCCGTATTCTGTCATCGTCGAACGGAATATCTTCCATTTGAATCCACCGCCGCCGCCGCCCTCCGAAACCGATAAAGCCAAGGAGGAATTGCCCGTGGTCAAGATCACCGGCTTTGTCAACATTGGCAATACGAGCAGGGCTCTGTTTCTTTCCCAGCCCAAGGATAAGAAGGAAGGGCCGTTTTATTACAGTTTGGCCGAGGGCGAAAAAAGCTCTGACGGCAAATTTGAGCTGGTCAAGATTTCTCCCGCGCAGGACGAGGTCGATGTCATCAATGCCGGAGTGGCAATGAAGCTGACCGTCAAAGACAACAGCCTTGGCGAAACCCCCGCGCCGACCGCTGCTGCTCCGGCACAGCAGGAAGAAAGGCACCACCCAGGAAACGGGATGCCCGGACGGCCCATGTTCCCTCCGGGCAGAACCCCTCCGCCGGGCATGCCCGGCCTGCCAGGCGCGGGCAATGGTTTTTCGTTCCCGGCCCGGGCGCGCCGGACCCCGCCGTCGCAGCAGTGATTTTAGGGCTTGCGCGGGCCATGGGCCGGCACTATGCTGAAGTAGTCACCGGATCGCGGGGTGGAGCAGCCTGGTAGCTCGTCAGGCTCATAACCTGAAGGTCGTAGGTTCAAATCCTACCCCCGCAACCAATTTGCCCGTTGCAACGGCCCGCGTTGCAACGGGCTTTTCGTTGCTTTACCGCCGGGCCAATGTCTGCCAAGCTGACCGCGCAGTTTCCAGCATGACAACGACGCCCATTGATTTGACAAAAGTGAAGGTCCTGCCGCTGGCCCGGCGCAAAAGCTTGGCGCGGCTAGAGGAAATTTTGATCAATCCCGGCTCAACGCCGTCGCCGTGCCCGGAGCACAACCTAGCGCAAATCCGGCGTTGCGCGGGCGATATCGCCGCCGCGCGGCGCAATGGCGCGGCCGTCATGCTGATTTACGGAGCGCACCTGATAAAAAATGGCGCAGCGGATATCCTGGACCGGCTGATGGAGCAAGGCTGGATCACTCATCTGGCGACCAACGGCGCGGGCGTCATTCACGATTGGGAATTTGCTTATGCTGGAGTTTCGACCGAGAGCGTCAGGGACAACGTCGCGACGGGCACGTTCGGCGCCTGGGAGGAAACGGGCCGCAACATTCACCTGGCGCTTCTGGCCGGGGCGTTGAACGGCGCGGGGTTTGGCGCCAGCATCGGCCAGTTCATCACTCAGGACGGCGTGACCCTGCCGACGGTCGAATCCCTGGAAACGGCCCTCGTCGCCGCGCCCGCCAATGCGCTGGCCCCGGCGCGCGCGGAGTTGTTGCAGGCCATGCGCGTCCACCAGTTGGCTGCGGGCCGGCACGAAGTCAAACATCCATGGAAAAGCAGCAGCGTGCTGGCGCAAAGTTTCCGCCTCCATGTGCCTCTGACCGTTCACCCGGGAATCGGCTACGACATCATCTCCAACCACCCCATGTTTAACGGCGCGGCCATCGGCCGGGCCGCCGACGCCGACTTTCGTCTCTTTGGCGGGGCGGTGGAGCAGTTGGACGGCGGGGTCGTGCTATCGGTCGGTTCGGCGATCATGGGGCCGCAGGTGTTTGAGAAGAGCCTTAGTTGCGTCAACAACCTGCGTTTGCAGGACGGGCGCAGCATCGTGCGCGGCCACAACCTGTATGTGGTCGATTTGCAGGACGGCGGCCGTTGGGACTGGAGCAAGGGCGAACCGCCCAAGGACAATCCGGCCTATTATCTGCGCTTCTGCAAAAGCTATTCCCGCATGGGCGGGGCCATGCATTATTTGCAATGCGACAACACCGTCTTTGTCCACCACTTGCTGCGGGAATTGGAGAGAAAGAAGTAGGGCGGGCAATCCTTTGCCCGCCGCAATATCACGGAGTTTTCGGGCACCCCTCCTAATCTTAATCCTAATCTTAATCCTAATCTTAATCCTAATCTTAATCCTAATCTTAATCTTAATCCTAATCTTAATCCTAATCTTAATCTTAATCCGTAACTATTCAGTAGGAAGTCATTTTCAAGCACATTTTCAGCGGGTGAAAGCAGGTGTGGCTGCGGCTTGGAGTGGCACCGCTTTTGGCCACGGTTCTACTGAATTGCAGTTTGGATAGGGACAGACAATTTTCTCCAAAAGTGTTCGCCACCAAGGCCGCTGGGTCGGTGCCACCGCCAG
>JBKQUS010000170.1:0-37318 GCA_052325505.1 Limisphaerales bacterium
TATTGACGGCAGGCGTCTTCCGTTCCGAACCGCTGCTCCATTTCGAGCAAGGTTCGCGGATAATCTTCGTTCATGCGCGAATACTACCAGTTGTGGTTGTAGTAGGCAAGTGGATAGCCCTATCGTGGTAATTCGTGCTAAAAAAGATCACTTCCTTCTTGGTTGCCCTTGTTGCCTTTTTCGGGACGCCTGCAACATGTTGCGGCTCTGTTGCTTCTCGTGTTTGGACCTATCACCCCATCTTGATTTTTCGCGGCTATTCCGTTGGCGGCAAGACCGTCCCTGCCGGCTGGCGGGTCAGCTTCAATCGCGCCACCCGCGCGCCCTCGGTCGCTTCGACGCGCAATTCGTAGTCGCCCAGTCGCAGCACGTCGCCCGTCTTGGGAAATCCCCCCAATCGTTGCGTGACCCAGCCGCTGGTCGTGGCCATGCCGTCGTCGGACAAATTCCGCCCGACCACCTCCGCCAGCTCATGCACCGGCAACGCGCCGTCCAATTCCCAATGATTGTCGTCGCGGCGCAGCAGCAGCGGCTTTTCCTGGTCGAACTCATCCTGAATCTGCCCGACCAATTCCTCCAGGATGTTCTCCAACGTGACCATGCCGATGGTGCCGCCGTATTCGTCAACAACAATGGCGAAATGCAGTTTTCGCGCCAGGAACAGTTCCAGCAGTTTTTCCAGGCGCGTCGTCTCGGGCACGTAAATCAATTTGCGGGCCACCGCCGCCAGATCGGCCCCGCGCTGCGCCTTGGCGCGGACGGCAAACAAATCCTTGAAATGCACCACGCCGAGCGTCTTGTCCAGATCGCCCGCCTCGCAAAGGGGGAAACGGGAGTAACGGGTTTTTTCAGCCTTTTCCAGGCAATCCTGCAAACTGTCTTCGGTGTTCAACGCCGCGATTTCCTGGCGGGGGCGCATGACGTTGCGCACGATGCGCCGGCCCAAATCCAGCGCGTTCAAAGTGATGTCCCGGCCCAGGCGGGTGGCGCCGGGGCGTTTCTCCGCCAGCATCAGCCGCAATTCTTCTTCAGAATGAACGAAGAGCGAGGACCCCGCCGGCTCGAGCCCGATGCGCCGCAAAAGCCACTGGGCGGACTGGTTGAGGAGCCAGTTGAAGGGATAGGAAGCCCGGTAAAACCAATCCAACGGACGCGCTACCCACAACGCCGTCGGCAGCGCTTTTTGGATGGCAAACCATTTCGGCCCCAATTCGCCCAGGACAATTTGCAGGAACGTGGCGATGGAGAATCCGGCGGCAAAGGTGATCGAGTGCAACAGGCTCGCCGAATGAACCCCCAACCAGCGTAGTGGCGAACCCAGCAAGGCCATGAAAACCGGTTGCGCCAGCCAGCCCAAACCCAGGCTCGCCATCGTGATGCCCAATTGGGTCGCGCTCAGGTACGAAGTCAGGTTCTGCAGGATATGGCGCGCCAGCCGCGCCCGGCGATTTCCCCCGACGATCAGCGCGTCCAGTTGCGTGTCACGCAATTTGACGAACGCAAATTCGGCCGCGACAAAAAAGCCGTTGACCAGGACAATGGCCAGCAGGCCGAGCAAACGGAGCACGTTGGCGGTTATGGCATTGCTGACCATTTGGAATTTATAATGTCACCTCTCCAAAAATCACTTTAAGGATGTCCTGCAAACTGATGATCCCCGTCTCTCGATGATCCTGGCCCAGGACCACGGCCAGGCGGCAGCCGGTACTTTGCATCCGGCGCAAGGCCTCTTCCAGGTGCATCCCCTCCGGCAGGAAAAACGGGGCTTGAATGTATTCCCGCGCCGCTTTCGCCGTGTCCAATCCATCCAGGTAAAGAATATATTCCAGATTGATGACGCCCATGATCCGTTTGGTGGCGGCATCGATCACCGGCACGCGCGTCAATCTCCGCTCGTTGCAAAGGGCCAGCACCTGACCCAGCGGCAGGGATGCCTCGACCTTGATCGTGTCGGCCAACGGAACCATGACATGGCGCACGTCAAGGTTCGGCAGGTCCAGGACGCGGTTAATCATGGTTTTTTCCTCGGAGGTCAAACTCGGCGCCGATTCCTGCATGATGAACCTCAGTTCTTCCCGGCTGCCAAAAAGCCGCCCGGTCAGGGCCTTGCCGCCCGTCCAATGCAGCAGACCGCGCGAAAACCACCCCGCCACCGCCACCAAAGGCGAAAGAACCCGATGGATCCAGCGGAAGGGCAGCGCCAGGACCATCGTCAGTCGATTGGGATAACGCTGGAACAGCGTCTTCGGCATGAGTTCGCAGGCGATATAAAAAACGAACACCGTCGGCAGGAACACCAGCGCCCACAAGATCGGCCGGTCCCCCAGCCAATTATACAATTGGATCGCACCCAGGCTAAAGATAATGAAATTGACCACCGTGTTGCCGACCAGGATTGTCCAGAGAAAATCCTCCGGATTCTCCAGGAAGCCGTGCAACACGACGGCGCGCCGGTCTCCCGTCCTCATGCGTTGCCGGACGCGGAATCGATTCAGAGCCAGCACCCCGGTCTCGATGCCAGAAAACAGAAACGACAAAGCGACGCAAACGACCACAATCAACGTCAATAATATGTCAGTATCAGTCATGGTTCACCGTTTCTTGACGACCTCCACCAACAACTCCCGGATGCGCCGTTCGTCGGCGACTTGCACCGTCAGGCGCAGACCGTCAATGGTCACCGCATCGCCCTGCGCCGGCACCACTTCCAATTTATTGAGCACCAGCCCGGCCATGGTTTCGACGCCGGGCACGTCCTGGAGCGGGCCGTATTCGCGACGGAAATTGTCCAGGCGCAGCGTGCCGCCCACACGCCAGCGGTCGGGGCCGAGCCTTTCCAGAACGGGCGGTTGGGGGTCGTGATCGCTGTGCAATTCCCCCAGCACCTCGGCCAGAATGTCTTCGATGGTCACAATGCCCGCGGTGCCGCCGAATTCATCCAGGACAATGGCCAGGCCGCGCTGCTGCCGTTGCAAGCTCTTGAGGAGCTGCAACAGATTGGCGCTTTCCGGCACAAAAGAAGGAAACTCGATGGCCAGGGCCAAATCCGCCCCCGGATCCAGCAGGAACGCCCGCGTGTTCAGAACGCCAACAATCGTGTCCACCGATACATCGTAAATCGGCAGCCGGCGGTGTTTGAAACGGCGGGCTTCCGTGATCCATTCCTCCACCGAAAGATCGTCGGAAATGCAGGCCATTTGCGTGCGCGGTTTCATGACCTCCCCGGCCTTGCGGCGGTCCAGGCTGATGATTTGCAGGATGATTTCCTTTTCTCCCGCCGCCAAAGCGCCTTGCTGATAGGCCATTTCCAACAGCTCTTGGTACTCGGCGTCGGAAAGGCCCTCGGGAGGCCGCGCTGGCGTGGCCACGAACAAGCGCAACACGAAATTGGTCGTTGCTTGCGCCACCCGTCGCAAGGGCTGGCTCAAATCCTGCAACCAAAGCATCGGCCGTCCCACGCGCAAGGCCCAGCGTTCCGGCGCATGCACGGCCAGCGTTTTGGGGGCCACTTCCGCGCCGAATAAAATCAGGGCCAACAACCCGGGCACGACCACTCCGAGGGGCCAGCCGCGGCTGATCGCGAACCAAAGCGTCACGCCAACGATGCCCGCGTTGGCAAAACTGTTGCCCAGCACGAGAGTGGCCAGCAAATCCTGCGGTTCCGCCAGCAGACGGCGGATGATTTTTCCCGAACCCGGCGCGCGCTCCTCCAATTGGCGCAGTTGCCATTTGCCCAGCGAGAAAAGCGACGTTTCGGCCAGGGCAAAGAAAAAACTGGCCCCGGAAAAAACAATCAACGCGGCCAATGCGGCAATCGGCGTCATCCACGGAACATTGAACAATAAAAGCGAAATACAACAGCCAAAAATGGCCTGGCGGCGCGGTCAATGTCCCTTCAGGATGGTGAATCCTCTTTTTTGATTGCGGTTTGCAGCTTCAAAGCGCCTTGGTGTTGGCGGCTCTTCTTGTTTCATTGTATTGTTCCGCGAGAATATGAACAAGGCACCTCAGAAGCCATCTTCGAAAGGGCATGGGCCTTATTGGCCGGTGGCGTTATTGTTCCTGGCTGTTTTGTTCGTTGTTTTGGTACGTTCTCGCTTGTTGGCAATCCCACTGGAACGCGATGAAGGGGAATTTGCCTACGGCGGCCAACTGATGCTCCAAGGCATTCCTCCCTATAAACTGTTCTACAACATGAAGTTTCCGGGGATTTATGCCGCCTTCGCTGCGATCATGTTCTTCTGTGGGCAAACACCCTCGACAATCCACTTCGGGTTGCTGCTGGTCAATGTCGCGTGCATCTTGCTGCTCTACCTGTTGGCCCGGCATTTTCTGGACGTGCCTGGCGCAGTCGCGGCCGGCGCCTCGTATGCCCTTCTCTCAACCAGTCCAGCCGTTCTTGGGCTGGCGGCCCATGCGACGCACTTCGTCGTCGCGGCGGCATTGTCAGGCTTTCTGCTGTTGTTGCGGGGGCAGGATTCTGGAAAACCCGTTCTGTTCTTTTGCAGCGGCCTTTTGCTCGGCATGGCTTGCTTGATGAAGCAACCGGGGGCCATGTTCGGGCTGTTCGGATTTTGCCTGCTCGTGGCCGGGGGCGCTCGGCAAAAAGGGCTGTGGCGTGTGCATTGCAGGAGAATTGGCTTGTTTTCAATCGGCCTTGCTGCTCCGCTGGCCTTGACAGCCGGGATCCTTTGGCAGGCGGGTGTTTTTAAGCGGTTTTGGTTTTGGACCATTGTCTATCCCAAGGTGCATGCTTCTTCGATTAGTTGGTCCGTTGCCCTGCGGAATCTGACCCATTTTTTCCAGGCGTCGCCTCTTGCGGCCGACGGTTTGTTTTGGATTGCTTCCCTTCTGGGCTTGGGCTCGCTCGCATTGTTCCGGGGCAAAAAGGGCGGGAAATCTTGGATGATCGGCTTTTTGGGCTTCTCGGGCGCGGCCGTCTTTCTTCCAAAGTTCTTTTTCCGGCATTATTTCGTCATGCTGCTGCCGGCGCTTTGTTTGTTCGTGGGCCAGGCAATCAGCGCCGCCACGCAGTGGGCCAAAACCAGGAAGGCATGCAAAGCATGGCTTGTCGTGATCTCCGGTCTGTTCATATTCATCTGGGCCCACACCGTGTTCCACTATCGCTCCATTTTTTTTGATCTCAGTCCCGATGCAATCTGCCGGCAGATTTACGGAGGGAACCCCTTTGTTGAAGCCGTGCAAATCGGCCATTTCCTGCGTGAACATTCGGCCCCTGACGCTCGCGTTGCCGTCCTTGGCTCCGAGCCGGAGATCCTGTTCTACGCCGGCCGCCGTTCCGCCACAGGCTATATCTATATGTATGACTTCTTCGAACCCCAGCCCTATGCCGGCGAAATGCAACTGGAGATGATCGCGCAAATTGAAGACGTTAAGCCCGAGTATCTGGTCTACGTCATAATTCCCATTTCGTGGGCTGGACGGCCTGATCTTCAGCGCACTTGGGGCAGTCCCGTTATGACATGGAGCCCTACATTCGTGAAAGATTTTTATGACTTGGTTGGGTTGGTCACCGTAAACGGCGAGTCAGAGTATTATTGGGGTAAGGACGCACTTGACCGTTCGAGAACGGATGGGCACCTGATCGGCATTTATAAGCGAAAATGACGCTCCTTCTGGCACTGCCAGGTTTTGCATCGCCGAACCGTTGACGGGCTGGACGCGCCATCCCTTGCGCGTTGCGCCTTCGGCGGGCACGCGTCGTCGCCGAGGTTGTGACGCACAAGGCGGAGTGTCTTGCCTGAAGCCCTTCGCAGCGGGCCACTACGGCCGCAGTGTTCAGATGCGCCTGCTCAGTCAGCGACCCTTGAGGGCCTTTTGCAGCGCCGCTTGCCAGACGGCATTGGTGGGGGTGAGACGCACTGCTTCCTTCAAAAATGCAAGGCCGTCGTCCCGTTTTCCCGGCTGATCGAGCAGGCAGATGCCAAGGGCGAAGCAAGGCTCGGCCCAAGCTGGTTTGGCATCCACCAGGGCCGAGAACTGGCTGATCGCTTCCGGCATTTGCCGCAGGCTCATCAGGGCAACCCCCAAGTCAAAACGGGTCTGTAGATTGGCGGGGGTCACACTCAAGGCAGCACGACCCGCTGTTACCGCCTCTTGGTAATCCTTGCGGCGCAAGGCCAGGCTGCACCAAGTTTGCGCGACAATCTCATCTTCGGGCGCCAGATCAACCGCGCGTTTGGCATGGACGATAGCTTCGTCCAATCGATCGCAAAGCGTGAGGTCTCGAGCCAGATAAATCTCGATTTCACCGTTGAAGGGATCATGTTTGAGGGCCTGCTCAAGTCGCTTCACTGCCTGCTCCGGATCTTTCTTTGATTCCTCCTGCGCGAGCCAAATCATGGCCTGACTGTTGTCGGAGTAATAATGCTCCATTTTCCACATGGCTCCGGTCGGGTCCCACCGGAAATCAAGGGAGGCGATGTCGGCTGACGCAAGCTCGGTTTGGGCAGTCCCGGGCTTGATCCAAAACGACGCATAGACATTCAGCAGCCAGATTCCGAAGGCCACGCCCAGGATATAACGAGTGACCCTGCCACGGCCAGCCCAGAATTCAAACCCCAATGCCCCCATTGCGCAAAATGGCAGCAGGACCGGCAGTCCGTAAAAGGCCTTGATCTGCGCGTAGGACGGGACCTTGAGACTCATCGCCAAAATGGCAAAGGCGAACAGCCATCCCAAGCCGTTTAACAACAACCGGATCAAGTTGCCCTCGCGGAACGACCGGACGATGGCACGGAACAAACCGGTCAACACCAGTGCGGTGGGGACCAGCGCCAGAACAAAGCCCACTGCCATAAAATCATAGTTCCAAGGAGGGCGACTCCAAACATTTTCGTGGCCACCCAAAAGGCCGTCGCCCCAAAGTGTGGAATAGAAACCGTCCCAGAAACTGTGCAACCCGCTGAAGAACGGGCGGCTCAGCGCATCGCCAAAGCAGAAGAAATAGCCGGGAGTTTGGAATCCTTTGGCCTGCCACCAGGGCGCAGCCACTTTCGGGTCCCAGTTGCCGATAAACGGAGAGCCGTAATCACCCCAAAGCTTAATGTAATGCCAGCCGCCCACCAGCAGGCAGACCAAAAGCGGGATGCCGATGCAACCCACCCAGATCCGCAGTGATGATTGGCGGCGTTGCATCAATTTCACCGCGAGCACCCCCAGTGTCGCCAGCACGGCCAGAACGGCCGAGGCTTTGCTAGACAAGGCCAAGCCAAGCATTAAGCCCAGAACGCCGTACCACCCCCACCAAACCCGCGCGCCTTGCAAGAGATGCAAGCAGACGCACAATGCAGCGGTGACAAACATGGCCGACAGTGTTTCGTTGGTGGTGTTATGCAGCAGGCAGATGTTTGCCGGCAAAAACGCGGCCAAAGCCAGGCCGGCCAGAGGCTTCTTCCAATCGCCCGGGAAAATCAGGCGCAGACCAGCAAAGACCAGCGCCAGAGTCGCGGCCCCAATCACCAGGCTCAGAATTCGCAGGAGCATCATGCCCAAAGGTTGGGAAACGTTGCTGTCCGCCAAGTCCAACAAGGTCGCGGAAATCAGGTAATAAAGCGGCGGTTGAAACGCTTCGAAACCCTCCGCAGCCGAAGGCTCCATTCTGTAATCCTGGATACTGTTCACGTAAGCCAGGTGCTCGGGAGCGTCGAATCCGGAAACGATCGGCATGAGTGGGAAATTGTGCAGGAACAAGAGCACCCAAGCCACCGCCAGCACGGCCAGAATCCATTTATAAAACGCCGACGGTGAAGAGGCTATGATGCGGGCCACATAATATTGCAATTGTTGCAGCCAATCCCGCCGGCCCCGGCGCCATGGTGGCGAGGATATGAAGCGTCCGCCATAGTATTCCACCAACGCCACTCCGCAAACGGAGATGACTGCAAAAACACACAGCCATGGCCAGCACCGCCCCAACGACCCGCTGGTGGTCTCCAAATTGCCCAGCGGATTGCCTTTCCCCGGCCTTGGGGTCGCTGAGGCGGCCCGGGCCGGACGCCAATCGGAACCGGACACCGAAACTTCCCATGTTTCATCGGATGACAGCCGAAGATCTCCTGCCCTGAGTTTAAGGCTCAAGGCCGGAGGCCCCAACCGGTTCACGACTGTGACCGAAACCTCATTAGTCCCCGCCCGGAGCAGAGGCCCAATCTGCGCATGCGATGTTGTTTTCCAGTTTCCGGAAGAAGAACCGGAGGGCGGCACAACCGCGCCGTTGACACGGACTTCGCCGTTGGTCATGCATCGCCAGGAGAGCGACGCGGAGGCGGGGTTTTCCGGCAGCGCGAAATTGCGCCGAAAAGTGCCGCGCAATGCAAAAGCAGGGTAGCTATGGACTTCGGGAGGCAGCGGAAAGACAATCCACTTTCCCGGGCCGGGTGTCAGAAAGCGGATATTGGGGTTGAAGACGCAATTCAATGCGATCAACGCCAGCGCCGCCAACGTCAGCACCGGCGCGGCCCAACGCGATGCCGCCTGCCAGCGTGGTGGGAGAACATCGTCTGCTTCCCGCCGGCTGCCGCCGTCGGGTGAGGATGAGTCAGAATCAGGTGCGGCCACAATTTCCGTTACGTCATTGCCGGAATAATCGATAATTAACGCAAAAGATGAAAGCCAAAAAAGCAGACATGCCACGGCCAGCGGCCCTTGAGGGCATTTTGCACTGCGATTTGACCCGCTGCATTCATGGGGTGGAGGCGGGCAGATTCTTTTTTTCGTGTCCTGCGCGTCCTCCAAGGTTATAAAGCATGAAATATGGACCGCCAGGAACCTTCGCCAGAAGTCCCCGCCGCAAGCCGCCGGGATCGAAGCTGGCGGGTGCCGGCAATTTGCCTCGTGCTGGCCGCAATCACCTTTGCTGTTTTCGGACAGACGCTGACTCACGAATTCATCAACTACGACGATTTTGATTACGTGTATGAAAACCCGATCGTTGCCCGGGGGTTGACGTTCAAGGGCATCGTTTGGGCGTTCACTCGCGTCCATTCCAACAACTGGCACCCGCTGACCTGGCTTTCCCACATGCTGGACTGTCAAGTATATGGATTGCATCCCGGCGGCCATCATCTCACCAATGTCCTGCTCCACACCGCGACGGTAATCGCCCTTTTCCTGGTTCTTCGACAAATGACCGGCGCCCTCTGGCGCAGCGCGTTTGTCGCGGCGGTCTTTGCCATCCATCCTTTGCGGGTGGAATCGGTGGCCTGGGTGGCCGAGCGCAAGGACGTGCTCAGCGGATTGTTTTTCATGCTGACCGTCGGCGCTTATGTCCGCTATGCGCGCCGACCGTGGTCATTTGCCCGCTACGGGCTTGTCGTGCTTCTGTTTGCGATGGGGCTGATGTGCAAGCCGATGGTCATCACGCTGCCCGTGGTGCTATTGCTGCTGGATTACTGGCCATTGCATCGGCTGGAATCCCGAAAGCTTTCGGGGCTGGCGCTGGAAAAGCTGCCTTTGCTGGCCCTTTCCGCCGCCAGTTGTGTCATCACCGTCCTGGCGCAGACCGGAGCTTTTCAATCAATCGAGAAAGTTTCACTGCCACTCCGATTTGGCAACGCGTTGGTGACCTGCATGGTGTATCTCGGGCAGATGGTCTGGCCGGCGGGGTTGGCCTTGTTTTATCCCTACCCGCATCAGGGTTTCCCGGCAGGGGAAGTGGCGCTGGCCGGGACATTGCTGGCAGGACTATCAGTGGTTGTGTGGCAGGAGCGGCGGAGGCAGCCGTGGCTGTTGACGGGATGGGTTTGGTATTTGGTGATGTTGCTGCCCGTGTTGGGCATCATCCAAGTGGGTGCCCAGGCCCATGCGGATCGCTACACTTACCTGCCCCAAATTGGCATATATATGGCGGTGACGTGGCTGGCGGCGGAGTGGGGCATGAAGTGGCGGAATGGTCGTGCGGCTTTCGCGGTCGTCATGCCCGCCATCCTCGCCGTGCTGATGGTCTGCGCCTGGAAACAGACTTCGCATTGGCAGGACAACGAAAGCCTGTGGATCCACTCTCTGACCTGCACCACTGACAATTACCTCGCCCATTACAATCTGGCTCTCAGCTATAACAAACAGGGACGCTTGGATGAAGCCATAGAGCAATATCAGAAGACGCTGCAAATCCAGCCAGACCACGCAGAATGCCACTACAGCCTTGGCGTCGCCCTCGCCCAAAAGGGACGATTGGAGGAAGCGATCACGCATTATCAACAAGCACTGCAAATCACCCCCGGCAATGCGAAAGCCCACCTCAACCTCGGCGTCGCTTTTGTGCAAAAGGGACGCGTGGCTGGAGCAATCGCCCAGTTTCAACAGGCGCTGCGAATCGAACCAGCCAATCCAGAGGTCCTGAATAATCTGGCGTGGCTCCTGGCCGCTGGTCCGGACGCGTCGCTGCGGAATGGCAACGAGGCGGTGGAACTGGCCCGGCAGGCCAATGAGCTGACAGGCGGGGAGAACCCAATGGTTCTCAGTACCCTAGCCGACGCTCTGGCCGAAGCCGGGCGGTTCTCCGAAGCGGTGGAAACGGCGCAGCGCGCCTTGCGCCTGGCCGAGGCCCAATCCAACCCCCGGCTGGCCGGTCAACTCCAAATGGAGATGGAACTCTACCAGGCAGGCAGAGCATACCATATGCCTGCACAAACACATTAAGGCATCGCGCAACAACATGACCGAGCAACCATCCCCGCCAGACATCTCCCCCGGCCCGAATTGGTGGAAGCAACACTGGCGGGCACCGGCGGTTTGCCTGGCGCTGGCTGTGATCACCCTTGCCGTTTTCAGCCAGACCACGGGCTTCGGGTTCCTCAATTACGATGACAGCACCTATGTCTATGAGAACGCGAAGGTTACTGGCGGTCTGAGCCTGAAGGGCCTCGCCTGGGTCTTCACCCATGCGGACTGCAATTTATACCACCCGCTGACGATGCTTTCGCTCATGGCGGATTATCAACTCCACGGACTCCACGCCGGCGGGTATCATCTTACCAATGTGCTGTTGCACACCGCGTCGGTCATCCTGCTGTTCCTCATTCTGCGCCGGATGACCGGGGCTCTGTGGCGGAGCGCATTTGTCGCGGCGGTGTTTGCCATCCATCCGCTGCGGGTGGAATCGGTGGCGTGGGTGGCCGAGCGCAAGGATGTGCTCAGCGGCTTTTTTTTCATGCTCACGCTGGGCGCCTACGTCCTTTATGTCCGCAAGCCAAACTCACTGGCCCGCTACCTGATGGTTGCTGTTGCGTTTGTCATGGCCCTGCTTTGCAAGCCGACGGTGGTGACGCTGCCGTTTGTGCTGTTGCTCCTGGACTACTGGCCTTTGCAAAGGTTTGAACCCGGAAAGCTTTCGAGATTGATTTTGGAAAAGATTCCGTTGCTGGCGCTGGCCGCCGGGGCCTGTGTGATGACGGTTCTGGGGGCGGAAGAACTGATCGTCCCCTCCACCAGAGGTTCCATGACTGCCCGCATCGGCAATGCGTTCGTTTCCTATGTCGTTTATCTGCGTCAGATGGTTTGGCCGGAAGGACTGGCAGTTTTTTATCCACATCCGGCCGCAGGTTATCCGGCTTGGACAGTGGCTCTTTCCTTCCTCTTGCTGGTGTTGATTACCGGAGGGGTCCTGGCTTTTCAGCGGAAGCGCCGCTGGCTTTTGGTGGGCTGGCTTTGGTATTTGGGGATGTTGCTGCCGATGATCGGCATGGTGCATGTGGGCGATTTCGCACACGCCGATCGCATGACCTATCTGCCGCAAATCGGGATTTATCTGGCCGTGGCGTGGCTGGTGGCGGAGTGGCGCATAAACCGCGCGGCTCTTGCCGGCCTCATGGCTGGCGTGGTCGTCGTTTTAATGCTCTGCGCACGAAAGCAGATAACGTATTGGAAAAACAGTGAAACCTTGTGGACCCACACACTCGCCTGCACCACAGGCAACAACGTCGCCCACGTCAACCTTGGAGCCGATCTTGTCAATGAAGGCAGGTTGGACGAAGCGATTGCCCAGTACCGTGAAGCGCTGCAAATCAGCCCCGGCTACGGGAAACTGGATTACAATCTCGGCATCGCTCTTCTCAAAAACGGAAAGGTGGATGAAGCAATCTCCCATCTCCAAAAGGCGGTGCAAATCAACCCCAATGACGCAGATGCCCACAACAACCTCGGCATCGCTCTTCGCCAGGAGGGTCAGGTGGACGAGGCGATCAACCAATACCAGGAGACCCTGCGAATCAATCCCCGCCTGGCGAAAGCGCGCTTCAACCTCGGCAACGCCCTTGCGCAACAAGGGAGCGTGGCCGAAGCGATTGCCCAATTCCAGCAGGCGCTGCAAATCGAACCAACCGATACCGGGGTCTTGAACAACCTGGCGTGGCTCCTGGCCGCTGGTCCAGAGGCGTCGCTGCGCAATGGTGACAAGGCCGTGGAACTGGCCCGCCGGGCCAACGAGCTGACAGGCGGAGAGAGGCCGGTCCTTCTTCACACGCTCGCCGCCGCGCTTGCCGAAGCCGGGCGGTTTCCCGAAGCAGTGGAGACAGCGCAACGCGCCTTGAGCCTGGCCGAGGCGCGATCCAACACTCGCCTGGCCGGGCAACTTCAGATGGAGATCCAATCCTACCAAGCGGGCAGGGCCTACTATCTTCCTGCACAAGCACATTAAAAGTTCGAGGCAGTAAAGCTCGACAGCCTCCGCATCGTCAGCCTAAATAGAAATAGCATACTTTTTATGGCGATTTTAGTACTCTTCTTCTGCTCTGGTGCGACCGCGCTGGTTTACGAAGTCATTTGGTCCAAGTATCTGGCGCTTCTTCTGGGCAGCACCATCCAGGCGCAGACCGTCGTGCTGGCCGTTTTCATGGGCGGATTGGCCCTGGGCAACAAGCTCTTCAGCCGTGGCGCGGACCGTTCCCGGAATCCCCTGGCCATTTACGGGTGCATCGAAATCGCGATTGGACTCTACGCGTTGCTTTTTTCATTCTTTTACTGGGCTGCGGACGCCATATTCGCCTCGGTTGGATCGGCCCTTTTGGAAAAGTCCGGCTTGTTGCTGCTGCTCAAGGGTGTTCTCAGCATGGCGCTCCTGCTGGGCCCGACCATTTTGATGGGCGGCACCCTGCCCATCCTGGCCGCCTGGCTGCAAAAGAACACTCCGGACGCGGGCCGCCGGTCGGCGCGTTTTTATTCAATCAACAGCTTCGGAGCCGTATGCGGCGCGGGCCTGACGGGCTTTTGGCTCGTGGAATGGCTGGGCCTGCGCAAAACAATGGATTTCAGCGCCTTGGTAAACATGGCCATTGGTCTGACCGCCATCGTCATTGGAAAAATGCAGTCGGCCCCCGCTTCTGCAACAGGCCAGGCCGCCAAAGAGCGCCAGCCGGCGTCCGGCCAGCCCCAAGCCAGCGCCGCGGTTTTCCGCCGGGCCTGCATCATGGTGGCCCTGACCGGCGCGGTTTCGATGGGCTTGGAGGTGCTGGCTTCGCGTTGTTTGTGTCTCATCTTTGGCGCTTCGTTGCAGGTCTTCGCCATCGTCCTGATGGCATTCATTTTGGGCATCAGCTTCGGAAGCGCGGTGATTGCCTCGCCCAATCGCAAGTATTTGCACAGTGAAACGGTGGCAAGCCTGCTCCTGCTCGGCGCGGCGCTGTTGATCGGGCTGGTGGTGTTCAATATCGAAAATCTCGTCTCGATTTTTGTTTCCGCGCAAAGCGGCTTCAGCCGGAACCTGGTCGGTTACCGTTATTACCGAACTTTCGTGGCGCTTGTTTCGATTTGTGTGCTGGGACTGCCGGCCGCGGCGCTTGGCTCGGTGCTGCCACTCTGCATTCGCGCAGCCTCGCAGACATCCGATCTGCTGGGTGAACGCGTGGGCCGGCTCCTGACGTGGAACACGCTGGGCGCGGTCGCGGGATCTTTGTTGACAGGCTTCGTGCTCATGCCGCAGATCGGTCTGCGCGGATCGTTCACCGCCCTGGCATCCATCCTGATCGCGGCGGCGGTGCTGGTCGCGATGGCGGCCCGACGCCCCCTGGTCATTGCGATCGGCGCGGCCGTCGGCATTTTTGTAGTCACGGCGTCCAGCTCAGGCGACGCCGCCTGGCGGTACGTCTTCAGCGCCGGAATTTTTCGCGAGGTGGGCGATCCCAACTTCTCGCTGGCCCGCCTGATGAACCGCTGGAAAGATGTGGAGCTGGAGTTTTATGAGGATGCGGCGGACGCAACAGTTTCGGTTGACCGCATCAAAGGCACCGATGAGGTCGGCCTGCGCATTGATGGCAAGGCGGACGCCTCTTCGGTCGGCCCTGACACCACCACGCAACTCCTGCTGGCTTACCTGCCCCTCATGGCGAAGCCGGAGAGCAGGGATGTTTTTTGTTTCGGCATGGGGAGCGGAATGACCGCCGGAGCGGCGCTGAATTATCCCATCGAGCACTTGACCGTCGCGGAGAATTGCGGGCCGGTGCTGCGGGCGGCAAAACTCTTCGACCGCTGGAACAACGGCGTCCTGACCAACAGCCGCGCGCGCATTTATGGCGAGGATGCCCGCACCGTGCTGAAACTCAGCCCAAAGAAGTATGATGTGATCATCGCCGAGCCTTCCAACCCCTGGATGGCCGGCGTGGCCAGTGTCTTCACCCGCGAGTTTTACCAGTTGGCGGCCAGCCGGCTCAAACCAGGCGGCGTCATGGCGCAGTGGTTTCACATTTACGAGATGGACGACCGCAATCTGGACGTGGTGCTTCGCACCTTTGGGTCCGTGTTCCCTGAAATGGAGATATGGGATTCCGGGCAAGGGGACATCATTATGCTCGGCTCCGCCCAGCCGTGGCCGTCCAATCCCGAAGTTTATGGGCGATCCTTCAAATTGGAGGGGCCGCGCCATGCCCTGGCATCACTTGGTCTTGCAACGCCTGAGGCGGTCCTGGCGCGGCGCATGGCCTCCCAACGCACGGCCTTCGCCATCCCCGGGCCTGGCCCAGTTCAAGGGGACAATTTTCCAATCCTTGAGTACACCGCCCCGCGGGCCTTTTACATTTATGTTGGCAGGATAGGGGCCTTCCGCCTGAGGGGTTTCGATGAGCGAACCTGGCAAATGGACCTGGCCGGCGCTGAGGCCAACAACGATCTGGCAAAATTAGACCCGCCCGCTCTGAAAAAAATCTTCAGCGACAACCGCTGCGCAAATTCCGACTTGCAGACCTATTTGCAGAACCGTTACGCCCAGGATTCGAGCGGCGGAGCTGTGAAACCATTGACGTGGAAACATCACGAGATGCCCTGCAGTTTTCATGGCACAAACAAATTGGGAATCTATTTCCCTGCCAGCGCTTCCACCAACGCGATTACGCACCAACTTGCCATGGCGGAATATGTGTTCCGAACCGACCCGGCGGATCAGGCAGCCAGCAAGGGCATTGAAAATGCCCTGAATGCGGCAGCAGGCTGCCATTCGCTGGACGCAGATTGGTTGCCGGCCTACTACGCGGACTTGGGTGTCAAGGCGAGCCTTTGCGTGTCCAATTCATGGCGGGCCAGGGCGATTTTGCTGCGCGGACTGCAACTGGAGCCGAATTCAGACCAGCTTCATTATTTGGCGCGGATATTGGCCCGGGAAAAAATTCTCCAGCCTGATGACGTCCCGTGATTTAACCACAAAGAGCACAAGGAGCACAGAGAAGGGCATTTATGAAGGATATCAAAGCGTTGGCCGATCAAGTCCGGCAGACATCCTACGACATCCATGTTTATCACGGGCACGGGCATTTGGAGAAGGTGTATGAAAACGCGCTGGCGCATCGGTTGCGGAAGGCTGGATTGAATGTAGAGCAGCAGCACCCGCTCAAGGTTTATGATGAGGATGGAACTCTGATTGGTGATTATCTGGCCGATCTGCTGGTGGAGGATGAGTTGATTGTCGAACTCAAGACGGCAAAGACACTGGCCCCGGAACATGAGGCCCAAGTTCTCGGCTATCTGAAATCAGCCCGCCTCAAGCACGGCCTCCTCATTAACTTCGGTTCCTACAAATTTGAAATGCGCAAATTTGCCGGCTCTGATTGAGTCAACCACAAAGAGCACAAAGAGCACAGAGAAAGCAGAAAGGTATTCAGCTCTTCTCCTGAGGGCTTTCCAATTGCAAGAGAGGCACTTATGGAGGATTCGAGGTCAGCGAAGCCGTTTTCTTCCATCTGCTCTCTGTGCTCTCTGTGCTCTTTGTGGTAAAATATAAACTCAGGTGCAAACTTTCTTTGAGGTGATTTTCGAGGACGAGGATTTATTGGTCGTCAATAAACCCGCCGGTTTGGTCTGCCATCCAACCAAGGACGGCGAGTGGTCGAGTCTCATCGGCAGGATGCGGCTTTATCTGGGCGCGGAGAGGCCGGCGCACTTGATCAATCGTCTTGACCGCGAAACGAGTGGCGTGGTTCTTGCCGCCAAGAACCCGGTTGCCGCCGGCGAATTGGGCAAAATATGGGAAAGCCGCGCGGTCGAAAAAGTCTATCTGGCCATCGTCCACGGCTCGATGCAGAGCGATGCCGGACGCATCGATTTGCCTCTGGGCAGGGACGAAGCCAGCGAAGTCGCCGTCAAACATTGCGTTCGCCGCGATGGGGCCTGCGCCCTGACGGAATTTCAGGTGGAACGGCGCTTTCGCCGCACCGACGCGGACTACACCTTACTGCGGGTGTGTCCAAAAACGGGACGGAAACATCAAATCCGCATTCACCTGGCGGCGGTGGGCCATCCGGTGGTCGGCGACAAGCTTTATGGCGGGGATGAAGATTTGTACCTGGCGCTGGCGCAAAACCGGTTGACAGACACGCAACGGCGGCGGTTGATATTGACGAATCATGCCCTTCATGCGCTCTCGATCTGCCTGGAGTGGCATGGGGAGCAAAAAGTGTTCCAAGTGCCACCGGATGAAGATTTTAGGAACTTCTTAGGGGAAAAGACCATGACGACAGGATGAACAGGATGAACAGGATGAACAGGATGAACAGGATGGACAGCCGCTGAAAGACTTTATCCTGTAAATCCTGTTAATCCTGTCAAAAAAAACCTTGTCAAAGTGGACAGGCGGCGCAAAAAGACCGTGACGACAGGATGGACCGGATGCCAACATGGAAGACAAAGAACTGACAGAGAAGATCATCGGCTGCGCGATCAAAGTCCACTCGGCACTCGGACCGGGTTTCCTGGAATCCGTTTACCAGAAGGCACTTGCGCACGAGCTAAAGAAATCCGGGCTTTCTGTCGAATTTGAGAAGGCAATTGCGGTGCGCTACGATGGCATCGTAGTGGGGGACTTTTCGGCCGACATTCTGGTCGAAGGCAGGGTGATGCTGGAATTGAAAGCCAACCAGGCGCTGGTTTCAGCCAATGAAGTGCAGTTGGTCAATTACCTTGTGGCTACTGGGATCGAACTGGGCCTGCTGCTGAATTTCGGCGCGGAACGTCTGGAATTCAAACGCAAAACACGAACGTATCGTCCCAAGCAACCGCCGAAAGACTTCATCCTGTGAATCCTGTAAATCCTGTCAAAAAGGCCTTGTCAAACTGGACCGGCGTCAAAAGACACTGAAGACAGCATGAACAGGATGGACAGGATGAAGAATCAGCAAAGGACTTTATCCTGTAAATCCTGTACATCCTGTCAAAAAAGGGGTCTTTTTGCATAAGAATCCTGAAAATCCCAAAAAGTCTCGTCCGGGAGGGTGAAGAGGGCCGGAATTGCCCTTTCAACGTCACTTTCCCGCCGAAATGTTCAAAGAAAGTCCGCTTGGGCCGCCGATTTGGCTGTAAAAACGTCCATTGCTGCATTGCAAGTAATTGTGACACAGCATGTTATGAAAATACGCATGGAAGAGAAAAAAGATGCAAAAAAGTTGAAAAAAAACCTTTACATTTGGGGCGAATTTGACGATGATGTCCGCGGATGCTTACCAGAAGCACAGTCAAAAAAAAGTTGAAAAAAACCGTTGACAGGTTTTTTGCAATCTGCGATATTCACACACACACGGACACCCGTATAAACAACAGATAAACAACGAAAGTAAAAATATGAGAACAAAAACACTAGCCCTCTCCGCCGTGCTTGGCATGCTCGGCAGCGCCGCAGTAATGGGCGCGAATGTATATTCGGTCAACGCAGTCGGTTACATCAACGTGACGATTCTGCCCGGCTTCAACATCATCACCTGCCCGCTGTATTGCGGCACTGATCCGGCGAATCCTACAGTTTCGAACGACCTGAACGTCCTGTTCCCGAACCCGGTAGCCACCACTCCTTATGCCGGTGCATCCGTTTATCAATTAACACCTGGCGGTGGTTACAGCGCTATTGAAGGTGGCAGTTCCGCGACTTATGGCGGCGGATGGAACAATGGCGGTGCGGACATTACACTGAATCCGGGTCAAGCCGTTTTCTTCCAGAATCCCAATGCTCTGGGCGGCGCGAACATGACCGCCACGTTTGTTGGCGTAGTGCCGTCGGGCACCCTGACCACCCAATTGGTTCCGGGGCTTAGTCTGGTGGGTTCCCAAGTGCCGGTGTCGGGTGATCTCGTGACCAGCAGCATCGCAGCCCTCACTGCTCAGAATGGGGACTACATTTACTTCTTTGACCCACGTCAGAGTGGTGCATACCAGTATGGCTTCCTAGAGGATGCTTATTCCGCCAGCGCCACCTACGGCACTGGATGGACCGCTGGTCCCGGCCCAAATGTCGGGGCTAATAATGATCCGCAAGTTGTCTCGGTGTATGAAGGCTTCTTCTACAACAATTCTCAGGCCACGACCGAGAACTGGGTGGAAACATTCTCCGTCAATCCTTAATGCAAGTTAACTAATCCAGAAATACGAACAAGACAAACTCAAAACACTAACAACATTATGAAAAAAACATTAATCGCAACAGCGGTGCTCCTCGCAGGGGCGGTCGCTGGATATTCACAAGGTGAGATAAACTTCACGCTTGGTGGTTCTACTGCATCAGTCAAGCAAGTAATCTACAATCAGAATGCAGCCAATACAGAAGTATCAGTGACTTACGGTGTATACACCGTGCTGGAGCAGCAGGGATCCACTGCAGCCGCTCCTGAAACGCCGACTGGCACGACTGTTTATGGCGGCACGCTGCTAACAGGCACTGGCTATGATGCCGAAATGCTCGGGGCTGCCGGCTTCAATGATTCATTGAATAACTTGGTGCCTCTGTTGAACTCGTCCGGCGGTGCGGCTATCCTGAACTTCTACACTGGTGGAACGCCTGCAGGTAGCATTTCTGGTTCTGCTGCCGTGGTAACTGGGGCCACAGGCGGGCCTGAGACAATCGCCATTGCGGCATGGAACAACGAAGGTGGCACTATCACCTCCCTGGCAGCGGCACAGGCGGCTAGCGATCCTTGGGGTATTTCCGCTCTTGCGAATATCACCAGCATCGCGTCTCCGAGCACTCCTGCTAACATGAGCACGGCTTCGGACCTGAACCTGAGCTTCAGCTTGGGCCAGTCAGTTCCTGAACCCAGCACGATCGCTCTTGGCGTGATGGGCGTGTCAGCCTTGCTGTTCCGCCGCCGGAAATAAGCTCGCGCTTAACAGTTAATCTCACGGAGCCGCCCTTTTGGGCGGCTCTTTTTGTTTGTCATGCAGTAAGAATCTAACGCAATGGCGCAAAGACGCGAGGGTGCAATGTGAGGAAATGAATGACAATGAGGACAGGATGGAAAGCCGCTGAAAGACTTCATCCTGTAAATCCTGCACATCCTGTCAAAAAGGCCTTGTCAAGGTGGACCGGCAGCGCGAAAAGACAATGAGGACAGGTTGAACAGGATGGATTATTGAATGGATACGGTTAATTGGAGTTATTGAATGATGGAAAAGATCCAGCCCAATTTCTTCATTATCGGTGCGGCGAAAGCCGCCACCACCTCCCTGAGTTCGTTGCTGGCGTCGCATCCCCAGGCCGCCATTGTGCGCGGCAAGGAGCCGCATTTTTTCTCCTACGACCATCTGTATAAACTGGGCTGGGACAAATACCTGGACCTGTTCAGCCATTGCACCCGCCAGAAAGCAATCGGCGATGCGTCCACGTCCTACTCCCGGATTCGATACCACCCCGCCACCGTGGAACGCATTTACAAGCACGTCCCCGATGCCAGGATCATTTACATGGTGCGGCATCCGTTGGAGCGGATGGAATCCGCCTATGTGGAGCATGCCTGCACCCCCGCGGGCCAGGTGTTCGCCTCGATCAATGAGGCCGTCCGGCAACAACCCATGATCGTGGATTCCAGCCGCTATTGGGAGGTGTTCGATGCCTACAGGCAAAAGTTCGGTGAGCCGGGGATCAAAATCATTTGGTTTGAAGAATACACCGCCAATACTGCCGCCGTCTTTCAGGAGGTGTGCCGCTTTCTCGGCATAGATGACACGGTGGTGCCTGATCTTGAACGCGAGCGCACCAACAGCCGGGAAGAGGCCTCCGCCCGTCTGGCGAAGCTTGGGCGGGGCAACGTGACGCCGAACACCACTTGGGATGAAGAAGTCCGCCGCTGGGTGATTGACCAGATTCGCGACGACAACTGCCGGTTCCTTGACTATTTCGGACGCCCGCGAAACTACTGGGGCGAACTCTTTTGAGCAACTATCGCCAAATGGCTCGGCGGGAGCCTCGCCCTACCACAAAAGTCGTTGCCCGGTGCGCTTCGGTAGGGCGACGCTCCCGCGGAGCCTTCGACCTTTGCTGCTCTAGCGACGCCCGGTCGTCCCCGAAGGTTGCTGCATTCCCGGCAGCATGGGCAAGGGTGGAAATGATCTTCCCGCTTGCTCTGCCGTCTGTTTTTGCTGCTCCAGGAGCGCCATCTGTTCCGCTGGCGTAAGGGACGGCTGTTCTGTCGATGAAGAATTGCCTGTTTGGTTTCCTTGGGACGATCCTGTGGTTCCCGATGTCCCCGAAAACAAATCATTTGCTATTTGCGATCCCACTGAATTGACGCCGCCGCCGGCAACCGTTGTTCCTCCTCCGTAGGATGAGGTGGGGCTGACGCCGCCGCCGCCGCCGCCAAAACTGCTGCCACCACCCGACACCGCTACTCCGCCGGATCCTCCTCCAAAGGATGTGGAATTGCCGCCGCCAATAGTTGTCACGCCGCCGCCGCCACCACCGCCACCCACCGTCACGTTACCGTAAGGCGAAGAATCCCGACCTTTGCCCGCGATAATGGCGGATGATCCGCCAGGAGGATCTGGAGGAGCTGGCACTCGCGGCCCGCCACGCAGCACCGCTGGCGGCGCCTGCTGCGCCGGGCCGCCGGTGGCGCCCTTGCTGTCCGCAGCCGCCAGGCTGTTGCTCAACAGCGACAAAGTCACGGGCGTGCCGTTAACCAGAACATCAACCTCCTGCTGATTCGAATGAATCCTGACCAACTCCAGCACATCGTCCCTTTCGCCGGGCGCCAGTTTGAAATAAGAGGTCAGGCCCTTCGAATCTTTGGGGGGTATGGAGAACAGGACTCGAACATCGTCGCCAATCCGGATTATGCCGTTGAGATAGACCTTTGGCAGTTCCTTGGCCTTTTTATCTGCCTCAGAAACGGGCGGGGGCGGTGAATTCAGCCGGAAGACATTTCTATCGACGATGACAGCATAGGGATTGGATTTATCTCCTGTTCCATCCGAAGTGCTTGACGGGCTTGCACTTGCGGCGGCACCCGTAAGCGCCCGCAACGGAACTGCCAGGGCCATCACGGCGGCGATTGCGCAAGCCGATGCCAGTTTCAGATTCACGATATGAACATAGCTGCAAACAGAAAAAACACCAGCCAAAACTCAAAGTTTCGGCGTCCACGTCTTAATGGGCGCATGTAGATTTCTTGCACGTATCTTGACAAGGCAGATTCTCGTCCCCTCGCCCCGCACAAGCGGGGAGAGGGATAGGGAGAGGGGACTCGAAAAAGGCACCTCCTCCCCGACCCTCTCCTCCACAAGTCTGTGGAGGAGAGGGAGATAGCCAAACCTGCAAAAACTGAGATGCGCCCCGTATCAATTAGTGCGGCTGATTCTCCTTGACACAAAGACAATAAAACCTGTTTAATCTCCGCAAAGAGCGAGTCACGAGAACGCTCACAACCCTTGACACGCAGGGAGACACGCATGAAAAAAACATCAACAGTATTAACAGTAATCGCGCTGCTCGCAGGGGTGGCGTCTGGATATTCACAAGGCGAAATAATGTTCATGGCCGGCGGTCCTTCTTCACCAGGATTCAAGCAAGTCATCTACGATCAGAATGCCGCCAATACCGGCACCATAGTGACCTACGGTGGATATACTGTGTCGGAGCTGCAAGGGTCCTCTTCTGGTGGCGTTGAGACACCGACGGGCACTACAGTTTATGCCGGCTCGCTGCTGACAGGCTCTGGCTACTCCGCCGAACTTCTTGGGGCTGACGGTTTCAATGATTCCTTGGATTCATTGGCGCCCCTCCTGCTAACATCCGGCCAACCTGCTGTACTGAACTTTTACACTGGCGGACCGCCTTCAGGCACCATTTCTGGTGCTTTAGACGTCGTAACCGGGGCCACAGGTGGGCCTGAGACAATTGCCATAGCGGTTTGGAACAACTTGGGTGGCACTGTTACGTCCCTGGCCGCGGCACAGGCGGGGGATGTTAATAATTTGGATCCCTGGGGCATTTCAGCCCTTGCAAATATCACCAGCGAAGCCCCTCCAAACACACCGACAGAAATGTCAACCGCCTCGAACTTGAACCTAAGCTTCAGCTTGGGCACGGAGATTCCTGAGCCGGGCACGATTTCCCTTGGTGTGCTCGGCGCATCAGCCTTCCTGTTTCGCCGCCGCAAATGACCGCCGGCACGTCGGCTCGGCAGGAGCCTCGCCCCTTTACCGCAAACGCCCCGGTAGGACGAGGCTCCTGCCGGGCCATTAGGGGATGGAAGGCGGATCCCAGCCGTTTTAACAGCTTGCCGGGATCTTCGCTGTTTTCGGTGGATGTAACGGGCTTTCCGGACCTATCTGCCAATCTGGCGCTTTTTGCGATTCTTCGCGGCAAATCAATGAGAGGCTCATGGAAAATGGTATTCGCTTTATCCGCTTTTCCATTTCTTAATTCTTAATTCATCATTCGCACTTTCCTTTTGTGACGGCTCCGTGCCGGGTTGTGACGGCATTTGTGACGGGTTCACCAATGCCTAAGTCCTTGATTGACAACAAATGTTACGGTGTGACGGCTCCAGACCCCTGGACGCCTCGACCCCTCAGCAGCGCCGCCCTGCCAGCATCGCCGGCGCTTCGGAAATTTCTCGGATTTCTCGGATTTCTCGAGAATTTCTCGGGGTATATCCGGGGGGGAGGGGTCGCAGGAAAACCGGAGGTTAATGCGAAAATTCGTGCCAAAAATCATCGGGCAGGTGGAACGCAAGGTTGACCCGCTACGGCAACCGGGTAATTGTTCTGGGAGGCCATCGCTTGGACGCGCTGGCTTGAGGGCATGAAAATACACGTCACCCCGGTCCGAATGTTTGTCGTCCTGCTGGCCGTTCTGTGGCTGGCGGGCTGCGCCAGTCCAGGTCCGCGCAGCCGTTACCTGGAGCAAATCGAGCCGGGCAGCCTGCCCAACCTCACCGCCTATCGCGGCACCACCAACCTCGAAATCCGCTATCCTTTTCATGGCAAGGATGCCTATGCCATCGCCAGTTGGCCGCAGCAACGCAATGGCACTCCCGACTTCGACTATCGCTATGCGGTGCTGGCCTTTGACAAACAGCCCCGCTCCACGCGCCGGTCCCTGGCGAAACGCGGCACCCGCTTGGTCATTCGCAACGCCAAACAGTGGCAAACGCTCGTCGAGGAAGTGTTCGAAGGCTTGATGCCCGCTGAGCCGGGTCATGGCGTCCTGGTGATGGTGCAAAATCAGGAGATCGCCCTCTGCCGGGACAAGATGGGGACGCGGCGCGTGGTCAGACTTGAGGAAAAACCGGCGGACGTCACCATCGATCATGCCTTCAGCCAGTCGGATTTCTCGCGCAAAGCGATTGAACTGCTGGAGAAAAGCGCCAAAAAGATTGATCCAGGGCAGAACCAGTTTCTGTTTGTTACCGACGAAGATCCGGCTTTTGTTCTGATTGATCTGCGCGCGCGCCTGATCGTTTTCCTCAGTTATCCGATTGACCCGGACACGCAACCGTCCGATCTGCCGGGATGGTTCCCGCTGCGGGCGCTCAACACGCTGGTCATCCGCGGTTTCGTGATCAGCGCCATCAAGAATCCCTGCACCATGATCAGCCGCGGGCTTTGGCACATCGGCTCTTCTGGCGCGGCGGCGCTGGACTCGGTGGACTCGGGGGTTTCCGGCGACGCCGGCCCGCCGCCCCCGCTCTACACAGGGCCTGGCATGGACCTGGACGCCTGGGAGAAGCAACTGGACGAGCTGGTCTCGTCCCGGCGTTACAAGGGTCGGATTGATTTTCTCATGGACGGCGGTCAGTTCTTCCCTGCGCTGATCAAGTCCGTGGCCAACGCCAAAAGCAGCGTGGATATGCTGGTCTATATTTTCGGTGCCGACGAATTCGCCGTGACCATCGCCGACGTGTTGAAGGAGCGTTCTTCCGCGGTGCGGGTGCGGGTGCTGGTGGATGAAATGGGGTCGCTCTTCGGGGGCGGGGCGGTGCCGCCGCCATCGGCCGTCCTGCCGGGCTTCAAACATCCGGGCGACATCAAATCCTACCTCACGGCCAATTCGCGGGTGGAGGTGCGGGCCAGCGCCAATCCCTGGCTCACCACCGACCACCGGAAATGCGTCATCATCGACGGGCGGCAGGCTTATGTGGGCGGCATGAACATCGGCTGGAAATACCGTTACGAATGGCACGACATGATGGTGCGCCTGACCGGGCCGGTGGTTGGCCGCCTGGAAAAGGATTATGAGGAAGCTTGGGCGCACGCCGGCCTGTTGGGGGATTTTGCCTACGCCTGGGTCTGCCTGTTTGGCCGCACCCACCCGCGCAGAAATGAAATCGCCGACGCCATTGACATCCGGCCCCTCCGCACCTCGACCGGGCACGTGGAAATCTACCGGGCGCAACTGGCAGCCATCCGCCAGGCCGAACGCTATATTTACATCGAGAACGCTTACTTCAGCGATGACGTCATCCTGCGCGAGTTGATCCAAGCCCGGCAGCGGGGAGTCGATGTGCGGGTGGTATTGCCGGCCAAGAACGACAGCGGCGTCATGCAGACTCGCAACCTCCTGACCGCCAATGAATTGGTGCGTCACGGCGTTCGCGTCTATGCCTATCCCGGCATGACCCACGTCAAAGCCGCCATTTACGATGGCTGGGCCTGCCTTGGTTCGGCCAACCTCGAGAAAATGAGCCTGCGGGTTTCACAGGAGCTGGACGTCGCCTTCTCCGATCCCACCGCCGTCAACCGCCTCAAGCAGGGCTTGTTCGAGACCGACTTCGCCCGCGCGCGGGAGATCAAGGAGCCGGCGCCGGGCAATTGGATGGATTCGTTTGTAAAGGCCTTCGCCGACCAGCTTTGACCCCGCCCTTTTTGGAGAAAAGAAAATGAAAAGGACGGCATTGACAGAACCGGGACTCCCGCATAATCTTAAATTGAAAGTCTAAAATGGAGTTGAAATGTTACTGCGAATTTGCCTCATAATAACGATTATCGCCGGGTTGGGCGCGGCTTACCTCGGTTTCTTCCCGGTCAAGGAAATCATCACGACCACCCGGGCGGCGCGCGATGATTTTCATCAGAAATTTGACACCGAAACCGCCTTGTATCAGAAAACCGACAAGGAACTCAAAACGACCAAAACCCAGCTCGCCACCACGACGGCCAAGTTAAACGACACTGAGAGCCAGCTCGAGGCCGCCAATACCAAAAACACCGAGTTGGACAAACAAAACACGGATTTGACCGACAAGCTGACCAAGATGACGGCCCGCGCCGATACCGCCGAACAAACGCTGGAAAAGTGGCGGCAGCTTCCCCCGCCGGAGGAAATCAAGATCATCATCAGCAATCTGGCGAAGACCACAAAGGAGCGGGACACGTTGATTGCCGAAAACAAGCTCCTCGCAGCCGACCGCAACTCTCTGCAAACGCAGTTGAATAATCTCGTCGGCCCCACCGAGGCCGTGGTGCTGCCCATCGGACTCAAAGGCAGGGTCTTGGCGGTGGATCCGAAATTCGATTTTGTCGTGCTTGATATTGGCGATGACCAGGGGGCCAAGGAACGCGGCGAAATGATGGTGAACCGGCAGGGAAAATTCATCGGCAAAGTCCGTATCAGCAGTGTACAGAAAGATCGATGCGTCGCCACGATTCTGCCTGCCTGGCAGCGGGGAGACATCATGGAAGGCGATCAAGTCATCTATTAATGAAAGTGCTGCGCACAGTTTTTTGCGCGCTTCTTTTTGTGATCGCGTCGGTAGTCCTGAGCGGTTGCGCGACGGACAACCCGGATAATATTTCTTCGGTGCCCTGGAACCAGCCCGCGGACTGGGAAGGGCCGATGCCTTCGACGATCAATCAGGGGCGCTAAGCGTTGCCCGCTCTATTTGGCAAACTCGATGCAACGGGTTTCGCGCACGATGGTCACCCGGATCTGACCGGGATAGTGTAAATCGTCCTCCACCTTTCGCGCTATGTTCCGAGCCAGGATGAAGGCCTGCTCGTCGCTCACCGCCGCAGGCTGCACCATGACCCGCAATTCCCGCCCCGCTTGCAGCGCGAAACATTTCTCCACGCCGGGAAACGACAGGCCGATCCGTTCCAGGTCCTCCACCCGTTTGATATAGGTCATCACGGTTTCCGAACGCGCGCCCGGACGGGACGCGCTGATGGCATCGGCCGCGCTGACCAAAATGCCCAGCGGCCCGGTGTGCGGCACTTCTCCGTGATGGGAGGCCACCCCGTTGACCACCGCCTCTGATTCCCCGTAGCGCCGGACGATTTCCGCGCCCACGATGGCATGCGCGCCCTCGATTTCGTGGTTCACCGCCTTGCCGATGTCGTGCAGCAACCCGGCCCGCTTCGCCGCCACAATATCGATGCGCAGTTCGGCCGCCATCAAGCCCGTCAATTGCGCGACCTCGATGGAATGCTGGAGAATGTTCTGTGAAAAACTGTGGCGAAAATGCAGCCGGCCCAGCAGCTTGATCAACTCGATGTGCATGGGCGTCAGGCCCAGTTTCATCACCGCCTGCTCGCCGTTCCGCAATATCACCTCGTCCATTTCCTGCGAGATTTTGGCCACCACCTCCTCAATACGCGCGGGATGGATGCGTCCGTCCAGAATGAGCCGCTCCATGGCCTCGCGCGCGATCTCGCGGCGGACGGGGTCAAAGCCCGAGAGAACGACTGCGCCGGGCGTGTCATCGATCAGCACCGTGACCCCGGTCGCGGCCTCGAAAGCCCGGATGTTGCGGCCTTCCCGCCCGATGATCCGGCCCTTCATCTCATCGCCCTTGATGCTGACGGTGGCGCTCGACGTCTCGAAACTGTGCTGGCCGGCATAGCGCTGGATGGCCAGGCTGAGAATCTTGCGGGCGTTTTCCTCCGCGTTGGCCTTGGCGTCCTGCAGAATATGCTGCGACAACTTCACCGCATCGCCCAGACTCTCCTGTTCCACCTCCTTCAGAAAGGAGGAGCGGACCTCGCTCTCGCTCATCTTGGAAACCTGGGCCAGTTGTGCCCGGCGCTGTGCCGCCAACCCGGCTGTCTCGGCTTGAAGCTTCTCAATGGCCGCGGCCTTCGCGGCCAACTGATCCTTGTCCGCGCGCAGCACCTTCTCCTCCCGCACCAGGTTCTCCAACTGCCCGTTGACCAGCTCTTCCCGCGTCATCAAACGCTTCTCGATGACGGCATGTTCCTTGCGGCGCGCCGCCATCAGTTGCTCGGTTTCCCTCCGGGTTTTGAGCGCCTCTTCATTGGCGGCCAGGCGCGCGTCCTTGAGGATGGACTCGGCCTCCCGGCGGCTCTTCTCCACAATGGCATTCGCCTCCTGTTCCAGCCCCGCGCGAAGGCTGCGTTCCCGCCAGCGCCTCACCCAAAAACCGGCCACGATGCCGATCAGAAAGATGACTGCGCCTGTGATAATTTGTGGATTCATGTCAGGTCTAAACTTGCCCGGGAATTTCCAGCCAGCGCGTTGGCGTCAATATACAATTCATACGCATATCGTGCCGCTCCTCGGGAATCCGCTCAACTAACTGCTGGTCGAAAGCGACCCCGCATTTGATTCCGCTGAATTGGCCAAGCAACCGGTCATAGAAACCCCGGCCCCGGCCCAGCCGGCGGCCAGCAACGTCAAATCCTACTCCAGGCACCAGTGCCAAGTCCAGACGCATTAACGGAAAACTGGCGCATTGGGCCGTTGGCTCGGTGATCCCGAACGCGCCCGGCGCGCAGTCGCGCGCGGCATCGCGGATTTGAAAGGCGGCGTAGTCGCCCGTCTCCGCCATATACCGCGGCAGGGCAATCGCTTTGCCGGCGCGCAGCCCCTCCTCCAGCAGGGGCGACAAATTAATTTCTCCCGGCAACGGCGCGTAAAAAAAGACGGCGCGCGCGTCTTTCCAAACGGACTGTTGCCGCAACAGCGCGCAGGCCCGCGAAGAAGCCTCGCCCACCTCCGCGTCGGTCAGCGTTTTGAACCAGGCGCGAAGTTTCCGGCGAAGCTCGCGTTTTTCAGGCGCCCGTTCCAAGCTCATTTGCCGGGTGCGGGCGTCGCCTCGCCGCGGAGCGCCTCAAACTGTTCGCGCCATTTTTCCAGGCGCTCCTTGATCTTCTTCTCGGAACCTTGATCGCTGGGTTCGTAGTATTTTCGGGCCGCTCCCAGGTAGTCCTGGGCCACGAAATGCCCCGGAAAATCGTGGGCGTATTTGTAGTCTTCCCCGTGCCCGAGCCGTTTTGCCCCGGGGTAATGCGCGTCGCGCAGCTTCTCCGGCACGGGCAGCGTCCGCCCGGAGCGCACGTCTTCCAGGGCCGCGTCGATGGCCAGGCAGGCGCTGTTGCTCTTGTGGGCGGTGGCGATGTAAATCGCCGCTTCCGCCACCGGCAGGCGCGCCTCGGGCCAGCCCACAAACTCAGCAGCATGATGCGCCGCGTTGGCCAGCACCAGCGCCATCGGGTCCGCCAGCCCCACGTCTTCCGCCGCGCAAATCAAAATGCGACGCGTGATGAACCGCGGGTCCTCCCCGGCGTAAATCATTTTCGCCAGCCAATACAACGTCGCATCCACGTCGCTCCCTCTCATCGATTTTATGAAGGCCGAAATCGTGTCGTAATGCGCGTCCTCGTCCCCGTCATAGACCACCGCCTTCTTTTGGATGCATTGTTCGGCCACGGCCAGGGTGATATGCACCACTCCTTCGCCCTCGGGTTCAGTGGTGAGCGCGGCGATTTCCAGCGAGTTCAACGCTTTGCGCGCGTCGCCGTCGGCCACCTTTGCCAGATGCCGCAAGGCGTCTTCATCCGCCTGAATTTTCATGCCGCCCAAACCGCGTTCGGCGTCAGCCAGGGCGCGTCGCAGCAACCGCAACAAATCGGCCTCGTCCAGCGGACGCAGCTCGAAGATTTGCGACCGCGAAACCAGGGGGGAATTGACAAAGAAAAATGGATTGTGCGTTGTGGCCCCGATCAACCGCACCACGCCGCTCTCCACGTCCGGCAGCAACACGTCCTGTTGACCTTTGTTAAAACGGTGGATTTCGTCAATGAACAGGATGGTCGATTGCCCCGTGTTTTCCAGGCGGTTGCCCGCCGCCGCCAGGACCCGGCGCATGTCCGCCACGTTGGCTTCCACCCCGCTGAGCCGTTCAAACTTGCTGCGCGTCTGACGGGCGATGATTTGGGCCAGCGACGTTTTGCCCGTGCCGGGCGGCCCGTAGAAAATGAGCGATTGGATGCGATCGGCCTCGATGGCCCGGCGCAGCAACTGGCCGGGGGCCAGAATGTGCGATTGGCCGGCGAATTCATCCAGATTCCGCGGTCGCATCCGCGCGGCCAGCGGCGGCTGACTCCCCTGTTTCACGGAATCGGCGGTTTCAGGCTCGACCGCGGCGGCGAATAAATCATTGCCTGTCACAAGGGGAAGATAACAGAAAAACCGCCCCTGACCAAGCCTGAAAGCGGCCTTTGCCCGTACAAAAAAAAGACCCCGCCGTAATGCCGTGTATAAACAGCTCCTTTGAACAACATGTGAACAAAGTGGAACCGAATCGTCCGCTTTCGACTTCCAATCAAGGCCTGTCGGCCACGGTCGAAGTTAAGGTTCCTTATGGACTAACTTACGGTTCAAGGACTATGTTTTTAATCACGAACATGGCAGGGTAAATTCAAAACCCTTTCCAAAGAACATCAGCAGACGACCTTCGTCATGCTACTTTGGATCATCGGCTGAATCCGTGCATTTTTCAAGCACAATCTTCCAAAATTTTCGCCCCAGGAGAAAATTCTGACTTTTGAAAAGGGAGCGCGAGCATCTCGAGCACCATGTTTGGCGCCCGCCAAACATGTTTGAAAATTCGCTATTTCAGCCGCCAGGTGATTCGTGCCTTGTCCAGGTCGTAGGGCGAAATCTCCATTTTCACGCGGTCACCGACCGTCAGGCGCACCCAGCGTTTGCGCATCTTCCCGCAAATCGTGGCCAGCACCAGATGTTTATTGTCCAATTGGACGCGAAACATCGTGCCGGGCAGCACCGCCATGATGCTGCCTTCGACTTCTATATGTTGTTCATTTATGGCTGGCATATCGAAAAATACCGACAACCGACAATTGGGACAAACCAAAATCCAAAGACGGGAAAGCCCGGAGTTCTCACGAACCCCGGGCCTGCAATCTTCAAAACTGATTAATACCGGCGACCACCGCCGCCGCCGCTGTATTCACGACGACCGCCGCCACCGCCGCCGTATCCACGACCGCCGCCGCCGCCGGGAGCGCGTTCTTCACGCGGCCTGGCAACGTTCACGGTCAGGGCGCGACCGCCCATCTCCTTGCCGTTCAGGGCTGCCATGGCCTTTTGCGCTTCCTCGTCCGTGCTCATGGTCACGAAACCAAAGCCGCGGGGGCGGTTGGTGGTGCGATCCATCATCAGGTTCGCTTCCGTGACCGTGCCATGCGCGGCGAACGCGTCTTGCAGGTCATTTTCAGTCGTGTCGAAGGAAAGATTCCCGACAAATAATTTATTGTTCATTCGATGTTTTACTATCCGATCCTAACCGTTACTTTCTGCAGACTGTTCCCGAACACCGGGTCTAAAATCATCACTGAACGAGGTTCACCTGAAGATTCACCATGCCTTGAAAGAGACAAGCTATCTAGCGGACACGTCAACCATGACACCTTTCCGCCGGTTGGCAACAACTATTTGCAACTATTTTTGCGGGGGTGTCCCGACCGACAATGCGATCCGGAGTGCGCAGCTTTGTCTTAATTCCAAATACGTGGGGCAAAATGATGTATAAAAAAATGGGAAAATCCACCCTCTGACTTTAGCCTTTAGCCTTCGGCAATTAGCCTTATCATCGACCCATGATTATCGGCGTTCCGAAAGAGATTAAACTTCAGGAACACCGCGTGGCTTTGCTGCCGTCGGCGGTGTACCAATTGTGCAAGCGCGGCCATCAAGTGGTGGTGGAGCGCTCCGCCGGGGCCGGCTCGGGTTATCCGGATGCCGATTACGAAAGCGCCGGCGCGGAAATGACTTCCGATCACAAGGCCGTTTTTGAGAAGGCCGGAATGATCGTCAAGGTCAAGGAGCCGCAGGAATCGGAGTATCCGCTGCTGCATCCCGGCCAGATTCTTTTCACTTATCTGCACCTGGCGGCGAGCCGGTCGCTGACCGAGGCGCTGTTGAAGTCCGGGGTTGCGGGCATCGCCTACGAAACAATCGAGGTGCACCGGCGGCTGCCGTTGCTGGAGCCGATGAGCGAGATCGCGGGGCGCATGTCGATCCTGGTGGGGGGATATTTTTTGGCGAAGCACAACGGTGGAAGCGGGGTGTTGCTGGGCGGTGTGCCGGGCGTTTTGCCGGGGCGCGTAGTCGTGTTGGGAGGCGGCGCCAGCGGCATCAATGCCGCCCGCATGGCCACCGGGCTTGGGGCCGACGTGACGATCCTGGAGGTGGACTTGGAACGGATGCGCTTCCTGGACATCACGCTGCACACCGCGCACACCCTTTTTTCCAGCGAAGCGCATTTGGTGGATTTGCTGCCGACGGTGGATTTATTGATTGGCGCGGTGCTCCTGCCCGGCGCCAAGGCCCCCAATTTGATCAGCCGCGATATGTTGCGCAAGATGCGTCCGGGCAGTGTGCTGGTGGACATCGCCATCGATCAAGGCGGCTGCGCCGAGACATCGCGGCCCACGACGCATGACCATCCCGTTTATGTGGAGGAAGGGGTGACTCATTATTGCGTGACCAACATGCCTGGCGCCTACGCGCGCACAGCGACCCAGGCGCTGACCAATGTGACGTATCGTTATTTTGAATTGTTGGCGGATTTGGGATTGGCCGAGGCCTGCCAGAAACAACCGGCGTTGGTCGGCGGCATCAACGTGATGAACGGCAGGGTCACGCACAAGGCTGTCGCCGCGGCGCATGGGATGGAATTTGAATCGCCGCGTTTCGACTGAACTCACCCCGGGCTAAATTGACATTGCCTGAAACCGGACGATATTGGATCAGGAGGGGATTGCGAGGCAGGGAGGGACTCCAAAACGGAGGTGAGTTATGAAAAAGATTGTGGTGCTAACCTGTGTGTTATTCCTGCAGGGGTTGAATGCATTTGGGGAGACAAATGCACTGCCAGCGGGCCAATTGGTTTCGCGTCCTGAAGCGCAAAAGCAAAAGGCGGTTGTCAAGCCCAAGGCGGCAGTGGCTCCAGTTGCTCCCGCCCAAGGGATTTTGTCGCGAACATCCGAAGCCCGGCCAGCCGACATCGCAGCGATTCATCGGATCAGCCGGGAAGGCCTTTTGAATCGCCCGGAATTGCGGATGGATTATTGGGCCTCGATCGAGATCATGTTCCGTTCCGAGAACACCCAAATGGGCGACGAATGCATTCGTGACACGGTGATCACCATTTTCCCCACGGGACACTGAAGCCGGTTCGGGGCGGGGCGAATTAAAAGAAATAGTGGTTGCATTTCCGCGAGAGTGGGGAATGTTGAGGGCAGGCTTTCCGTAATTATCCAGGCTCCAATGGCCGGGAACGCACCAGAAGGTAAAAGGAATATGAACAATAGATTATATGTGGAAAATCTTGCCCCCGGCATTACCGACGCAAGTCTTCGGGCTTTATTTTCGCAAAAAGGGCAGGTCGTGGAAGTGAAATTGGTTCTTGATCCGGCCACGGGCCGCTCCAACGGCCGGGCCTATGTGACCATGGCCACGCCGGAATTGGCCGCCGCTGCGCTATCGCTGCACAGCCACTCCTTGGACGGACGAAACATCGCCGTCACCGAGGCGCGGCCGGTGGACGAGCGTCCCCAGGGTCAGATCGGCCATGGTTTCGAGGTGTATCAGAGCATCGAGCAACGAACCGCCCGCAACGCGAAAGGCGGCGGGCGCCATCGCGGCAAAGGGCGTTTCACGCCATCAAGGTAAAAGCGGCCACCTTCCTCTCGACATTACCGTGCGGCTTGGGTAAGTAGGGCGCGTGAAGCAGGTTTTTCCCAGTGTATTGCTATTGATTCCGGCTCATAACGAGGAGCATCGGATCGGGCCTGTCTTGCTGTCGTATGCGGAATACTTCCGGAAAAATTACGAGGGAAAGTTTCAATTGGTGGTGGTGCTGAACGGCTGCACGGACAATACGCTCGGCGTGGTGCAAAAGGTCAGCGCCCAGTACAGCGAAGTCAGCGCCGTGGTGTTCGAGGAGCCGATCCACAAGGGAGGGGCCTTGATCGAGGGCCTGCGCCTGGCGCCGCTGGCGGACGTGATCGGCTATGTGGATGCCGATGGAGCGACCAGCCCGGCGGCTTTCGCCGATTTGGCGCGCCATGCGGGAGAGGCTGATTGCGTCATCGGCTCGCGCTGGATTCCTGGAGCCGTCCTGCACCAGATGCAATCGGGCCAGCGGCGATTCGCCAGCCGGACCTTCCATGCCATCGTGCAACTGTTCTTCTGGATGAACATCAAGGACACGCAGTGCGGCGCGAAGGTGATCCGGCGGGCGGCGGTGGAAAAGATCCATTCTTCGCTCTTCATTGCGGACATGGCGTTCGATATTAATCTTCTTTACATACTCAAGCGCGAGGGTTTCAGCGTGCTGGAAGTGCCCACGGAATGGACGGACAAAATCGGGTCCAAGGTGGCGTTGGGCAGGACATCGCTGACCATGCTGCTTTCCGTGATTCGTTTGCGCTGGATTTATTCGCCTTTTGCGCCGCTGCGCAAAATCTTCAGACCACTGGAGAACTGGGTTTATCGGAAACTGCACGCGCCGGAGCCGATCCCCGACCCGAAACGGTAGGGGCGGGAGCGCGGCAGAACCAGGCCGCCACGACGCAGAGCAGGAGGCTGGCCGCGCCCAATGTTTGAATGACGCGAATAAAGGCGTCGAACGGTTTCATGTCGAGAAGAGCGGGAGCCTGGAGGCACAAGCAGGCCGAGTAAAGCGCCGGCACCACCATAAGCCACGGCACCGCCTGGAACCGGCCGCGGGCAAGGATATTTTGCACCAGAACATAGGACACGGTCAACGGGAGCAAGGCCCAGGCAAACCAGGGGACCAGCGGGGCGGCGTCCCACATGGCGCGATTGCTGAAATACATGAATCGCAACGGCAGCTTGGGGAACAGCGTGCAGCCGACCGCCGCCATGCAGCCGAAAAAAATGGTCGCCGCCAGAGTCAAGCCGAGGGAATCGGAACTTTCCTCCCGGGCCACGCTTTTCGCCACACGCGCAAACATGACCAGCGCCACCGGGGCGATGAATTGATTGATGGCAAAACCAGTCAGCATGGCCCCGCCATAGAGGGCGGTTTTGCTTTTGTCTGAAAAAAGGCCCTGCACAAACAACATGTCAATACTAGACATGACCAGAACGGTGCCCAGCCCGAGGGTCAGCGGCAACGCGTGGTTCAGCCAGGCCTTCCAAAGGAAGGCAACCGCCGGGCGGGTTTGCCAGAGCTTGCGCGTCAGCCAGGCGCCGATGACCAGCGTGATCACCTGTCCGACCACGGCCGCGAACATGCCGCCGGCCGCCTTCCCGCCCAGCACGAATATCACCAGCAGCATGACCGAGAAGCGGCCCACTCCATCACTGATTTGCAACCAGCCCAGCTCGCCAAAAAGATGCTTGCCTTGCAACAACCCTTTGCCGATGGGTATCCACAATCCTGTCAAGGTGATCAGGACGGTGAAATAAAGGGAGGCGGGATTGGATATCGACAGCAAACGGGACAGCGGGCCGGTGGCGGCGAGCACGGCCCCGCCGCAGACCAGCCACACCAGGAACGTCCAGGTCAAAATGGCGCGGGTGGTGGCGCGCAATTGCTCCTCCTGCCCCTCGTTCGTCACGGTGGCGGCCTGGCGCGCGAAAATGGTCTGCAAGGCAGCCGCCGGAACTCCCAGGATGAGCATCAACCGGAGCAGGCTGACAAAGGTGGAGTATTCCTGCTTCCCCATCTTGCTGGCCACAGTATGGACCGCCATCATGCACACGCCGCCGACATTGGTGGCGATGACCAACCAACTGCTCTGCCGGAAAAAGGCGGATTTGCTGTTCGAACTCATCAAATTAATTTACGGCAGCGTCCGCAGGAACTTAAGAAGGAGCGCGGCGGCGGCTTCAAGGGATTTTCGCGAGATCCATTCGTCGGCGGTATGGGCTTGGGCAATATCGCCGGGGCCGAAAACGATGCTGGGAATGCCACCCTGCGCCAGGACCGCCGCGTCGCAAAAATAATTCGCGCCCGCCGGTTTTTTCTGGCGGGCAATGCGCAGGAATTGTTGCACCAGCGGCAAGCGCGGGTCTGTTTCCAGGGGCGGGCAAACGGAGGTTTTATCGCTGGTCAAAGTGGCGAGCAAGCCGTGGCGGCGCAGCCAGGCGTTCAATTCGGCGAGAACGGACCGTTCCGTCTCGCCGGGGAGTGTGCGCCGGTCGGCGACCGCCATGCACAAGGCCGGGACGATGTTGGGCTGGGTGCCGCCTTGGATGAGGCCGACGTTGATCGTCGGGGCGCCGAGCAAGGGATGACGCCGCAGCAGCAATTGCCGGGCATAAACGGATTCCAAAAGATCAACGATCCGGGCCATTTCGTGGATGGCGTTTTTGCCCAGGTGCGGGCAGGAGCCGTGGGCGGCTTTTCCGTGCGTCTCCAGCCGTAGCCAAAGGCTGCCTTTGTGGGCGGTGACAATTTGCAGAAGGGTCGGTTCGCCGACGATGGCTAGGTCGGCCCGGAAACCGCTGGCCACCAGAGTGCGCGAACCAGCTTGGGCGTTTTCCTCATCCATCAACCCGGCGAAAACAATTTCCGTCGCGGCGGGCCGGTGTCCTTGCCGCGCCAGTCGGCTCAATGCGGTGAGCATGGCGGCGACTGAACCTTTGTCATCGCACGCGCCCCGGCCATAAATGCGGCCGTTGACGGATCGCGGAACAAACTGCTTCTCAGAAACCACATCCACGGTATCGAGATGCGGGACCAGAAGGAGGCGTTGTTTGACTTTGCCCGGCGGAGAAAGGGTCGCCAGCAAATTGGACCGGCCCGGCAGGACCTTTTGAAAATGAATATCCAAGCCCGCCCTGGCCGCCGTGACGGCGACGAAATCAGCCACCCGGCCTTCACCGGCGCGGGCATCGTTGAGGGAGCCAAAGGCCGGGTTGACACTCGGCAGGGCGATCAGCTCGCGCAAGAGTTTCTCGGTATCCGTCATTTGTCCGGCGACTTTAGAGGTTAAAGGGCAAAGTGGAAAGGAAGAGATTTGGGGGCAAGGCTGAATGCTGAAGTGAAAATCACTTTGATTCGCTTTGAGTAGTATGACCGGCTCAACCGTTGGCTGTTTTGTAAGGCGTTTGTGTCTAGGTCTTTGCATACAATTTGGCCACCAGAGCACTGCTTTGACTCGTATTTAACTCAGTTAATCATGGTTTGACTCCGCCCCAATGCAGGAATGCTGAAGGCTAAAGGCTGAAGGCTGAACTTCTGAAAAACCACGCCCCCCCCATACCCCCGAAAATTTTTCGAAAAATCCGAAAAACAGCTTCCGCCCTTTTTGAGGGGAAAGCACTGGCAAGCATCATTGGCGACCTTGGCCTCCAAATCCGTTGTGCCGTGGATAT
>JBKQUS010000171.1:0-68887 GCA_052325505.1 Limisphaerales bacterium
AGCTTCCAGCGGGCGGATATCCGCCCGCTGGAAGCTGGTCAACCTCAGAGTCAACGTGTAATCTGAAACCAGCATAGTGTTACCTATGTATTGAACCACGAGTGTTACCTATGTATTGACCGCACCCCCCTCTCCCTTTTCCCCACACCCCACCGGGACTGTGCAGTGGTTGGCTGCGTTTTTGGCGGCGTTTGGCCTTGACAGGGGGGGCGGCGCAAGGGAAGTTCTGCGGGCTGACGCTCGTTTAGCCTCACCGCAACAGGGCGCTCCGAATATCATGCCACGTGTTAAAACCGAGGATTTGAAGGAGGGAATGGTGGTCGCCAAAGATGTCAAAAACATCGACGACATGCTGCTCCTTCCCGCCAAGGGCCAATTGACCGGCCGACAGATTAGCATCCTGAAAGCCTGGGGTGTGGCGGAGATTGACGTGGAAGCGTCCGATCTCATCGAGAACCAGAACCCGCTGGCCCGATTGTCGCCGGAAGTGGTGGCGCAGTTGACCGCCGAGGTCAAGGCCCGGTTCTGGCAGGCGGGTGAATCCAACCCGGTCTTCGCCGAAGTCTTCAAGCTGATGCTCTGGCGCCAGGCGCGGAAAACGCCGAAAAAATGAAGCCGCCCTCCATTGAACAATTGCTCACCGGCATCCCCTTCAGTCTTGGCTCGTGCGGCGCGGTGTTGAGGGAAATTGAAGCGGAACTGCGATCGCCGCAGTGCAGTCTCAGCACGGTCGGAGCGGCGATCGAAAAGGACCCCGACCTGACTTCGCGCCTGTTGCGACTGGGCAACAGCCCCTTTTATGGATACACCTCGCGGCTGACGAGCGTGGCGGAAGCGATCAGTTTGATCGGGATTCAGCGCGTGCAGGATCTGTTGCAGGCGTCGAGTATCATTGAACGCTTCTCCGGAGTGGAGGAGGAGTATGTGAGCATGCAATCGTTCTGGCGGCACAGCCTGGCCTGCGGCATTGCCGCGCGAACTGTGGCGATGGAATTGCGGCTGCCCAAGCCGGACAAGTTTTTCGTCGCGGGATTGCTGCATGACGTGGGGCGGTTGGTGCTGCTCGGTCAGAGTCCGGATGCAGCGCAGCAGGTGTTCGTGCTTTACAACGAGAAACGCATGCTCCTGCGGGAAGCCGAATTGAAGGTGCTGGGCTTTGACCACCAGCAGATCGGCGGTGCGCTGCTGCGCCACTGGAAGTACCCGGTGGCGCTCATCGGCGCTGTCGCCAGCCATCATCACCCTACCATGGCGGAGGTGGGCCGGGAGGAAGCGTCTGTCGTCCATTTCTGCGATCATCTGGTCAATGCGATGCAAATCGGGTGTTCCGGGGAGCGGTATGCGCCGCCACTGAACATGAAAGTGTGGGAGAACCTGCATTTGCCGCTGGAAACCGTGTCGTTGATTGTCAACGCCGTGGACGATCAGATCGAGGCGGTGCTGGCGGCTTTTCTGAGGCATTGAGTCATGGAACTGGTGAGCGACAGATTTGATTCCGTTTATCCTGACATGCTGCAAACGGGGCTGGGGAAACTGGGGTTGCTCGATGCGCAAAGGGAGTTGCTGGCGCTGTTTGCCGCCCTCGAACATTTCCGGCTCGACCTCCACGCCCAGAAAAACACCGATGATATTTTGCGGCTGAGCCAACAGTATATTGAGGGCCTGAAACTGTTTCGCGCCGCCGGCTTCTGGCTGGTGAATCCGGCTGATATGGGCTTCGAGATGTCGCTGGCATGGCCGGAATCGGATCGTGAGTGGCTGGACGGGTTGCTGCGTGGGGAGATCGAGGCGGGCCGGTTCGCTGCGGCGCTGCGACAACACGCGCCGGTCTTTTTCGAGGCGGGAACGCCTGAGAAGCCGGAGCGCGGACTGCTCCATTCGCTGGCGGTTTCCAGCCAGGTGGTCGGCATGTTCTGCGGCACGGTACGGCGCGAACTGCCACCGAACCAGGAGATCGCCTTCAGCCTGCTCTCGCTGCTGCTTGGCGGGAGCGCGGACGCCCTGGCCACGCTGCGCAAGACAGCGAGTTTGACCAGCCAGATTAACGCCTTGAGCGAATTGCTACCCGTCTGTTCGTGGTGCCGGAAGGTTCGCAATGACAGCGGGTACTGGGAGCAACTGGAAAAGTATATCAGCAGCCGGACCTCGACATCCTTCACGCACGGGATTTGTCCGGAGTGCCAGAAGCAATGCGAATCTGAGATTCATCGAGACAGTCCCTGAGCCTAACCCATTTCCACCAGGACGTTGTGCGTCCTGCCGCCGCCGTTGGGACGCAGCAACTGGTCCGGAATCTCGACGCCATCCATGACCATCCGGCGCACGCCCTTCATGACGCCTTTGGGATTCAGCACTTCGATGTCAAATGTTTCATCGCGAAAAACGCGGGTCACTTTGAATCCTTTCCAATTGGCCGGGATGCAAGGGTCCACCAGCAGACCGTCGTAATCGGTGCGGATGCCGAAAATCCATTGCGTGACGGCGAAGTAAGTCCACGCAGCCGTGCCGGTGAGCCAGGAGTTCTTGGCTTCGCCGTGCGTTGGGGCGTCCTTGCCCGCAACCATTTGCGCAAAGACATAAGGCTCGCAACGGTGCAACTGGCCGATGTTCTCGCGGGCGGACGGATTGATGCGCGTGTAATAGTCGAAGGCGCGGTTGCCGTTGCCGATCATGGTTTCGGCAATGATGATCCACGGGTTGTTGTGACAGAAGATGCCGGCGTTTTCCTTGTAACCCTCCGGATAGGAGGAAATTTCGCCCATCTCGATGTAATACTTGGTGAAGGCGGGATTCAAAAGGACAATGCCGTGCGGTGTGGCGAGATGCTTCTTCACCGATTCGAGCGCCAGTTTCGCCTTGCCGTCCTTTAAACCGACACCAGCCATGATGCACATGCCTTGCGATTCGATGAAGATTTTTCCCTCCTTGCAGACTTTCGAGCCGATCGGCTTTCCGAAATCATTGTAGGCGCGCACGAACCATTTGCCGTCCCAGCCATGCTGGAGGATGACCTGCTCCATTTTGGCGGCTTCAGCCAGGCAACGTTCGGCCTCTTCGTTCAACTTGAGCTTCCGCGCGATGACGGCCAGTTCCTTCGCCGCCATCACAAACAAGCCGGCGATGAAGACGGACTCGGCCACTTTGCCCTCCTTGTTGGTGGTGGTCTGGAAGGATTGGCCGGGCGTGTCGGAGAAGCAATTGAGGTTCAGGCAATCGTTCCAGTCGGCGCGGCCAATGAGGGGCAGGCCATGCGGGCCGAGGCGTTCGAGGGTGTAATTGTAACTGCGCCGCAAGTGCTCATAGAGCGGCTTTTCGGAACCGGGTTCGTTGTCGAACTGCACCGGCTCGTCGAGAATGCTCCAATCGCCGGTTTCCTTGAGGTAGGCGGCCACGCCCAGCGTGAGCCAGTGCGGGTCGTCGTTGAACCCGCTGCCGATGTCGTTGTTGCCGCGCTTGGTCAGAGGTTGATACTGGTGATAGGCGCCGCCGCTGGCCATTTGGGTCGCGGCGATGTCCAGAATGCGCTCGCGGGCGCGGGCCGGCACCATCTGCACGAAACCGAGCAGGTCCTGGTTGGAATCACGGAAGCCGAGGCCGCGGCCGATGCCCGATTCGTAGAAAGAGGCCGAGCGCGACATGTTGAAGGTGGCCATGCACTGGCAGGCGTTCCAGGTGTTGACCATGCGATTGGCGTGGACATCGGGTGAATCCACCTGGTAAGCGCCGAGCAGGCTGTCCCAGTAGCGGCGCAGTTTGTCGAACGCGTCCGTGACATTTTTGCCGTCGAGATATTTGGCGATGACGGGTTTGACGGTGCGTTTGTTGATGGTCTGGGAACCCGGGGGGTTGAATTTTTGGTCCACGGGGTTTTCGTGGTAGCCGAGGAGGAAAATGATGTCCTTCGTTTCGCCGGGTTTTAAATTCACCTTGACATGATGGGAGCCGTGCGGGGCCCAGCCATGCGCGACGGAATTGAACGAACGGCCCCGCTCCACCGCCGCCGGGTTGTCCCAGCTCCGGTAAGCGCCCAGGAAGTTGTCGCGCTGGGTGTCGAAGCCGGCCAGTTTCTTCGAGCAGGCGAAGTATGCGAAATGATTGCGGCGCTCGCGATACTCGGTCTTGTGATAAATGACCCCATCGACAATCTCGACCTGGCCGGTGCTGAAGTTGCGCTGGAAATTGGTGGCGTCGTCCTGCGCGTCCCAGAGACAGAATTCGATGCTGGAGAAAATGGAGAGCCGGGCCGGTTTCTTGCGGTGGTTGGTGACCGAGAGCTTCCAGATTTCGAGGTTTTCGCCCAGGGGCACAAAGTAGCACGTTTGCGCCTCGATCTTGCGGTGGGTGGAACCGATGATGGTGTAGCCCATGCCGTGGCGGCATTCGTAATCGTCGAGCTTGGTGCGGGTCGGCTGCCAGGAAGGCGACCAGAATTCCTCGCTGTCATTGTCGCGCAGATAGAGGTAGCGCCCGCCGAAATCAAAGGGGGCGTTGTTGTAGCGATAACGCGTCAGGCGGCGCAGGCGGGCGTCACGATAGAACGAATAACCGCCGGCGGTGTTGGAGATGAGTCCGAAATAAGCCTCGCAACCGAGGTAATTGATCCAGGGCAGGGGGGTGTTGGGTTGGGTGATGACGTATTCGCGATGTTGGTCGTCAAAGTGTCCGTAACGCATAAGTATTTTTTAAATTTTAGGGCTTGTTCAATCGTCCAGCCTGCGGGCGAACCGCCATTTTGCACGAGAGCAGGATTATTTCAAGAGGCCTCCGTTGCTTCCGGTTGTGGATCGGCGTTCCGGCCCGTCGTATCGGGATTGTGGAACGGCGCGAAGAGAGTGACAAGAATGGAAGGCGCGGCGGCAAACAGCACGATGATGAAGAACCATTGATAGCCAGTGCAGCTCTCGAGGTAGCCACTGACCGCGCCGGTGAGCATCATGCAGGCGCCCATGAGCGCGGTGGCAAAGGTGTAATGGGCGGTCCGGTATGGCCCCGGGGCGATTTGTTGCATCATGTAGATCATGTGGCCGACGCAGCCGACGCCCCAGCCGAACTTTTCGAAGGTGACGATGGTGGCGATGACGCCGTAGCTGGTGGGGAGGGTCTGGCTCAGAATCAGGAAGGTGACGTTGGGCACGTTGAGGCAGAGGCAGAGGATGAGCAGCGACTTTTTCAGGCTGATGCGCGACACGAACCAGCCGCCCAGCAGCGAACCGAGAATGAAGGCCGCGTTGCCGAAGGTCCCGTTGATGGTGCCCAGCGTCTCGTTGGAAAGCCCCAGCCCGCCCTTGGCGCGATCATCAATCATGAACAGCGGCCCCATCTTGTCGATCAGGCCGTATCCAGAGCGGTAGAAAAAGGCGAATGCCATCATCAGCCAGATGTCTTTTTTCTGGAAGAACGTTGCGAAGGCGTGCCCGAAGGTGCCCATGGCATCGCCGAAACTTTTCGGCGCGTCAAGCGCTTTGGCCCCGGGCGGCAGAAAGCGGCTGTGATATAATCCGGCCAGAAACAGCAGGCCGGAAATGACCAGCATGATCACCATCCACGATGTCCCCCAACTTTGAGTGCGTCTGTGCAATACGCCGCTGAAATAGATCAACGGCCCGGCGGCGAGGAGAAATCCCGCGTTCCAGCACATGCTTTGGAACCCGGTATATTTCGCCATTTCCTTGGGCGGCAGCGTCGTGACATAAACGCCGTCCGAACCGATGTCCTGCGTTGCGCCGAGGATGCCCGAGAGCGCCAGCAAGGCCAGGACCGGCACCAGCCATGTCATGCCGGGCAGCCTGAGGGCAAACGCCACGCAGGCGATGCTGGCCGCAATGCAAAACTGCATCAGCACCACAAAAAACTTTTTCGTCCGGTACAGCTCCAGCAATGGCGCCCAGAGAAATTTGAAGGTGTATGGGAACCCCAGCAGGCTCGACCAGAACGCCGCCTTGGTGTTGTCCATGCCCATGTTTTTGAACATGACATTGGCCACGCTGCCGACGGTGACATAAATGACCCCCATCGCCAGATAACTGGACGGCACCCACAAAAACGGATTTGGATAGGCGGGTTTGGGCGGTCCGGTTTTGGCTTCAGCCGGGGTGGCGGATGGAGTGGTTGGCATGTGGTATTTTTACAAAATCAACTGGAGAGAACGGCTTTGGCTGCGTCGTAGTCCTTGGGAGCAACCTGGACCCGGACATATCCAAACGTGTTGAAGTTGAATGCAACTGTCTGCATCAACATCTTGTCGGGGATAAACGCTTCAACACCCGTCGCGCGGAGTTTGCAGACAACCATGTCCGCCGACAGCAGCGTTCGGCATGAGACCAAGGTCACCAAGTCCTGCTGCCTCTGCTCAGGCGTAAGTGTGCTGAACTCGAATGCATCTTGCTGCGACTGTGATGCTGGAGGCGAATCGGGTGCGGGTGCTGCCTGATTGGGGGAAAGCGCTTCGTGGTCAATTGGACACTGAGGCATGTCGTCGGGATACTTGGCCCCGCAGTATGAGCATGTTTTCATTGCAGCACCCGTCAGTGTGTTGAGACGCGTGACGGCGAGAACTGAGCCACGCCGGGGCGGGGAAGTCAACCGCGAAGGCATCGCGGGGTTGTTCGTTGTGGCTCTTTGGTTCATTTTTCAAACTTCAATCTCCGTACCGCATCAGCAAGGTGCGTAATTCGATTTTGGCGCTGCCGATGCCTTGCGAGGCTGCCTTGCCCAGCCACTCCCGCGCCTTTGCCAAGTCCTTCGGAACCCCCAAGCCATCCCGATAACGCGCCCCCAGGGAGTAGGCGCTAAGTGCATGGCCTTGTTCGGCTAACTCTGTTTCGTGTTGGACTTCCTGGGCCTCGGACTCTTCGGGGGAAGTCGGACGGGTCGGACTGGTAGGACCTGTCGGAGTAGGGGGACATGGAAGACTCGAATCATCTGCTGGGGTGGGAAGATTAAGAGTAGGATTAGGATTAAGATTAGGAACGGAGGCGGCGGGGGTTGGTTCCGGCGGGGGTGCTGCCTGGTCGTCGGAATCAGGCTCCGGGTTGGACGGGGTTTTGTTCTGATACATGTGATACGTGTCCGGATTGATTCCGAATATCTCGTTCCACCGCTGCTCTTTTTCTTCTTCGCTCAACACCTTGCGGGGAGGGTTTTCCTCGAGGATTTCCTGCTTGAGCTTCTCGCGGTCGGAGTTTTGTTTCTTGCGCTGCAATTTCAATTTTTCACGCTCGATGCGTAGCCATTCCGCGCCATGATCGCCCCGGCGCAACGCCACTACATCGTGACACAGTTCGCGCAACATTTTCCAGGCAGCCGGGTCGTCGCCATTTTCCATCAGCTTGCGCGTGGCCACGACGTAGCGGCCGGTCAGCCAGACGGCCAGATTGTCCGCCAGAGCCTTGTTGCCGGTTTTGGCCAATTGCCCTCCCTCGGACATGACGCGGCGGGCTTCGTCCAGTGTGATTTGCTGCGTCTCCCAATCGCGGTAACCCCCTCGTTTCCATTCGCACAAATTTCCGTCAGTGATCTTCCAATTGTCGAAACTTGCGGAGAGGACGGCTTTTACCTCGTCAAGGGAGTTCAACCAGGAGATGATTTTTCTGCCTTCCTCGCCGTCCTGAAGACGGCAGTTGATTTGTTCGCGAATTCGTTCGGGCAAGCGGGCGATTTTTCCAACACGGGTCATAAGATTGGGGGGTGATATTTTAAGTTTTGGGATTTATTTTTTTGGTCGAAACGGGTCGAAACAGGTCGAAACGGGCCGAAATGCCGAGGGAAAGAATTTGAGTTGCAAGATGTTCATGATGAAGCGGATGCATGCGATTTGCATCGATTTTAAGCTGAAACATTGGGCTCGCTTGTTTCGACCGGGTTTTGACTGCCGGGAAAGCGACCGGTCGGAGGAACAGCCGCCAGAAGGCGCAAAAGGCACAAGAAGCGAAAGGCCGCTTTGCGATTTTCAGCGATGGCTTGCGGCAATGTCCATTTTCAGCCTCCGCTTCAGGTTCCGGCTTTTTCATTTGCAAACATCCATATTCATATATTCACTAAAGCAATAATATAGTTTGCATATTATTTCGTCAACAGATTTCTTAAAGATTTTTTAAAAAGGTGTGATTTTTGAAGAGTGTGATATGCAAGATCTTGCGCGGCAAGGAGTTAAGGAAGATGCACTGCGCGCGGCCATGCGCAACGGAATTCCACCACGGAGAACACGAAGTTCACGAAAGGAAGAATCCACAGTACGGCGATACTCAGTCGAACCCCTCAATTCGATCGAGTCACGGCTCGACAGAGTCTCGCCCCACCATGTTAGGAAACCCCTTGATGATGACCCCTGCTAGCGGGCGTCTTGAATCAAAACAGGCCGGCCCAGAATTATGGCTTGCAAACAAAGGGATTTGTGAATCGCTGTTGTCTGGTTGGTGAAGCATAAACGGCCTTGTTTTGCCTTTCAGCCAGTCCAATAATGTCGCGGTGATTTAACTGCTTTTATGCAGAAACTCAAATTGATTCTACTGGCGTTGTCGATGCTGATCGCGCCGAAACTTTTGGCCAGGGAGAGCTGGATCAATTTGTTCAATGGCAAAGACCTTTCGGGTTGGACGCAAAAAACTGGCGATGCCAGATTCTACGTCAGAGACGGCTGCATTGTCGGCGAGGCCGTTTCCGAAAGCGAGACCAACAGCGTTCTTTGCAGCGAAAAGAACTACGACAATTTCATTCTTGAACTTGATTTCAAAGTGGATCATCAACTTTTCTCGGGTGTCCATATTCGCAGCGAATATGCCGGGACAGAAGTTCGTTGGGAGTGGGACGGACGTCCCCTGTCCATTCCGCGGGGTCAGGTGTACGGGTATCTGGTGCTGATTGACCCAAGCCCAAATCATCGCTGGTGGACAGCCTCGCTTTATGATCAGCGTTGGTGGTCGGGCGGCATTTATGACGAACAACGGCGCATGTGGCTGTATCCGGGATTGTTGGGCGGTGACGCGGACGAGTTTTCAAGGCAAGGCAGACACATTTTCAAAACCAATGAGTGGAACCACTTTCGAATTGAGGCCGTCGGCAACTCAATGACAACTTATCTCAACGGCACCTTGTGCGCGCACGTCAACGATTCGCTGACGCCGACAGGCTTCATCGGCTTGCAAGTTCGCGACTGGATCAGCGACGATGATCATGAAACTCTCGAAGGCGCCAAAGTGCGCTTCAAAAATATCCGGCTTAAACCCGTTTCCCCAAAACCTCCCAAGGCTGAAGCGCCTCCAAACAATTTGAATACTGGCGTGTCCTCACACTAAACATTATGAAAAATACACCGGCCTCCCCTATGAACAGATTCGGAAAGATCTTGTGCATGATCGTTTTGCTTGCAATCGCAATGCCGTTGCCCCGGGCACAGGCCGTGAATGTGCTCATGCAGCACAACGACCTCGCACGCACCGGGGCCAACACGGCAGAAACGATTTTGACGACCGCCAATGTCAACACAAACAGCTTCGGCAGACTGTTCACTGACCCCGTAGACGGCCAGGTCTATGCCCAGCCGCTCTATGTTCAAGACTTGAGCCTGTCCGGCGGGACGCACAATGTGGTTTTCGTCTGCACGGAGAGCAACAGTGTGTATGCGTTTGATGCGGACACAGGCGGCATCACTTACTGGCACGTCAATCTTGGCACACCCTTTTCTTCCACCTGCTCGGATTTGACGCCGATCATAGGCATCACCGGCACTCCGGTGATAGATTTAAGCAGCGGAACTCTTTATGTGGACACCAAGCTGGCCACCGGACCTGCTCATAAATTGCATGCGCTGGAAATTACGACCGGCAGCGAGAAGTTCGGCGGGCCTGTGACCATCTCTGCCAGTAATTTCAGCGCCAGCCTGGAGCACCAGCGTCCGGGTTTGTTGTTGTTGAATGGTGTGGTTTATCTTGGCTTTGGCTCGCACTGCGACAACGGAAGCTATCATGGCTATGAGCTGGGTTACAATGCCACCAATCTTTCACAAGTATCCGCCTTCAATGCTTCCGCCACCGGCAGCCAGGCTGCGGTTTGGTCTGGCGGCATGGCACCGGCAGCGGATTCGAATGGAAACATCTACATCATGACTGGCAACGGAACTTTTGATGGCACCAACAATTTCGGCGAGTCGATGATTAAATTGAACGGCAATTTATCAGTTTTGGATTATGCCACGCCAGCCAATTGGTCAACGCTCAACTCGGGGGACACCGACTTTGGCTCCGGCGGCGTGGTATTGCTGCCAACCCATTATGCGGTTGGTATCGGCAAGGACGGGATCCTGTACCTGGCCGATGTCAACAATATGGGTCACGTCGGGCATTTTATACAAGGATTCCAGGCGCAGAATTCCGGGGATACGGTGGGCAAGTCACCGGTTTATTGGCAAGGGCCGGGCAAACAGTATCTTTTCGTCCTGCACAGCTACAGCGCGACCAAATCCTTTCAATTTACCGGCACCAACATCATCACAACGCCCTTGGGGACGGCGGCGTTCACGAACAGCGATCGTTGCGGCGGGCTGTCTCTTTCGGCCAACGGCACAAACAATGGCGTTTTGTGGGAAATTGGCAGCGACAGCAATCTGCGCGCTTACGATGCGGTGAATTTCCCGAACCTGCTGTGGAGCGGAAGCGTGGGAACCTATGTGAAGATGACATGCCCGACGATAGCGAACGGGAAAGTGTATGTTGGGACCAGCGCCAATTTGAGTGTATGGGGATTGACCGACTACCTCTACCTCCAAACTGCCGGACAAAACCCCGTGTTAGGTTGGGCGGCAGGAACCCTGCTCGAGGCAACCAATCTATCAGGGCCGTGGGTGACAAACACTGCTGCTTCACCCTTCACGGTTGTACCTACAAACGTGCAGATGTTTTACAAATTGTTGGTGCCATAAAACCACCCAACCAACCATGCTGTTTCTTTGAACAGGATCTCCGCATGCGGATTCAATTGCCGAGCCCGGTGTTTGGACTCAACATCTGCTCCGGATTTGTTGGTGGACGGAGGGGGTGGGGCGCGGCATTATCGTGGCATGGCGCGACAATCAACTGATGAAACGTGCTGGCCGACGGGAATCGAACCCTCCGTCAATCCGAGGCATTGATGACTCCGGATCTTCAAAATGTTGACATGCAAGGAACCGACGCCTTTACGCCTGTCGATTCGCCCATCACCGCGGTCCGGGCCGCGATTGTGGCGGAGGCGAAAAAGAGGCGATGACATGAGGATCGCGATGATTTCTGGAGCGGTGTTATGTTGCATGACAGGTTTGTACATCTTGTTCAGGGTAACTTCAATGGCTCTATCAGACTGGCTATATTTTTCCCATATACCGCATGTGTTGCTTATGTGTTTTCTTGCAGTTGTTTATATTTACCTCGCTTGTCTTCCAATGATTTTCCTTTTTAAAACGTGGAAATCTGAGAAACGGCGCATTCGGCCTTTTTTTATCGGCCTTCTGGAATTGCTCGTATTCGGCTGGTTTATCTTGGCCATTCTGCCGATATTGTCAAATTAGGACACCGCCCCCTTTTGGTGAACATGGACATTCCCTGGCCAAAGGTGTATTTTACAGCATGGCGATGCCCATTTTGGAAACACGGAAGCCGACGGGAGCTTCGCGCGGGGTGACGCGTTACACCGGACGCGCGATTTACCTGTACGCGTTCGATGTCGCCTATGACATGCTCCGGGAGCCGGTGCCGCAGTTGCTGGGACAGACGGTGGCGGAGTTCAACGTTGATGCCAGCAAACGCAATCCGCGCCACCTTTTCTTCAACAAGCCGCGCATGGTTCGCCTGCCGCCGATGGAACGCATCGGCCCCAACGGCCCGGTGCGGGTGGAGCGCACGCTCAAGTTTTTGCCGGTCGGCGCCATCAGCATCATGATCTCCGTCCCCTTCCAGGTGCAGGCCATCGGGGATTTGGTGGCGTATCACGATTTGGAATTCTCCAACGGCGTCCTGAGCGCGGAGGTGCGGCAACTGGCGGAGGAAGCGCGCCGCGAGCTGGCCCGATATTTTTTGAAACCGGTCCAGCAGTTGGCGGAGGAGGAAGCCTACACGGTTTTTTGCATCGATGCCCCGCTGGTGGCCGAGGACGGCCAGCCGCTCAGCGCGGAGGACTGGCTCTTGCAGCATCGCCGTGAGGTGGCGGCGTTGCTGACCCAGGAACCGGACGTCAACCAGCTTTCGCGCCAAGAGGCCGACGAATCGACCGGGCGCTATTTGAGCTATTACGAAAACGACCTCGCGGTGCTGGACTGGGACGCGGCCTTGATCGTGCAGGAGCCGGGGCAGGTGGACGAAATCCTGTTTGTGCTGGAACTGGCCAACCTGCAACTGGCGGAATTGGAAGCCTACGACCGCATTCTCGACGCCTCCCTGGAACGGTCCTACCGCGACTTGAACGAGCGCCAGCGGCGCAGCGGCGACGTGATGCGGCAATTGCGGGAAATCCGCATTGACTTGGCGCATTTCAGCGACGAGCTGTCCAACATCACCAAGTTTTTTGGCGACTGGCACCTGGCGCGCATTTACGAAAACATCTCCGCCCGCTTTCATTTGAGCGACTGGCACCGCACGATTGACGAGAAGCTCAAGACGTTGAACAACCTGTATCAGCTTCTGGCGCAGGACCGGACCAACCGGTATATGCTGACGCTGGAAGTGACCATCGTCCTGTTGTTCGTGATCGATTTGATCGTGCTGATCATGGGGCTGAAATAGCCTTGAGCCACGCGGCGGCCCGCCCTGCAAATTTTTTGCCCAAAAAGCAAATTCCCGGTTGAACATCCCACAGCGGCGATTACATTGAGACGGTGTGAATGAAACCGAATTCAAAGAAGTAGCATGGCTTCTAATGCTGATTCCATTTGGAATCGTTTTGGGGACGGCGTTCTTCTTTGTCTTCTGCATCTGGCGCCGGGCGCGCCAACTGTGCGGGCTGGACACCGGCGGCGCGATTCGCGCCCTTCCCGCCGCCGTGGTCCAGGACTCTCCTTCCCTCGTCTTCGGCCAGCCGGACCGCTGGCTGGTGGTCAGGGCCAGTCATCCGGGCAGGGTCCAGGCTGCGTTGCGCCTGCATCAACCAACGCCCTGTTCCTGGGAAGAGGGATTGATCGAGGCGCGGGAGGACAAGCTTTTCATTTCGCCGGCCATCTCCGGCTGGGTGGTGGTGATGGGGGCCGGTCTGCCGGGGCCTTTCGAGGATGTGGACAAGTGTTTTTGCTTTCTACACGGCCTGAGCCGGAAGCTGGGGCAGGTTCAATTCTTCAGCGCAAGCCGCGTGCTCAACCAACACGCGTGGGTGCTGATGGAACGGGGCCACGTCTATCGCGCCTACGCCTGGGCGGGTGAAACTCTTTGGAACCAGGGCCTGTTGACCGCGGCGGAGAAGGAATTGGCCATACGCTGCTTTGATTACGGCAGCGAGCAGGACCTGTTGTCGCTCAAGGACGCACTGGCCGCCAATTCGGAACGGGTCGGCCAGCTCGCGGCGCGCTGGAGCCTGGACCCGGCGGCGGTCTGTCCCGGCTCCTGTCCCGGGCGCGGGATTGTGGGCGAACTGTCGCAATCCAAGGCGCACTGACTAGGGGAAAATGACTAATGACCAAGCACGAATGCCCAATCAATGACGAAGCACCAATGCCATAATTTCATCATTCGGTCATTTGGGCATTGATTGGTCATTAGGATTTCGTCATTCGGCATTCTGCCCTCGCACATTCCTCGTTTATTCGCTATAACCCCTGTTGCCATGACACCGGAGACCTGCCCGAATTGCGGCGCGGACGTTCCGAGCGGCGCCCGAGCCTGCCCGGGGTGCGGCGCTGACGAAAAAACAGGCTGGTCCGAGGAAGCCTACGCCAGCAGCCTCAACCTGCCGGATGAATCATTCGATTATGACGAATTTACCGAGCGCGAGTTCGGCAAAAAGAAGGTGCGTCCCTACGGCGTGAAATGGTTTTGGTGGGTGGTGGCCATCGTTCTTGCCGTGCTTTTTATCCTCGGACTGGTGAAACTGATAGGGTGAGAATCACCAAATGCCATCGGCCCTGATGCTTGGTATTGACGGCGGCTTCGTCCCCGTTACAATTCTTCTTATGGCCAACATAACCGCGTCTGCCGTCACAAATATTACTTCCGTGCTTCAGGAGGAACGGGTCTTTCCGCCGCCCAAAGCCTTCTCCAGCTTGGCGCGGGTGAAGTCCATGGCGCAATATCGCGCGCTTTACAACGAATCGGTCCGTCAGCCGGAGAAATTCTGGGGGCGCGTCGCCAGGGAGGAGTTGGTGTGGTTCAAACCGTGGAAGAGGGTTTTGCAATGGAAGCTGCCCAACGCCAAATGGTTCGCCGGCGGTCGCTTGAATATCAGCTATAATTGCCTGGACAAGCATCTAAGCACGCCGACGGCCAACAAGGCGGCCCTGATCTGGGAGGGCGAACCGGCCGGGCCGGGCATAGTCGGCGAGGAGCGCACTTACACTTACAAACAGTTGCATCGCGAAGTTTGCCTGTTCGCCAACGTGCTCAAGCGCAACGGCTTGAAGAAGGGCGACCGCGTCATCCTTTACATGCCGATGGTGCCGGAGGCGGCCATCGCCATGCTGGCTTGCGCGCGGCTCGGGGCCATTCACTCGGTCGTGTTCGGCGGGTTCAGCGCGCAATCCGTCGCCGACCGCATTTTTGATTGCCAGGCCAAACTGGTGGTGACGGCGGACGGCGGATTCCGCCGCGGCAGCGTTGTGCCGCTCAAGAAAAGCGTGGATGAAGCTCTCACCCTCAAGGACGCCCACGGCCAGCTTCTGGCCAAAACGATTGAGAAAGTCATCGTCTTGCGCCGCACCAATCAGGAAGTTCACATTCAGGAGGGGCGGGACGTCTGGTGGCATCGGGAATCGGAATACGTGCAGGCCGATTGCCCGGCGGAGCCGATGGACAGCGAAGCGCCGCTCTTTATACTTTACACCAGCGGTTCCACGGGTAAGCCCAAGGGCATTCTGCATTCCACCGCCGGCTATTTGCTCGGGGCCAAGCTGACCAGCAAATACGTCTTCGATTTGCGGCCGGAGGATGTCTATTGGTGTACGGCGGATGTCGGCTGGGTGACGGGGCACAGCTACGTCGTTTACGGTCCGCTGGCCAATGGGGCCACCAGCCTGATGTACGAGGGCGCGCCCAATTACCCGGAGCCGGACCGTTTCTGGCGCATCATCGCCAAACACGGTGTGACCATTCTTTACACCGCGCCGACGGCCATCCGCGCCTTTATGAAATGGGGCGTGGAATGGCCCAACAAACACGATCTCAGTTCGTTGCGGCTGCTCGGCACCGTCGGCGAACCGATCAATCCCGAGGCCTGGATGTGGTATCACGAAGTCATCGGCCACAAACGGTGCCCGATTGTCGATACGTGGTGGCAGACGGAAACAGGCAGCATTATGATCACGCCGCTGCCCGGAGCAACGCCGACCAAGCCGGGCACCGCCACCCTGCCATTTTTTGGGATTGTGGCGGAAGTGGTGGATGACCAAGGGAAACCCGTGCCGAAGAACGCGGGCGGGAAACTGGTCATCCGCAAACCGTGGCCAAGCATGTTGCGCGGCATTTGGGGCGATCCGCAGCGTTTCATGGAGACGTATTGGAATGAAGTCAAAGGCTGCTATTTCACCGGCGACGGCTGCCGCCAGGACAAGGACGGTTATTTCTGGATCGTGGGACGGATTGACGATGTTCTCAACGTGGCCGGACACCGCATCGGCACCGCGGAGGTGGAAAGCGCCCTGGTGAGCCATCCGTTGGTGGCGGAAGCCGCGGTCGTGGGCCGACCAGATGATATGAAAGGCCAGGTATTGGTGGCATTTGTCACGTTGAAGAGCGGCGTGCATCCCGCGCCCTCCATCCGCGAGGAATTGCGCGCGCATGTGGCCAAGGAGATCGGCCCCGTGGCAAAACCGGATGACATCCGCTTCGCCGAGGCGCTGCCCAAGACGCGCTCCGGCAAGATCATGCGGCGGTTGCTCAAACAAATCGCCGTCGGCGAGAGCGTCAAGGGCGACACCACGACGCTGGAGGATCTCGGCGTGCTGACCAAACTGGCTGCGGCCGAGGAATGAGGGCCGGAAACGGCTGTCAAACCATGAATGAGGAATTGCGCAAGGCCGCGGCTGCCATTGGTTTGACGTACTATCAGCGGCACATTTTCCTTTGCGCTGACCAAACCGAACCTAAATGCTGCGCGAAGGAGAAAGGGCTGGAGTCATGGGAATTCCTCAAGAGGCGGCTGAAGGAACTGAACCTGGCCGGCGCGGAGCCTTTGGTCCAACGCACCAAAGCCAACTGCCTGCGGGTTTGCGTGCAAGGCCCGATCGCCGTGGTTTATCCGGAAGGCGTTTGGTATCACTCTTGTTCGCCGGAAATTCTGGAGAGGATCATCCAGGAACATTTGTTAGGCGGACGGATTGTGGACGATTTTCTCCTGGCCAGAAACCAACCGTAGTCAAAACTTCTCATCCACTTCCACGCCAAGCAGGCAGACGTCGTCGGCGAATTCGTGGCTGGCGGAGAATTGCTTGATTTCCTCCAGGAGGGCGTCGAAAAGCTCGGCGCAATGCAAGCCGGCATGTTTTTTCACGGCTTGGAGGAGGAGGTCCTGGCTGAACTGCTGGTTGCCCGCGCCTTCCACTTCATACAGCCCGTCAGTGAAGAGCATGACGAGGTTGCCCGCGGCCAGAGGGAAGGACGCTGTCGGATAAACGGAATCGGCAAACAAGCCCAAGGCGGCCCGCGCCTTGCCGTCGGGGTATTTGACCGGCTCGACTTCGCCTGAGAGCCGGTGAACCAACAACGGCCTGGGATGGCCGGCGTTGGCGAAGAGAACTTCGTGCCGGTCCAGGTCAACCGTCATATAAAACGCGGTGGTGAAAAGCGGCGTGCCCGTTTGCTGCAAAATGGCGCCCAGATCGCAATTAATTCGAGTCAACATGTGGCCCGGGTCCATGGCCACGGGGCGCAATTCCTCCACCAGCGCGCGCGCCATGGCGGTGACCAGCGCGGAGCGGACGCCGTGGCCCATGACGTCGCAGATGAACAGCCCCGCCTTGCTGTCCGAGAGTCTGAGGACGTTGAAGAAATCGCCTCCGACCTGGCCGGTGGGGCGGTAGCGGTGGCAGAAATGAAGCAGGCTGGATTCGGCCGTGGCGCCAGGCGGAAAAGCGGGGTATTGCTGGGGCAGAATGGCCTGTTGGATTTCGCTGGCCATTTTGAGGTCCTCCTCAAGGATCTCATTCTTCTTGCGCAACTCGGCCTGGCTGCGGGCCAGTTCGGCATTGACCAGGCGCTCGCGCTCCTCGGCTTGTTTGCGAACGGTGACGTCCCGAAAAATGCTCAAAATCAGGCAGCGCCCCTCCTCCAATTCGATGAAGGAATTGGACAGCTCGACATCGACCTTCCTGCCGGAGCGGAAGGCGAAATGGCGTTCAAATCCGCCGCCGAAATTTCGCGCGGCAAGACTCTTCTGATATTGCAGCATCATGTCCGCCAAATTCTCCGACTCGGCATAAATGACGGTAAAGGGACGGCCCACCAATTCCTCCTCGGGTATGCCGACCATGTTGCAGAAAGAAGGATTGACGGCCAGGATGATGCCCAATTCGTCCGTCAGCCTCATGCCGTCGGAAGAATTCTGCCAGACGGAGCGGAAGCGCGATTCCGAGAAGCGCAGCTTCTCCTCCGCTTCCTTGCGGGCGGTGAAATCCTCGACGGTGCCCTCGTAGTATTGGATTTGGCCCTTCTCATCGCGCACGGCGCGGGCGTTTTCGGAAATCCAGATGATCGAACCATCCTTGCGGTAAACCTGGGACTCAAAATCCTTGATGACCCCTTGCTCGTGCATCAACCGGATGAATTCGGCGCGCCGGGAAGGATCCACGTAGAGCAACCGCCCGATGTCGCTGATGTGGGCCATCAACTCCTCCTTGGTGTTATAGCCGTAAATGCGGGCCAGGGAGGGATTGACGTTCAAATAGCGGCCTTCCGGCGTCGTCTGGAAGATGCCCGAGACCGAGTTTTCGAAAATGCTGCGGAATTTCTCCTCCGCCTTGATCACGGCTTTCCTGGCGGCGGTGCGTTCGATGGCGTAGAAAATGGCGCGCGTGATCACTTGGCTGTCCGCCCGGCCTTTGACCAGGTAATCCTCCGCCCCGGCGTGGACGGCATTGACCGCCAGGGTTTCATCGTCCAAGCCGCTAAGGATGATGATGGGCACATCGCCGGCGTGTTTTTTGACGCCATGGAACGATTCCAAGCCGCTGCTGTCGGGCAAGGTGAGATCGAGGATGACCAGATCGATGTCCCCCTCAGCCAGGCGTCTGATGCTGGCGGCGAGGTCGGGAGCGGTTTCGAGTTGGAAATGCGTGGCGGTCACCCTGCTCAGGGTGTTGCTCAAGAAAAAGACATCATCGGGATTGTCTTCGATCAACAGAATTTTGATTTTTTTAATATCCATGTCGCGCGGAGCCGGCAACGGTCACTCACTGCTAATTTTAGCATCGTGTGACGATTGTGTGAAGTGTTCTTTTGGCGCAGTGGCCAATAGACGCCTCTTGATAGTGTCACCACGCGCCAAAGAGAGCCGATGGCCTGTTTTAAATGAGGAAGGTTGTGCGTATCTATTGCCGTAGCGAGGCCATGCCGCATCAGCCGTAGGCCCCGACTTCTGAAGCGAAGCGGATTTTGATTTCAGACATTGCAATCTGCATGTCGGCTTGCAAGGTGGCCTCATTAAAACCTACAAAAGCAGCCAGCTTGTCCAATTTCTCGATCTCCTCGGAATATCCCTCCGGGCGGCCGAAGCCCAACGCCAGCCCCATGCCTGCGGCCAGTTTGAGCATCGCCACCTTTTCATCATGCTCGCCGGGCGTTTTCACCAACGGCTCATTGTAATGAAGAATGGCCCGGCAGGTGGAGGGGGCAAACCCCCATTTCCACGCCACCAACGCCCCGATCAGCGGATGAGAGAAGCCAATGACCTCGCGCTCGGCGGTGACATAATCTTCGTTGCATTCGCGGATTCGCGCCAGCACGCCGGGATACTCGCCGCCGAGTTCCTTGTGAGACAGCAACACGATCTGCCCCAGATTGTGAAGCAGGCCGGTCAAATAGAGTTCATCCAGGTAGTCCTTTTTCAGTTGCTGGCACAAAACATGGGCGGCAGAGGCGGCCCCAATTGATTTTTCCCACACGAGCCGCTCCACGGGGCCGAATTTGCCGTTCCACCGCCGAAGGGCTGAGGCCAGAAGTATCGTTTTGATCTGGCCCATGCCAACCAGGAGGATGGCCATGGACAGGGTCGTGACCTCCCGTTGATGGCCCAGGCTGGCGGAATTAGCGCTGCGCAGAATGGGCGAGGCCAGCGCCGGGTCGAGCATGATCACGTTGGCCAATTCCTCCGGAGTGCTGCTCGGGTCATCCACCAGCCGGAGGGCGTGCGTAATCACGTCCGGCATGGGCGGCAGTTCGTCCACCAAATCCACGATGTCGTCCATGGTCCGGCCTTTGCCGAACCGTCCCCGGTATTCTTTGACTAATGGATTGTACATTGCCACGGGCCTTCTATACAGACGACCACTTGCTCACGTTAGAGAGATAATCGGACGAATTCGCAAACGGTCAAGCCCGGAAATTGCGGGGTTGTCTCCTTTTGGCGAAAAAATTGATCTTGGAACTTGATTTCGGGCGGAGATTCTGTATCTTCCCTGTCCCGCGCGTGCCGATGGACGGACGCGCGCGTGGAAAAGAATACTGCATTATGTCATCAGCCAACGATTTACGCAAAGGCATGGCCATCAATTACAATGGCGATATCACCGTGGTCCTGGAAACACAACATCGCACGCCGGGCAACCTCCGAGCCTTCGTGCAGGCCACCCTCCGCAGCATCAAGACAGGCAAGGCTTCCGACGTGCGTTTCAGCTCGACGGAGAAAATCGACGTCGTGCCCATGATGACGCGGAAGATGGATTTCAGTTACATGGACGGGGATGATTACGTTTTCTCCGACCCCACGACTTACGAGCAGACGACCCTGGCGCCGGAATTGGTGGGCGATGCCAAAAATTATTTGGTCGAGAACGCCACGGTCACGGTCACGTTTGTCGAGGACAAGGCGGTGGCCATCGAGTTGCCGTCGAGCGTGACGCTGCTGGTGAAGGATGCGCCGGAGGGCATTCGGGGCGATTCGTCAAACAACGTGCAGAAGCCGGTGACGCTCGAAACCGGCATTACGGTCCAGGTGCCGCTTTTCATCAAAACCGGCGAAAAAATCAAAGTGGATACCCGCACCGGCAAATACATGGAAAGGGCCTAGAAAGAAATTAAGAATTAAGAAGGCAGAATTAAGAAATAAGAGAAGCAAGTTTCTTCTACTTCTTAATTCATAATTCTTCCTTCTTAATTTCCGTGCGGTGTCCAAAGCGGCGCGCCAGTTTCAGGGCGGCGGACAGGGATTTGACGCCTCCCGTGCAGGTCGGGTGGGCCAGCGACGCCGCGGCCACACAGACGCCGGTCAACAAGCAGCGCGGCAATTCCCATCCCTCGTGCAGCCCCAGAAGCACGCCCGCGGCAAAGGCGTCCCCGGCCCCGGCCGTTCCCGCGATGTGTTGCGCGGGGAGATTCAGCGCCGGCTGCCAGAAGTCCTCGCCTTTGCGGGTGCGCATGAAGCCGCCTTCGGCAAAGTGAATGACAACCACTTCGCGCACGCCTGCCTGCAACAGCGCGCCCGCCGCATGGCGCAATGAAACGGTGTTCAACCGTCCGTCCGCTTCGCGTATTTTGAAACCGGTGGTTTTGCCGGCTTCGATTTCGTTGAGGAAGCAGTAATCCGCGTATTTGAGGGCGGGCGGCACAATGCGGGCAAAGCGGTGGCTGTCTTCGCTGACAACATCGACGCTGGTTTTCATGCCGGCCTGCTGGGCGGCATGGAGCAGCCGGGCGGCCTTGGTGCCGAACTTCGGGTCGGGCGCGTCCAAGGCATCAAGCAGCAGCAAATAACCGAGATGCAGAATGCGCGCCTTGTGCTTTTTGAAATCCAGGTCCGCGCCGTCCCACAAGGCGTTGGCGCCGCGATGATGAAAGAACGTGCGATGGCTGCCGCCGTTCTCCGTCATGACATCGGTGAACGAAGTGGTGGCCAGCGGCGTGGAGCGCAGATGCAGGGGGTCGATGCCATGACGGCGGCAATCGTCCAGGATGACCCGGCCGGAATCGTCATCGCCGACCAGGCCGGCGGCGGCGAGGGGGAAGGGAGCCTGCAAGCGGGCCAGGGTGACGGAGACATTGTAGGGCGCGCCGCCCGTGCCCCGGAATTGGCCGCGAATATTGGCCAACTGATCGCGCTGCGGATAGACGTCAATCACCTTGACCTGATCAATGATCCAATTGCCCGCGGCCAGCAGGCCGCACCGGGATGTCGCAGCGTTTTTTTTCACAACCACCGCACGGATAAACGAATGCGCAGTGTACTCCGGGCCCGGATTGAACGCAACGAATACTGGAGGGCGCAAATCAGCTTATGTCTGGCGGCTGAATTCAGCCCGCCCACGGCGCACAGCAGGGCAAAGTCGAGCGCCAGCAGGCAGCCTTCGATATGAAGAAAGCGTTTTGTACGGACGCCTTGCAAACGCAGATGCAGATGCCGGAGTCAAATCTGGAAATCGGCCTTTTTTGACATAAAAGTATGAATCCCGCACTCGACTTTTTTGAAGCCGGTCCAGCGACCGGCGCGTTCGCCTTCGCCGTTGGCGGTTTTGCGGGTGCAAGTCATGCAGCCTATGGAATGGTAGCCCTGGTCGTGCAACGGATTGTATGGGATTTTGTGCTGGTGGATGTATTCCCAAATGGCTTCGCGCGTCCACTCGGCCATGGGATTCAGTTTGACGATTTCAGCGCCGGAGTTTTGGTCGAGGGTGTACAGCTCGATTATTCCGATGCTGGCTCGGGATTCGGATTGGTTGCGGCGCAGGCCGGTGATCCAGCAATCCAGGTCGTGGAGCTTGTTTTGAAGCGGCAGGACTTTGCGCATGGTGCAGCAAAGGTCCGGGTCGCGGTTCCACAGTTCCGGTCCCTGGGCGTCTTCTTGTTGTTCCACGGTCAGGTCGGGGTGGAGCGATTCTATCTTCCAGCCGTAGAAATCTTCCAATCGCTTTTGCAACTCGATGGTTTCGGGAAAGAGCAGACCGGTGTCGAGTGTGAAGACGGGGAAGAAGAGGCCGGCTTGTTTGGCCAGATGCAGCATGACCAAGCCCGCCCCCTGGAAGCTGGTGCCAATGCTGGCGCGCTGTCCAAAACGCCGGGCCGCCCAGGCCAGGATTTGCTCGGAGCTTTGTCCAGCAAATTGGCCGTTTAGTTCGGTCGCTTCGCGGACTGTTATGACGGAGGCAGACATGGAAGGTCTCGGTGACTTTGCAGGGAACGAACCCCTCTCCCTGCCCTCTCCCCGCCTTGCGGGGCGAGGGTGGGATGGGGGGAATGTACTGGCCCACGAGCTTCTCGGGACGAAGGTGGCATGGGAGGAATGGGATGCATGGGAGTTATGCGGCGGCGGGCAAAAGCACGCGGTGGCAGAAATCGCCAAACCGCTCCGCGCCGAGACGCTCCTTCGCGAAGCGCGTGAACAAGGGACGTAATTCCGCCGCCAAATCTTCATTCTTGACGCTTTCCTTGTAGAGCCTTGCAAGGCGGGTGCTGCCTTCGTTGCCGCCCAGGTAAAGCTGGTATTTGCCCGGGGCGCGGCCCACCAGCGCCAGTTCGGCGGTGTAGGGACGGGCGCAGCCGTTGGGGCAGCCGGTCATGCGGATGATGATCTCCTCCTTGCCCAATCCGATTTCCGCCAGCAATTGTTCAATGCGCGTGATGACATCGGGCATGACACGCTCGGACTCGGCCAGAGCCAGGCCGCAGGTCGGGAGGGCCGGGCAAGCCATGGACGCGAGCCGCACCACGCCGGCCTGGTTGTCCACTTTCACGCCATGTTCGGCCAGCAAGCGGGTGATGGCGTCCTTGTCCTTGCCGTCCACATTGACCAGCAGGATGTTTTGCGAAGGGGTCAGGCGGAGCTGGGGCTGGAATTGTTCGGCCACGCGCCGTAATCCGGTTTTCAGCCGGTAATCGCCCGCGTCCTTGATCCGGCCATTCTCGACGAACAGGCCCAGGAACCATTTCCCGTCGAATTGCTGATGCCAGCCGTAAAGGTCGCCTTGCCGGGTGAATTGGAAGGGCCGGGCCGTTTCCAGCTTGAAGCCGAGGCGTTTTTCCAACTCCGCGCGGAACCACGCCGCGCCACGCTCTTGAATGACGTATTTGAGGCGCGCGTGCTTGCGATTGGTGCGGTCTCCGAAATCGCGGTGGATCGTCACCGCTGCCCGGGCTGTGTCAATCACCTGTTCCGGCTTGATGAAGCCGATGACATCGGCCAGGCGCGGATAAGTCTGGGCGTTGCCATGGCTCATCCCCATCCCGCCACCGGCGGACAAGTTGTAGCCGGCCAGCCTGCCGTTTTCGACAATAGCGATAAAGCCGCAATCGTTGGTGAAAATATCGATGTCATTCAGCGGCGGAATGGCGAAGGCGACCTTGAATTTTCGCGGCAAATAAGTTTTGCCGTAAAGCGGGTCTGCGAACTGCGCGTCCGCCTCAGTCAACTGCAATTCCATGCCTTCCACCCAGATTTGATGATAGGCGCGGGTTTTGGGCAGGAGCGCCTCGGAAACAGCGGCCGCCTGACGCTGAATCTCATCCACCACAGGGCTGGTGGCCGGGGTGGGCGCGGCCATGACGTTGCGGGTGACGTCGCCGCAAGCGGCCAGGGTTGTGGCCGTGGCGTCGTTGATGCCCTTCATGAATTTGCCCAGGTTGCCCTTGGTCACTCCATGAAACTGGAAGCCCTGTCGCGTCGTGATGCGCAATGTGTTGTATCCGTACTGGCTGGCAAGCTGGTCGAACGCCACATAGACGGAGGGACTCACCACGCCGCCCGGCAAGCGTCCGCGCACCATGTAGATGTATTGTTTGCCGGTTTTGCGCTTGTCCCGATCATCCTGCTGATAAATGCCGTGGAACTTCAGGAACTCGTAATCGTCCTCTGAAAACCGGTCTTTCGAGGCATCGGCCAGCGTTTGGCTGATCGTGCCCGACAAGATCGGATTATTCGCTTTAAGCCCTTCGTTGCGCGAAAGTGGCGTTGCTGAATCTGTGGTAATCATAAGTGACTTACTAAGGATACTAACCTATGCTCATTTAAGCTCGATTTCTCTGGATTGTCAACCGGTTTTGGGTGTTCGTCAAATATTGATGTCGGATACGATTTCTTGTCACCTCTTGGGCTTCTGGCGGGACATCTAGAGCAATATGATGTACGATACAAACATGACAGCGACGGAAAACAGCGATGCAGAACTGGTTTCGCGCACCCTCGCTGGCGACAGAGACGCCTTCAACCGGATTGTGTCGCGCTATCAGATACTGGTGTGCTCGCTGGCCTACAGCCGCATCGGCCGTCTCGGCCAGAGTGAAGACGTGGCCCAGGAAACATTCATTACGGCGTGGAAAAACCTCCGATTCTTGCGCGAACCGGACAAACTCAGGGCCTGGTTGTGCGGCATTGTCCGCAACCTTGTTCAGAAAAGCCTGGAGCGGGAGGGCCGCGAACCGGCGCATGACGCCGCGGTCCTGGAAGCCATGCATGATGCGCCGTCGCAGGAGGCACTGCCATCAGAGCAAGCCATCAGCCGCGAGGAGAAGGCGATTCTGTGGCGGTCATTGGAGAAAATCCCCGAACTCTACCGGGAACCGCTCATCCTTTTCTATCGCGAACACCAATCAATCGAGTCCGTGGCGGCGGAATTGGGGTTGTCCGAGGACGCCGTCAAGCAACAGCTTTCGCGGGGCCGCAAACTGTTGCAGGAGGAGGTGCATGCGTTCGTGGAAAGCACGTTGCGCCGGACTGCGCCGGGCCAGGCTTTTTCCGGAGCGGTGCTCGCCGCATTGCCGACCGGCTCCGCGGCAACGGTGGGCGCCGGGATGGCGGGGAAGGGAACGGCGGTGGCGAAGTCGGGTGTTCTGGCCGGCTGGCTGGCGACCCTGGCGCCGTTCTTCGGGATGGCTTGCGGCATCGCGGCACATTGGTTGATTGTGCGGGCTGCGCCAACCGATAGAGAACGCCGGGTCAAAAAAATCACTTTTATCAGTTTCTGGGCTTTCGTGCTGGCTTGGTGCCTGCCTGGACAGTATGCGGTAAAAGCTTTGAGGAGTCATTTCCAGTGGAGCGACCACACGTTTTATGCCGTAATGGCGGGCTTTTGGTGGTTATACATCATCATCATTGCCACGTTGTTCACGGTGATGTTTCGGCAAATCCAAGCCATCCGGCGGCAAAGGGAGGAAGAAGTCGGGATGGCCCAGACCGCCCGGACGCCATTAACGCTGGGGACACGCGTTGCCGTGGTTGCCACCCTGTATCTATCGTGCTTTTCGTGGCTGATTTACGTGGCGTGGAAGGCAAATGATCTGATGTCAGCCGGAATCCTTACTGGAATGATGGTGGTGCTGGGCGTTTGGCATTTCTTTCAATTCCGGGGGCGGGGCGGCTCGACCGCAATGAGGGCGGGCATCGGTCGCGTGCTTCTGATGTTCGGCGCGGTAGTGGTGATGTTCAACTGGCGCTGGGACCTGTGGCTGGCGGCCATTCGCGGGACCGATCTTGCCGAGATACACAGTCTGCTGCCGGCATGGGTCGTTCCCTTGCTGACGTTGGGTGTGGTGATCTGGATTGGAGCGGTGTCAGCCATAACTAAACCAAAAACCACCTAATCCTAAATCAACGCGGCACGGGCTGGCCGTTGAAGGTCCAGTTGATGTCGGGACGCCCGGGGTCGGTGGGCCTCGATCCGGTGTTTGCGCAGATGTAGGAATACTTGAAATAGGCGGTGTGGCCGTCCTCAAAGGTCAGATTGGCGCCCGCGCTGTGGCGCGAGCTTTCCATGGCGTAACAACAATGCGAGGTGCCCAGTTCATTCGCTGGGCTGGTGCCGTAGAACGGAACTTCCGCCGCGTGCGTACGTGATTCCGAAAGGAAAACGAAGTCGGAAGGGTGCAAAACCATGGTCGTCTTGAAAGGAATATCGGTTTCCATGCCGGTGTTGCCTTTGTAGTTCTCTCCGTAATTGAAAACAATCCGCTGCATCAGATTGAAATCGGGCGCCAGCGCGTCAGAGGTCGGGCAGGTGAAGATGGTTTTGCCGTTGACGAAGTTGGTCGGGTTGGCGGCGTATTGCCAGAGCGGACTTTTTCCGATGTAGGGCGGAAGGGCGTTATACCAAACGGCCATGCCCTGGCCGGCGGCCTCGAAGGCGGTCAGATCCGCCCACATGGGATCGTCTTCGTTATAGCCGGACGGCGCGCCGGGAGTTCCATTGGTGATCTTTGCATCTGGAAGGACCTGGCTGCTGTCGTCCAGATACATGATCAGGGCCAGGCCCCATTGGTGGAGGTTGCTGGCGCAATTGCCGCGGCGGGCCTCCTCTTTTGCCCTGCCCAAAACAGGCAGGAGCATGGACGCCAGGATGGCGATGACGGCAATGACAACGAGCAATTCGATGAGGGTGAATCCCCTTTGTTTCTTCATACCGGGAAAAGCTGGCATAACCCGGTCCGGCCCGCTTCCGGTGGCTTGCGATTCTTTGGCGGTGGCTTGCGCCCCGCGGCTCATCACGGTTTCTTCGCGCCCGGCATCAACGGATAAAGGCCGGGACAGCAACCGATGACATCGTGGAAGGCAGTGCTGAAATGGCTCAGACTGGAATAGCCCACCTCCAGGGCGGCCTGGGTGACGTTCAGGCGGCCCTCGCGCAGCAGGCTCGCGGCGCGTTCCATGCGCAAATCGCGCAGGGTCACGGAAATGGTCTTGCCGACTTCCTGCGTAAAAATCCGGCTGAGATAAAAGCGGCTGCATCCCACCCGCCGTCCCAATTCCTCCAAGCCGGGCGGTTCGGCCAGATTCTCCTTGAGAATGGCCAGGACTTTTTGCGCCCGTTCCCGGTTCAAGTGATGCTGGCGCTGGCAAAACAATTCCTCGCCCGCCGACGGTTGATAAAGCAAGGCCGACACCACTTCCAAAATCTTCGCCTGATACCATAGACGTTGCGCCGCCAGGAAAACGGGCGGATGCCGAAAGCTCAGGACCAATTGCTGCTGATCGTTGCTCAACCGGACGGGCTCGGAAACGATGCCCGGAACGCGATTGCGACAGGCCAGAAACCGGCTCACGCGCGGATGAAGCCCCCCTTCCGTCGCGGCCAGGTGGCGTTCCAGAAATGGCAGCGAAAGTTCGATGGTGATGAATTGATGGCGTTCGCCGCCTCGACGCGAAGCCGTCAATGAGGGATCATTTTGCGCGTAGAACCCGGCTGTGAGCGGGGCAAGCTGGAGCGTTTCGCCCGCCGCCCGCACATCGGCATTCCCGGACAGATTCAGGCATATCTCCAGGCTGCCCGGATGGAATGCCGGAGACCAATCCAGCGGGTCGGCCGTCGTAAAATCGTGCCATTCCACGCTGTAACCGGTGTGTCGAAAACTGCCGTGCAATTTGCGCCAGCCCGGGCCGAACGGTCTCCACACGTCCAACTCCCTGAAGCCCGGGACGGCGCGAGCGCCCGGGGATTTTTTACTTTTGGCCGGCAACGAAGCCATCATGGGCCCAGACTAACCAGAATTGAGAATCAATCTCAACAATTAAAACGACCGGAATTCTCTGACAAAGAGTTTTAGGAAAAAAGTTTTCTCGTTGAAACAGCCTTTCGTTTGACTGTAGGATGACATGGTGAATCGTCCGCGTCCTATTCGACGTCTTGTGTTGTTGTTACCCGTTCTGTTGTCGGTTGCCATTGCGGCGGCCTCCCTGGCGCCGGGCCAGGAGATTAACATCCCCGGCCAACCCGCCGCCAGCGACACCAACCACCCGCAGAAATACCCGCCGCCGTCGTCCAATTCGGTTGCGTTTCAGGAGACCAAGGCGCGGGCGGCAAAGGGAGAGGCCGCCGCGCAAAGTGAACTTGGCCTGATGTATGACCTTGGGCAGGGCGTGGCGCAAGACTACGCCGAAGCGGTGAATTGGTTTCGCATAGCGGCGGAGCAGGGAAATCCCCGCGCACAACTGCTCCTTGGTTTGCACTACCAAAACGGGGATGGCGTCCGGCAGGACTACGCCGAAGCGGTGAAGTGGTTGCGCAAGGCGGCGGAACAAGGCGGCGCGGAGGCGCAATACAGCCTGGGCGTGTGCTATGACCTTGGCCATGGGGTCCGGCAGGATTACGCCGAAGCGGTCAAGTGGTATCTCAAAGCTGCCGGGCAGGGCGATGCGATGGCGCAATATAATCTGGGGGTGTGTTATTCCCGTGGGCAGGGTGTGCCGCAGGACGACGCCGAAGCCGCAAAGCGGTACCGCCAGGCCGCCGGGCAGGATGTGCTGGCGGCGGAATACAATCTGGGTTTGTGCTGTCACGATGGGCGTGGTGTCAGACCAGACTATGCCGAAGCGGTGAAATGGTTCCGCAAAGCGGCCGAGCAGGGCGATGCAGCGGCCCAATACGATCTTGGATTCATGTATGACGCAGGCCAGGGCGTGCCGCAGGACCGTGTCGAGGCTTACAAATGGTATGACCTCGCTGCCGCGCAAAATGAAACCAACGCGATTCGGAACCGCGACGTTGTTTCCCGTTCCATGACGCCGTTGCAGATTGCCGAAGGCCAGCGCCTTTCGCGTGAATTCGTTGTGCGTAAATTGGGCGGCCCCGCCAACCGGGCCGACAGCCAGAATTCAGCCTTGGTTGGGACCCTGCCCCGTTTCGTCGGCGCGGGCTTTTTCATCACGGAGGATGGCTGTCTGCTGACCTGTTATCATGTTGTTGAGAATGCGGCCCGGATTGCCGTAAGAACGAAGGCGGGCACATTCCCGGCCACGCTCGTGAAGGCGGACAAGGCCGATGACGTGGCCTTGTTGAAGGTGGCGGGCAAATTCCCTGTGTTGCCTTTGGCATCGAGCCGCGGCGTGAAGCCGGGCGCGCCGGTCTTTACCATTGGATTCCCGACCATCGAGTGGCAGGGTTTCACCCCAAAGCCGGCCAGGGGTGAAATCAGCAGCCTTGGCGGGACGCAGGATGACCCACGCGAATTTCAAATCAATGTTGCCTTGCGCCCGGGCAATGCGGGCGGGCCGCTTGTGGACGAATACGGAAACGTTGTGGGCCTGGTGGAAGCGCCGCTCGCGGACATCGCCTCGCTCGCAGCCAGCGCCTCATTGCCGCAGAACGCAAGTTACGCCATGAAAAGCTCCGTCCTGAACGTGTTGCTCGAAAGTGTGCCGGAAGTATCGGCCAAATTAAAAGAGCCGAACAGCGCGGAGGAAAAGTTTGAGAACGCGGTCAAAAAGGCCGAGAACGCGATTGCCTTAGTACTCGTGTATTGAGGAAGGTTGGGACTGTCAGGCGCAGTTCGCAGCATGGAGAAATGGCGGATGCACAAGAGCTGACTCATACTCTGCGTGTGTAAAGAATGGCCATACTGATTCATCACCGCCGGATGCGCGAAACCTATGGTGAAATGGGCGATGAAGGCCAAGTGTGAGCACCCCAACCAACATGTCAACACGGTCTCGCCATCCGGTGACGGAAGGCCAACGATAGGGTAGAGAGCTGTGTAGAAAAAGAATGATGCGCGCAAGATGATCACGACCCTCAGGAGTGAGGCGATAACGCCCGGTGAGTCTGTGCTCGTGAAGGTCATCGTAGAGCGGCCAAATGCCCCAGAAAAAAATATCGTGCAAACCGCTCTCGAAGCTCTTGGGCAACGAATCTTCCATCTGGTCATTGGTAACCAACCCCGCCGCAAAGTGACGATATATCTCAGCCGCTTTGCGGCGGGCTGCGATGTCAATCTCGGTAGTATTCATAACACTTCGGAACTCGAATGTGTCTGACTTTTGTTATGCTACGACCAGATCGTTAATTGCAAAGCAAAACTCCAGTCCCGCAGGGACAACCGGAGATTAGCTTGAAATGCCCTGCCTGCCAACCTTAGCTTCTGCCATGGTTTCGCAGAAATCGTGGAGCATCGAGGCTGTGGCGCGCCTGTTTTTGGGCGTCATCGTCACGCTTTCCTGCGGCATGTTCCTGAGCGGGATTTTGGAAAAGGAGACGTTGGGCCTGTCGCCGGACCAGCTTAAGTTTGTGCAGATGATCGTTTTGATCGCGTTCTTTCAGGGCGCGGCCTTGATCTGGATCGCCGTTTTTCTTCGCCAGTCAAATATATCGTGGCGCGCCGCTTTCGGCCTGCGTCCGGCCTCGCGGGTCAGGGCCGTCGGCGCCGGCCTGGCGGTGGGCGTCCTGGTCCTGCCCGCCGTGTTTTTCTTGCAATGGGTTTCGGAGGTGGTGATGGAGTGGCTGCACCTCAACCCCGTCGCCCAAGCCGCCGTGACGGAGTTGCAGAGCGCCGCCCTGTCCGTGCCGGAAAAGGTTCTGTTTGGCGTGTTCACCATCCTGCTCGCGCCCATCGCGGAAGAGGCGCTGTTCCGGGGGATTCTGTATCCGACCATCAAAGAGGCGGGCCATCCGCGTTGGGCACTGTGGGCGACCTCGGTGGTCTTTGGCATCATGCATTTCAACATGGCCAGCCTGGCGTCGTTGGTGTTTTTGGCGGTGGTGCTGACGTTTCTCTACGAGTCCACAGACAGCCTGCTCACGCCCATCGCGACCCACGGCATGTTCAACGCGGTCAATTTCTTCTTTTTGATTTACACGGACCCGATCCAGCGCCTGCTGCACATTTCATGAACGAATTCGAACTCATCGCGCAATGGAGCCGCTCCCTGCCGGGCAACGCTTCGGTCATTGTCGGGGCGGGCGACGATTGCGCCGTGTTGGACTCGGGCCAGCCGGGCCGGTATCTTCTGCTCAAGACAGACGCGGTCGTGCAAGGAATTCATTTTTCCGCAACGACTGAACCGGAACGCATCGGCCACAAAGCGCTGGGGCGCTGCTTGAGCGATATTGCCGCCATGGCAGGCCGGCCGATTGCGGCGCTGGTCACGATGGCGCTGCCCAGCCATTTCGAAGCCCCGTTCCTGCAACGCATCTACGACGGCATGAGCCTCCTGGCAAAGCGGCACGAGGTGGCCATTGTCGGCGGCGAAACCACCACCAACCCTGAACGTCTCCTGATCTCGGTCTGCGTGCTGGGCGATGTCGCCGCGGACAAATGTATTCTGCGGTCCGGGGCCAAAGCGGGCGACGCGCTGTTTGTCACGGGCGACTTGGGCGGTTCGCTGGCCGGAAAACACTTGGAGTTCGAGCCGCGCCTGGCCGAAGCGCGCTGGCTCGCGGATCATTTCGCCATTCACGCGATGATTGACCTCAGCGACGGATTGGCTGGCGATTTGCGTCATTTGCTGCGGCTCAGCAACGTCGGTGCGGAAATCATGGCCAGCGCCATCCCCATCAGCCGGGCGGCGCGGTTGCAGGCGCGGTCCGAATCCTCCGCCCGGACGCCGCTCCTGGCCGCGTTGAGCGACGGGGAGGATTTTGAACTGCTCTTCACCGTGGCGGGCCGCGTCGCGGTTCCATTGCTGGACGCCTGGAAAAAACAATTCCCCAAGACGCGCCTGAGTTGCATTGGCAAAATGACATCCGCTCCCGGTTTGAAATTGCGCGACAAAACCGGTCTGCGCCCGCTCGAAGCCCATGGCTACGTTCATTTCTCATAACACCGCCGAAACAGAATCCCTCGGCGAGGAGTGGGGGCGCCTGGCCCAAAGCGGATGGCTCATCGGCCTGAGCGGCGGCCTGGGCGCGGGCAAGACCCAATTGGTCAACGGCCTGGTTCGCGGGCTGGGGGCGGCCCCGCGCGCCTCCTCGCCCACCTTCGCCCTCGTCCATGAATACCGCGGCGGGCGCCTGCCGCTTTTTCATCTTGACCTTTTCCGCCTCGCTACGCGCGAGCAAATCATTGCCGCCGGCCTGGAAACTTATCTGGTCCGCCCGCGCGGGGTCGCGGTGGTGGAATGGATCGAGCGCTGGCTGGAAAGCGACAGCGTGCCGGCGGCGGGAAAATATCGCCGCGTGCAGATCAAGACCCTTGGCGAGACGGAGCGCGAAATATTCTATGAAGATTTTGGCGGTTGATTTTTCTTCCGAATGCCGGAGCGTCGCCCTGCTGAAAGACGGGACCGTCCTTGGCCGCGCCTACGAAACCGGCGGACGGCGCGTCATCGGCCTGGTGGAGGAGGCCTTGCAACAGGCCCGTTGCGAGCGGGAAGAAGTGGAAACCATCGCGGTGGGACTTGGCCCCGGCTCCTACAACGGAATTCGCGGCGCGATTGCTTTTGCCCAAGGCTGGCAATTGGGCCGGGGCGTCAATCTCCTCGGCGTCAGCAGCGTGGAGTGCCTGGCCGCCCAGGCCGGGTTGGAAAAAATATTCGGGCCGGTCAATATCGTGGTGGATGCGCAACGCAATGAATTTTACCTGGCGCGCTTCGAAATTGGACCGGGCGCGCTCCGGCAAATCGAGCCGTTGCATTTGGCGGCGTTTTTCAAAATCGAGCAGCGGAATGCCGCCGACGAGAAGATCATTGGCCCCGACCTCAATACGTGGTTTCCGCGGGCCATCAATCTTTATCCCGATGCGGCGGTGTTGGGGATCCTGGCTGGCGCGCTCTCCGATTTTGTTTCCGGCGACAAACTGGAACCAATCTACCTGCGCGAAACCGCCTTCAAAAAAGCGCCGCCATTGCGTATATTGGGAAATGGCTGATCAGCCTCCATTACGCATCGTGCAAGTGACGCCGGGCGCGGGCAAAATGTTCTGCGGCGCGTGCTTGCGCGACAACGCCCTGGTCACGGCCTTGCGCCGATTGGGGCATGAGGCGGTTATGGTTCCGCTTTATCTGCCGTTGACCCTGGATGAGGAAAACCAAAGCGCCGGCACACCAATTTTTTTCAGCGGCATCAATGTTTATCTTGAGCAACAGTCGGCCCTTTTCCGCCATGCGCCGGCCTGGCTGCATCGGGCGCTGGCTTCCACCACGCTGCTGAAATGGGCCTCGGGCGCGGCCGCCAAAACCAGCGCCGCAGATTTGGGCGGAATGACAATTTCCATGCTGCGCGGCGAAGAAGGCAACCAGGCGCGGGAACTGGAGGAATTGATCGGCTGGCTCCGCACCGAAAAGCCCGACGCGGTGAGTTTGTCCAACGCCCTGCTCGTGGGAATGGCGCGGCGCATCAAAGCGGAGTTGCGCGCGCCGGTGCTGTGCTCCCTGCAAGGGGAGGATTGGTTTCTCGACGCGCTGCCTTCGCCGGACCGCGAACGGGCCTGGCAAACGGCGGCGGAACGCGCGGCCGACGTGGACTTGTTCATTGCCCCGAGCCGCTACTATGCCGGCCTGATGCAACGCCGCCTGAAACTCGCGCCCGACCGGGTGCGGGTCCTGCCCAACGGCCTGAATCTGGACGGTTACGCCGCCCCGGCCTCGGGCGGCGCGCAGACGCCCGTGCTCGGCTACTTCGCGCGCATGTGCCGGGAGAAAGGTTTGGACACACTGGTCAACGCCTTCATCCATTTGAAAGCACGCGGACGCGTCGCGAACCTGAAGCTGCGCATTGGCGGAAGCTGCGGCCCGGCGGACCAGCCCTTGGTGGATAAATTGCGCGCGCGGCTGCAAGAAAGCGGTCTGCTGGCCGACGTTGAATTCCACCCGAATATATCCCGCGCGGACAAGCAGGCTTTTCTTCGCTCGCTGTCCGTCTTCTCCGTGCAGGCCTTGTACGGCGAAGCCTTCGGATTGTATGTAATCGAGGCCCTGGCCTGCGGCGTGCCGGTGGTGCTGCCGCATCACGCCGCGTTCCCGGAATTGATCGCAGCCACCGGCGGCGGCCTGTTGTGCGCGCCCGGCGATGCAACGGCCCTGGCCGACGCCATCGAGAGTCTGTTGCTGGACCCGCCCCGGGCGCGTTCCCTGGGCGAAACCGGACAAAAAGCCGTCCGCGACCAATTCGGCATTGAAACCATGGCGCGTCGGATGGCTGAACTCTGCCGCGAAGCCGCGCAGCGGTCTTCCGGTTCCTTTCAATCATAATCGTCAAACCCCACAAGGTCCAAAATCGTCCCGCTCAACGGACGCATCGCATTTATTGCCTAATTTTCTCCGTGCAATTCTGCAACAAACCTTGCACTATGGTCTTGACGCATGTCAACGCTGCCTACCAGTTCTTCGCTGTTTTCGGTGGAATGAAATGTGGCCAACGCCGCCCCGATTAAGGATCCGCATGATAGGCAGGTATGGGCTTAAAGGACGGAGACCATCCACCCAGCGCCCGCCTGGAAGGAATGTAGCGGGTCTGTAGCGGCCATGTTGCTATTTTTGTAGCGGGTTAAGTCATTGACTATCAACCGTGTAGCGGGTGTGGCGGGTTTTCCAGACCAATGTATCAATCAAGCAGTTCTTTGTGCTCTTTACTCTTTGTGGTTCGATGCTTGTGACGGCTCCGTGCCGGGTTGTGTCGGCATTTGTGACGGGTTGCCCCATGCTTAAGTCCTTGACTGACAACAAGTGTGACGGTGTGACGGTCCAGACCCCTGGACGCCTCGACCCGCAGCTGCGTCGCCCCTCCTCGTTTCGGCCTGTTTCGAGTTATTTCGACCTATTTCGACTAAACAATAAAGCCCAAATGATCAAAAACGGAAAGAAGTCCGGGGCAACGCGCTTGTGTCATGCCAATTTTGGGATAGAGTGAGGCCATGAGCGCAAACCCACCACAAGCCCGAACCGACAGGCAAATGAATCCGCCGACCGGGCGGAAGCCTTTCATCGTGTTGCTGGTGGTCATTGTCGGGGTGCTCGCCATCGCCGGGGCGGCCGCTTACAAGATGTTTCAAAGCTCACCGCCTCCTGCCACCACGCCGGTGGAGACGCCGGCGGCGACGGCTGCGCCGGGTCAAAAGGAATCCGTTGCACAGGCTGTCGCGCCTCGCGAGGAGACCACGGAACCTGCCGCGCCGGTGGCGGTTGCGCCCCCGGTGGAGGCGGCGCCTCCACCGGTCCAGGTTTCCCGGATTGAAACGCACACAGATTCGCGGGTGTTGATGACCGCGCTGACGTCGCTTGGCACCAACGGCCCGATCACGGCGGATGACGCTCAAAAGTGGAAAGACAGCCTGCAACAACTGGTTCGGCAGGGGGCATCGTCCGTGGCTGCGATTCAGGCGTATCTGGCCCAGAACCAGGACATCAACTTTGCGGGGGTGGAGGGGGCGGATCAGTTGGGGTATGCATCCCTGCGGGCGGGCTTGTTAAACGCCTTGGGGCAAATCGGCGGGCCGGAAGCCACGGCGGCCATGCTCCAGACTTTGCAGACAAGCACTTTTCCAACCGACGTTGCGACCCTGGCGGCGACGTTGGAACAGCAGGCGCCCGGCCAGTATGACGGGCAGGTTCTGTCGGCGGTGCGGGCGCAGTTGGCGCTTGCGGCGCAGGACCAACTGGGCGGCGCCAACGTGGGGCCGTTGTTCCAATTGCTGTCCGCCGCCGCGGCCAATGGCACTGATGTCACGGCGGATTTGACGCAGTACAGCGCCAAATGGCCCTATTACGCGGCCATTGAACTGGCCAATCTTCCCAACGGGGCGGGGGTGTCGTCCCTGGTTCAACTGGCGCAGACAGACGCCGGGGGAAATCAATCGGCCGCCACACAAGCCCTGGCGGAACTGGCGCCGCAAAACAGCGATGCCCTCAAGGCGCTGGGGAACATGGCCGCACAGGGACAACTGTCCGACATCGAATTGGCGCAACTGGCGCCTTATCTTGCCGGGCGCGAGAACCAGCTTGGCTCCGACCCAAATCCGCCCGGAACCAGCACGCAGGGATTGCACATGGCCAATGGGAACCAGGATTTCTCGGTGGCTGATCTCCTGAATTCATTGACGCCGGATCAAATCAACCAGCGTCTCTCAGTGATCGACCAGCTTTTGCAAGCCATCCCCGCCAGCGACACCCAGGGCCAGCAAGCCCTGCAACAGCAAAGGACCGCTCTGACAGGCCGGCAGGCAAAATAGCGGCATGCAGGTCCTAACACGGCGAAGGACTTCTTTGCTCACTTCAAATACATTTGGCCCAGATCAAAAACCTGACGATGCGAGCCGTCTTGAATGTAACCGATCTTCAAGGCGAATAGGTCAACGGTATAGTTTGTTCCCTTTGGGAATTTCTGGAGCGCAGCCACAATGTCAGCCATGCCCAGTGCCGCGTTATGGCGCTGAACCGCCAAATTGGCCGCATTGGTGCCAGCTTGTGCGCTGGCCTGTTGACGGGCTGCGCCGGCATATCCTGTTTTCGCGGTCTTGTGAACGTGGCGGGGAGGCCGGTTGGTAGCGCCAGCCTGATCCTTGAGGTCATCATATTGGCCCACTAAATCGTCCCATTCGGCCTTGTCGGCCAGAGGGGGATTGCGGAGGATGATTTTGTTTGTGACCGAGTGTGACGGAAAATCCTCGATCACCGCTTCGCAGGCCCAGCCATAGGCGACGTTGGAGATGAAACGGCCTGCCTTGATGCGTTGCCAGCCCGGCAGTGGCGGCGGAGGGAGGGAAGACAAAACCGGCGGCTTGCCCGACTCCTGAGCGCTGGAAAAAATGCGCTGGTAAGCCTCAAAATTATTCCGCCACCATGCGAATTGGGGACGCAAGTCAACCTTCCGATTATTAACGATTCGGATTGGGAAACGCCAGCAGGGAGCGTTTGTGGCTGGCGATCCGCCCGGGCCGCCGCCGTCAGAGGGTGCGCCAAATGTTTTTTGAGCCTGAGCAGTCAGGCAGCCCAGAAACATCACAAGCATCGCCAGGCATGATGCCGCCACGCAATTCAAACTCATGCCGACAATTCAAACCGCGCGCAGCCCTTCCGTCAACGCCGCTTTGCTCCTTGAAATCGAGATCCCCGACGACAAAGTTCTGCTATTCGCATGGTGTAAGTTTTTGATTATCAACGCCAAAAATCGGCGTTTGCGAAGTATATAATCCCGTCCCCATGTGTCACCAGTATTGGTGACTGGCAGGAATCCGGTGTTCTGGTAGTCTATTTGCAGATGAGGGCGCAAGTGTGCGGGTTTCCGTGTGTGTGGGAAAGCGTAGGTGTGACGCGAAGGGGCAGCAAGTTTTGAGTTTGAAAATTTTGTTCTCAGAAGGCCGGGGAGCCAACCCCGGCCTTCTCCGCTTTTGTGCAGCATTCTCTAACCCGCTTATGACCGGCGTTCACGGTTGGTGGAGCGGACGGCCCGCTTCGTAGTACTGCAGTTCGCTGTTTAATCGCTCCGCCAAATCGTGTCGTCCTGCCGCTTGGGCCAGTTCAATGGCTTTTTGCGCGCATTGCACGGCTTCGGCAAATTGCCTCGTTTCGGCGAAAGCGGCGGCGAGGGTGTGAAGAAAGAAAGGGTTCTTTCCACCAGCAGATTCATTGGCCTGCCGGGCCAGTTCCAGCGCTTTGGCGCCATTGCGCAACGATGCGTCCGGGCAAGTGGCCAGAAGCCAGGCCAGATTGTTCTGGATTGAAGGATCGGTCGTTTCGACTTTCAGGGCCTGTTGCAACCGGGCAATGGCTTCGGCCACGCGTCCCTGTTGCAGAAGAGCGTTGGCCAGGTTGCTGTAAGCTTTGCCGTAGTTGGGATTGAGTTGCAGCGCCTTTTCATAATGCGTGATGGCTTCATCCACCTTGCCTTCTTGCAGCAGGGCGTTGCCGAGGTTGAGATGGGCCTGGGCAGAGTCGGGATCGAGTTGCATTGCCGTTTGGAACTGGACGATGGCTTCATCCGTTCGGCCGAGGCGGGCCAGGATGCTGCCCAACGTGCCGCGGGCTTCCGCAAGGTCCGGCTTGAGTTCCAAGGCTCGTTGAAACTGCGTCATCGCCTCATTCATTTTGCCCTCTTGCAGCAGGGCGTTGCCGAGGTCGAGATGGACTGTTGCGAGGTCGGGGTTGATTTGAAGAGCTGATTGAAACCGGGCGATGGCTTCGCTCACCCAGCCCAGGCGGACCAGGCACTTGCCGAAACGTTGATACACCTCCGCGGAATCCAGTCCCATTTTCAGCGCCTCCTGGTATTGCGAGGCGGCTTGGTCCATCCTCTCCTGCCGAAAGAAACAGTCGCCAAGAACGAGGTGAGGCTCCGCATAGCGCGGGTTGAGGTCGAGCGCCTTTTGGGAGTGGGCAATGGCCTCATCCACTTTTCCCTTTTGCAAGAGAGCGAAGGCAAGGTCGTAGTGGGCTTTGAAGTCGCGAGGATTGAGTTGCAGCCCGTGCTGAAGAAGGGGGATGCCTTCGTCCAACCTGCCGCTTCCCACAAGACCGCCGCCGAGATTGCAATCGGCCATCCAGCAATCGGGATTGAGGCGCAGGGTGGTCCGCCAGAGCGTTTCCTCGTTGGCGTACATCCGGCATTGCCTCCACGTCAGCGTCCCCAGAACCAGCGCCAACACGGCGCACAACACCGGCACAAGAAAGGGTTTTGGTTTCCGAAACAAACCGGGCAGGGTGCTGATCCCCGCCGCCGCCAGCGTCAATGGACCCAGGCTGGCCAGATATTGGAAATGATCCGCCACGAACGAATAGCGGAACGGAAACACGTTGAAAAACCCCAGGGCCGGAAAGAGCGTGCCGACAAAGAAAAGCAGCCCGGCCAGCGGCCCGCGCCAGCGCCGCCAGAGCAACAGGCCCAGCAACAGCAAGGCCGCCGCCGGAAACAAGTATTGCCACCACACGCCCTGACTGACATTCCAGCGGTGATAGATAAAGGCCAAATCCACCGGCCAGCACAGTTTGCCCAGATAAAACCAAATGTCCCGCCCGGCGATGAGAAACCGTTCGAGGAGGGAGAAATCAAATTCCGCGCCTGTCGCGCCCACGAACTTGCGTTCCATCCAAGCGGTGAACAATCCGGCCCCGAGACCTGTGATGAAGAAGGGCAGGAGGGGCAGCACGTCCCGTTTCCAGGACAAGGTGCCGCGTTGCCACCAAAAGACCACCAGCAAGGCCGCCGGCAGGGTGGCGATGACCGTTTTGCACAACAACCCCAAGATGAACAGACCCAGGGCAAGGGCATAACTTTCCCAGCTTCGCTTTCGATCAAATCCCAGATACACCAGCACGGCGCTGAGATAGAAGAGGCCGGACAGGGTGTTTTTGAGTTCCGTAATCCAAGCCACCGATTCGACCTCGACCGGATGGAGGGCAAAGAGGGCGGCGGCCAGCCAGGCGCCCGGTATGCGCAGTTGGCGCAGTATTCTGGCCAGCAGCAAAGCGGAACCGGCATGGAGGAGGATGTTGACCCAATGATACCCTGCCGTGGCATCGCCCCAGAGCCGGTGCTCCACCCAGAAAATCGTGTGAACCAAAGGATAGTACTGGTGGGTGGCGCCGGGTTGCGTCCAGATGCTGGCCAATCCGTTGAGAGAGCGGAGTTTTGGGGGAGTAATGTAATCGTCATCGTCCCAGATGGTTCCGGCGTGCCAGGCCGGTTGGTAGGCCATGATGGTCAGGGCCACCAACAAAACCCCCAGCAGCCAGTTGCGACGCGCCGTGTCACCCACGGGAGGCAAGGCGGGCTGTTGGGCCTCTTTGTTCATGCGGCGGTCATGCTGCCTATTTCTCCAGGGCAGTTCAAGGGCGCAAGGCCCGTTGTGGAAATTGAAACTTTGAACAAGGCCCGGCGTGCGCTAGGCTGGAGGCATGTTTTGTTTGCGGGTGATTGGACATTGCGTAGTTCTGTTTGTGCTGATGAGCTGCGTGGGCGGCTGTTTCCAAGAGGACAATAATCACTTGGACGAGGAGCAGGATCCTCATTTTCAACGGGGCCGCAATCTGGCGAGCAGCCAGGATTTCAAAGGCGCGGCGCAGGAGTTCGAGAAAGCGCTGGAAACCAATCCCGGCTCCGCCGCGGCCCATTTTGAGCTGGGCTGGCTCTATGACACCAAGCTGAATGATTATGCGGCGGCGATTTATCATTATGAGCGGCATCTGCAGTTGCAGCCCGACTCGGGGCGCGCGGCGTTGGTCAGGGAACGGATCAGAGGCTGCAAACAGGAACTGGCCAACAGCGAATTTCCGCTGCCCAACAGCCGGAATTTACAGCAGGAGGTGGATCGGCTCAACGCGGAGAACTCGCTGCTGAAACAACAGTTGGAGGCTCTCAAAAACCAGCTTGCGGCCAGCACCGCGCCCGCCCAAGGCCACGCGGAATCGCCGCCCCAGGTGACCGCCCCCGCCGCCCCGCGCGCGGAAAGGCCCCGCGCGACCGCGCTGCCCGCCCCGGCGCATCCGCGTGTGCATATTGTCAAATCGCACGAAACCATCACCTCCATCGCCGCCGAGTACGGCATGAAAGCCAGCGCGGTCCTGGCGGCCAACCCGCACACTGATCCAAGGCGGCTGCGCATCGGGCAGAGCCTGTATTTGCCTTGAACCAAATGCGTTCCCGGATTTTTTTTGGGCTGATCGCGGGATTTTGGCTGGCGATGAACTTTTTGCTCTGGCGCTCGCAAATGCTGGCGCACAGCCAGATCGGCAGCGCCATCCCGGTGGAGATTGTCTTGGACAAAATACTGACCGCGCCGGACAATTCCTCGCTCGAGATTTACAATCACGGGGAAAGGACCGGCTTCTGCCAATGGATGGTGACCGCGGGCGGCGCGGCGCAGGCGTTGAACCAAAGCCTGTCCAGGGATTACGCGCCCGATGGTTTGACGCCGCAACCGGCCGGTTACGGGTTGAGCCTGGATGGCAACGCGGCGATTTTTGGCACCAACCGCGTCCGCTTTGAGATGCAACTCCGGCTTTCGACCAACCAAACCTGGCAGGAATTTCGCCTGACGGCGAAAATGCCGCCCACGATTTGGGACGTTCGCGCCAGCGCGGCAGCCCGGAAAATACTGGTCAAAGCCAATGACGACGGCGGCGGTTGGCAAACGACGGTGGACTTTTCCGATTTTGACCATCCGGAAACGCTCCTGAGAGAGTTCGGAGGGGAGGACCTCGCGGGCCTGGCCGCGGTCCTGCCCCTGCAAAAAGATTCCATCACGCAAGCGGCGGCAGGCATCCGGTGGACGGCGCATGAAGATTGGCTGCAATTGGGCCATTCCAAGATGCGGGTTTATCGCCTGGAGACGGAAATATTGGGACAGCGCATCTCCATTTTTGCCAGCCGGGCTGGCGAAATACTCTGGGTGGAGGCGCCGAACCAACTGACCTTGCGCAATGAGGCGTTCAGTCATTTATAAAACCATGATCGAACTGAATTCCCTGACAAAAAAATTTGGCGACCTTGTTGCGGTGGACGATTTGACGCTGAAGGTGGAGCGCGGGGAATTCTTTGCCGTGCTCGGTCCCAATGCGGCGGGCAAGACGACGTTGCTCCGGGTGCTGGCTGGATTGCTCAAGCCGACACGGGGCACGGCGCGGGTGGCGGGATTTGACGTGCAAACCGCCCCGCTGGAGGCGCGCCGCCGCCTGGCTTATGTGCCGGATTTTCCGTTTCTCTACGACAAGCTGACTCCTTTGGAATTCCTGCGATTCATCGGGCAGATATTTCAGATGAGCGAAAACCGGATACAAACGGCCAGCCGCGAACTCATTCCGCGCTTCCACCTTGAAGCGTTCGTCAACCGGCCCATCGAAGGGTTGTCGCATGGCACGCGCCAGCGCGTGGCCATTGTCTCGGCGCTGCTGCACAACCCGGAGGTCCTTGTGATTGACGAGCCGATGGTGGGGCTGGACCCGCAACATTCCCGGGTGGTGAAGGACGTCCTGAAGGAACGCACCCAACAAGGCGCCACCGTCTTTCTCTCCACCCACCAATTGAGCGTGGCGGAAGAAATGGCGGATCGCATCGGCATCATGCACCAGGGCCGCCTCGTCGTGGTCGGGACGCGCGACGAACTGCGCCGCCGCGCGGGCGATGCCGGCCCGCTGGAGCATGTGTTCCTGACGCTGACCGGCGGCGCGCCGCCCGCGGCATGAGCGGCGGACCAAACGAAAACGGAAATTAAACCGCTTGGCAAATTGATGGGTTGATGCTTGAATCGGGGGCATCGCTCAGGCAAATGGCCGGGCACGAATTATAAGTTATGCAAAAATACTCTCCGTCTGATATCCGCAATTTCGCCATCGTGGGCCACGCCTCTTCCGGTAAAACCATGCTGAGTGAAGCCATGCTGGCTTGCAGCGGCGTCATCGGCCGCATGGGCCGCGTCGCCGACGGCAGCACGGTCTCTGATTATCATCCCAGTGAAAAGCAACGGCACATTTCCGTGCAGGCTTCCTTGTTGCACACGGAATGGATGGGCAAGAAGTTCAACATCATCGACGCACCCGGCTACCTGGACTTCATCAGCGAAGCTCTTTGCGCGCTGCGTGTGGCGGATTTTGCGCTGATCGTTGTCCATGCCCAGCATGGCATCGGTGTCGGCACGGAGCGGGTCTGGAATTATGCGACGGAGCTTGGCATCCCGAAGATCCTGGTGGTCAATGCCCTGGACAAAGTCAATACGACTTTCGATCCGGTACTGGCGTCGGCGCGCGAACATTTTGGCCCCGGCGTCTTCCCCATGAACCTGCCGATCAATCCCGGCCCCGGCTTCAATCAGGTGCTGGACGTGCTGCGCAACGAAATTGTGACTTACGACATTACCGGCGGGCGGGGGAAATACACCGAGGAGCCGGCCACGGGCCAATGGCAGGAGCGATCGGCCACACTGCATCGCGAATTGATCGAATACATCGCAGAATCCGACGACTCTTTGCTGACGAAATATCTGGACGAAGGCGGGTTGTCGGAAGAGGAGTTTCGCGCCGGCATACACACCGCCGTGCAGAAGCAGCATTTCATTCCGCTCTTCTGCACTTCGGGCGAGACCAACGTGGGAGTGGCGCGGCTGATGGATTTCATCGCCAAGTACGGCTCCTCGCCGGCGGATCGCAAACGTTACGCGGCGGTGGACGGCAGCGGGACGCCGGGGGAGGTGCGGCTGACCGATCCGGAGCCGGTCGCCTACGTGTTCAAGACCATGGCCGAGGCCCATTTCGGGGAGCTTTCCTTTTTTCGGATTTATTCCGGGAGCCTCAAGCCCGGCATGGAGCTTTTTAATTCCGAACGCGGCGTGACCGAGCGCATCGGGCAGCTTTACATCCTGAACGGACAGAATCGCGCCATGGCGGAGGAATTGACGGGAGGCGATATTGGAGCGGTGGTGAAACTGAAGGACACGCACACCGGCAACACTCTTTGCTCCGCGACGCGGCCGGTCAAGTTGATGAAGGTGCAATATCCGCAGCCGACCATCCATGCGTCGTTGCAAAGCGCGGCCAAGGGCGAGGAAGACAAGATCGCGGCCGGGCTGGCGGCGTTGCATGAGGAAGACCCTGCATTTGTCTATCGCGTTGATGCTGAATTGCACCAAACCATCGTTTCGGCCCAGGGCGAACTGCACCTGGACGTGATCGTGGACCGGCTGAAGCGGCGCTTCAACGCCCACGTGGAAATGGGCGAACCGCGCATTCCATTCCGGGAAACGATCAAAGCTCCGGCGGATTCCAAGTACCGCCACAAGAAGCAAACCGGCGGCGCCGGGCAATTCGCGGAAGTGTGGATGCGCATCTCGCCCCTGCCGCGCGATACGGGCGTGGAATTCACCAACTCCCTGACCGGCCAGAACGTGGACCGGGTTTTTGTGCCGTCGGTCGAGGAAGGGGTGCAGAACGCCTGCCGCGAAGGCATCCTGGCCGGCTGCAAAGTGGTGGACGTCAAGATAGATTTTTACGATGGCAAAATGCATCCGGTGGATTCCAAGGACATCGCGTTTCAGATCGCGGGCTATTTTGCGTTCAAGGAAGCGTTCATGAACGGGCGGCCCTGCCTGCTGGAGCCGATTCACCAGATCGAAGTCCGCATCCCGGAGGATTGCCTGGGCAAAGTCATGGGGGACATCTCGAGCCGGCGGGGGCGGATTCTGGGCATTGACGCGGACGGACAGTTCCAGGTGATTCGCGCCGAAGTGCCGGCGCGCGATCTTTACAAATATTCTAGCCAGCTTCGGTCGCTGACTGCGGGCCGGGGCATTCACACCGAGAAGTTCGATCATTACACGGAAATGCCGCGCGAATTGGAACAGAAAGTGATTGAAGAAGCGAAAAAGCGCAAAGCGGAGGCCTCCGTCGCCAAATAGACCGAGTTCTGCCGGGCACCAATTCATAAAATTTCGGGTTTCTAAAAGAGCATGCCTTCTTTATTGGATCCTGTCCGCATTGGCGCTTGGGATCTTCCCAACCGCATCATCATGGCTCCGCTGACCCGCAGGCGCGCCGGAGCCGAGCGTATTCCCAATGCGTTGATGGCCGAATACTACGCGCAACGCGCGTCGGCCGGGCTGATCATTTCCGAAGCGACTTCGGTCGCGCCCATGGGGGTGGGCTACGCCGATACTCCTGGAATCTGGTCCTCCGCGCAGGTGGACGGCTGGAAGCAGGTCACCCAATCGGTTCACAAAGCGGGCGGACGCATTTTGCTTCAGCTCTGGCATGTCGGACGCATTTCAGACCCCATGTTTTTGAATGGCGCATTGCCGGTGGCGCCCAGCGCCATCGCGGCTGCCGGGCATGTCAGTCTGGTTCGACCATTGAAACCTTTTGTCACGCCCCGGGCGTTGGAACTGGCGGAGATTCCCGGCGTGGTCGAGGCTTATCGCAACGGAGCGGAACATGCGCGAAGGGCCGGTTTTGATGGTGTGGAAATTCATGGGGCCAACGGCTACCTGCTCGATCAATTTCTTCAGGATAAGACCAATCATCGCACGGACGAATACGGCGGTGCAATTGAAAATCGCGCCCGTCTGATGCTGGAAGTCGCCGACGCCGTTATTTCTGTGTGGGGCGCTGATCATGTCGGAGTGCATCTGGCTCCGCGCGGTGAGTCCCACGACATGGGGGATTCCAATCCGTTGGCCACGTTTGGATATGTGGCTCGTGAATTGGGCAAACGGCGCTTGGCCTTTATTTGCGCCCGTGAATCGCTTGGGGAGAAGCGCATCGGGCCGCGATTGAAAGCGGCTTTTGGTGGCAGTTACATTGCCAATGATAAATTCACCCAAGCAACCTCCAGTCAGGTTTTGGCGGCAGGAGAAGCCGACGCGGTGGCATTCGGGGTTCTGTTTCTGGCCAATCCGGACCTGCCTGAACGTTTTCGCCAAAATGCCCCGCTCAATGCATCGGATCAATCCACCTTCTACTCGTCAGGACCCAAAGGTTATACTGATTATCCGTCTCTCGATAAGACTTTCGTCCACGATGCGCAGTCCTGAATGAACCATGAACTATTCACTCTTTTTCAATCGGTTGCTCAAACCACTCGTTACATCCTGTCTCATCCTTGCTGCCGCTGCGAACGCCACTTCCGGCGCCGGCACGAACGGGCTGTCGGAACGAATCATTTCGGCCGACCTTCATCGCGTAAAAGGCCCGCTGAATACGATGTTCAAGGCCTGTATCGGCGCCGGGCGCGCCAACGAGGGACTGCGCGCCGATTGGCAGCGCCAACTCACCCGTGTCCACCAGGAATGCGGCTTCACTTACATCCGGATGCACGGGTTGTTTTGCGATGACATGGGTGTTTACCGCGAGGACAAGTCGGGCCGGCCGGAATACAATTGGCAATACATTGACGAGCTTTACGATTTTCTCCAGGGCATCGGGATGAAGCCATTCGTCGAGCTTGGCTTCATGCCTTCCGCCCTGGCGAGGGGTTCACAAACGATTTTCTGGTGGAGAGGCAACGTGACCCTGCCGAAGGACTTCAACAAATGGGCGGATTTCATTCGCGCCTTCACCACGCATTTGAAGGAGCGCTATGGCGAGGACGAAGTCAGGACATGGTATTTCGAGGTGTGGAACGAGCCCAACCTGGGCGGCTTTTTCGCAGGCAAACAACAGGACTATTTCCGGCTGTATGACGTGACCGCGAGGGCCATCAAGAGTGTCTCGCCCGCTTACCGCGTTGGCGGACCGGCGACGGCGGGCTGCGGCTGGATTTCTGAATTCATCGGGTTCTGCGCCACAAACCACTCTCCCGTCGATTTCGTGTCCACGCACACCTATGCGGTTGATCAGGGGTTCCTCGACGAAACCGGCCAGACCGGGACGGTGTTGTCGCAAAACCCCCGCGCCATCTACGGCGAAATGATCGATACCCGGAAAAGGATAAGCGATTCCGCACTGCCGAACCTCGAGCTGCACTTTACGGAGTGGAGCGCCTCTTACACGCCGACCGATCCCGTCCACGACAGCTACCACAGCGCCGCTTTCATCCTCGACAAGGTCAAAGGGGCGGGCACGGCGGTGAACTCGATGTCGTACTGGGTGTTCACCGACATCTTTGAGGAACCGGGTCCGCGGTTCACGCCCTTCCACGGCGGGTTTGGCCTGGTAAATTACCAGGGCATCAACAAGCCGGCGTTCTACGCCTATCAGTTTCTCAACCGCCTTGGTGAAACCGAACTGGAATGCCCGGATGCGGCGTCGTGGGTTTGCACTGACAAGTCAGGCGGCATCCAGGCGCTGGTGTGGGATTTCACCCTGCCGCACCCCGCTCCGTCCGTGAACAATCAGGTTTTCTACAAACGCGACCTGCCGTCGCGCCCGAGGTCGAGCGTGACGCTCGCGTTGTCCGGCGTTCCGGCCGGCCAATATTCGATGGCGGTTTACCGGGTCGGCTACCGTGCCAATGACGCTTACGCCGCCTACATGGACGTGGGATCGCCGAATCAGCTCTCGAAGCCGCAGGTGGCTTACATCAAATCGATGAGCGAGGGCAGGCCGGAACGAGTGTCAATCGTCAACGTTGCGGCCGATGGCACTGTCCATGAAACGTTTGAACTCAGGGACAACGATGTTTGTTTCGTGACGTTAACGAAACTGTGACTGGCGGGACGATGCTTCCAGCTCCTGGTCCCCCTCACTTGCCAGCCGTCACTGAGCTCAGGGACCGTCTGGGAGAAACCGGTACCCAACCTTAACACTTAGGTACAACCTTGCACGCGGATCAGAGCAGCGATACCGGCCAAATTGGACGCCACTTTATCTGGGGAATTACTCCCTCTGACATTTGATGGCCCCTCTGACACATTAGATTTATTCAGCCTTCATCCTGGCCGAGCAATTCAAATTCCGATGCGTCGTCAAGAATGTCCGACCCTTCGTTTGTAAAATATTCGAAGCCCAAATTAATCCGCGTTTCATCGATCCCCAGCAATGGGGCGAGCTTTGCAAGGTAGTCTTCGGCGAAGACGGGTTCCTCCGTTGGGTGTATAGCGGCGCCGATTTGTTCCGTAGTTGTACCCGCAACACATAATGGGAGCAGAAGTTCAGCTTTCCCGCGCAAACGATCGCGGGTGGCGTCATCCACGGCGTTGCCGAGATAATCCGGAGCGGAATTAAATTCATCCAACAGGTCTCCGGATTGGTAAAGCCAGTACATCGCGATGTCGCTATCGTGAACCATGAAACCAAGGACGTCAGTCTTAAGCGCACGCGAAAGGCCGGAGGCGATTCGCTGAAGCACCGCACCGTTTTGAGAGTCAGATTCCTCGTCGTAAACGGTGACCCATCCATCTTTGGCCGGGGAAACGTAAGCTCGCTCCGTCACCATTTTTTCCAGAGCATCGCGTACGGCGGCAAGAGAATCGGTCCGGACTTGATAATTCACGATAAATGCACCCATATATCTCAAAGAAAGTTTTTAGTTTATTGCGCAAGCGGGCACCCGAATTCAAGCCAGAAAAAGTGTGGCAGGCTCTAAATTTCAAACACCGTGATTTCCGGACGGCAGTTGAAGCGGATGGGGGTGGCCAGCCAGCCGATGCCGGGATTGACGTAGAGTGGCCCGGCTGGGACGCGAAACATTCCCAGGTCGTATTTGCCCACCCAGTAGGGCAGAATAAACGCGCCGTAAAAGGGCAGCCGCACCTGGCCGCCGTGCGAATGCCCGGCCAGAAGCAAATCAAACGAATTTTTCACTCTTTCCGCCATCAGCGAGTAGTGCAACAGCATGATGTTCCTGCCTTTCGGCTTTGGCGTCAGCGGAGCAGGCTTGCCGCGCAAACAGGTGACGCCCGTGATATGCACCTTGCCGTCGGCGGTGGTCACCTGGGAATCCATCAACCATGCGCCGCCCGTGGCGGCAAACGCCTTGCCAATGGCTTCGAATGACGCGTGGCTCCAATAATCGTGGTTGCCGGGGACGCCGTAGAGGGGGGATTTGATTTGTTGCAGGATTTCCAGCGTAACGGGAATGAAGCGCGACTCTTCGATCAGATCCCCGGTGAAACAGACCGCATCCGGGGACAGACGGTTGATTTTTCGCACGACGGATTCGAGGTAAGGCCGGTCGCCTTTGTGGTGGATGTCGGTAAAATGGACAATCCGATGGGTCGGTTTTGTCTTGGCGAGCTTGATGGAACGAGTCCTAACCCATTGAGGCTCAAGCCAATTGGCGTCGGCACAGGCCAAGGCTGGCGCGGCCAAAATCGAGAGAAGGAGAAAATGCCTCCGATTGAGCTTGCCGAATGTCATTCGCAAATCCTGACAGAAATGGCACCATGATTTGGCCGGAAAAGCAAGGTTTGCCGCCCTTTATCGGTGCGTCTGGACGGTGTTTTTTGGAGCACGTTTTGAAGCTTGACGGTTGCGTCGGGTTGGGTAAGATATACAGGCAACGTACAGTTTTTTTGCTGGATTCGTCCAGCGCGAAAGTCGGAGAGCCAGGTTCTACCGGCTTTTTTATTCCCCGTGTGGGGAAAGTGAGAGAATATGAACGCGGATTTTTTGGCAGTCTTGGAATTCTGGGAGCGCGAGAAGGGGATAAGCCGGGACGTATTGGTCCAGGCGGTGGAAGAAGCGCTGGTTTCGGCCGCGAAAAAGGCGGTCGGACCGGCGCGGGAGCTGCGTTGCACCATCGACACCAAGAACGGCGACATCAAGGCCTTCGCCAAGCTGGTGGTTTCCGACAAGGTCATTTCCAAACATGATCAGATCTCCGTTTTTGATGCCCGGCGCATCAAGCCGGACGCCCAGTTGGGCGACGAATTGGAGAAGGAAGTCACCCCCGCTGGCTTCGGTCGCATCGCTTCGCAATATGCCAAGCAGGCGCTCATGCAGCATATTCGCCGCGCGGAAAAGCAACTGATTTTCACGGAATTCAAAGACCGGGTCGGCGACATCATGAGCGGGGTCGTCCGGCGTTTTGAGCGGTCTGACGTCACGATCGATCTGGGGAAATACGAGGCGCTGCTGCCGAACCGGGAACGCGTTCCGACCGAGGAATATCAAATCGGCGAACGCATTCGCTGTTATGTGAAGGCAGTGGAAAGCGGGATGCATGGCCCCGAGATCATCTTGTCGCGAGCCGACCCGCAGTTTGTCATCAAGTTGTTCCAATTGGAAGTTTCGGAGATCAACGATGGCACCATTGAGGTCAAGGGGATTGCCCGTGAACCCGGCTTTCGCACCAAACTGGCCGTCCACACCCGGGACCCGAAGGTGGACCCGGTGGGGGCCTGTGTCGGCTTGCGCGGCCAGCGCGTCAAAAACATCGTGCGCGAGCTGAACAACGAGAAAGTGGATATCATCAAGTGGGATCCGAACATCAAGACCTATGTCGCCAACGCCCTGGCCCCCGCGCAACTGAAGGCTTTTATCGTGGATGAAGAGCGGCATCGGGTAAGGATCATGGTGGCGGAGGACCAGCTTTCGCTGGCCATCGGCAAGCGCGGCCAAAACGCCCGCCTGACCTCGAAGCTGACGGGCTGGCAAATCGACATCGAACCGGAAACGGTTGTCATCTTTGGATTTGAGGAAAAGGTCGCGCAAGCGGTGCAAACTATCGCCGCCATTCCCGGTCTTACGCCGGAAATCGCCAGCGTATTGGTCCATGCGGGATTTTCCACTTTGGACGCGTTGTTTCAGGCGGAGCCGAGTGATTTGGAACAGATCGAGCAGCTCAAAGGCCAGGTGCCTGCGATCGTGGAAGCGATCAAGGCCGAAGCCGCGCGGCGCAATGGTGTGGAAGCCGCCTCCAAGCCGGAGTCGGCCTGATTTTATGGGCTGGAGGTTCACAGTGTTGGCATGTTAAGGTCATGAGAGCTTTGTGGGCCAATTGCCCGAAATATTATTATGCCCGTTCGTATTTACGACTTAGCAAAGAAACTTGGCATCGAAAGCAAGCTGGTGCTTGCCAAAGCCAAGGAACTGGGCATGAGCGCCGCCAAGGTCCCGTCCAGCTCGCTTGATAAGATCACCGCAGAGTTTCTTGAACAAAAACTGGCCGAGATTTACCCACAAGCTCCTTCTTCCGAGGCGGCTCCAACTGTTGCGGCCGCACCCGTTGCCCCTCCGGCGCCTATCACGATTATATCCGAGCCTGCCCCTGAGCCTGTTGTGTCCACGACCCCGGTGGAAGCAGAGGCAGGACTAGTTGAAACGCCGGTCGCAGAGGCCGTTGAAGCCGTTGCGCCTGCCCCCCCGGCGGCTCCTGAGGCGAAGGTGGAACTGCCACCGTCCGTCAAGCCGGCGGAAACTCCTCCTCCGCCACCGCCAGTTCCGCCGGCGCCGCGTCTGCCGCGCATTGGTGAGAAGGTGGGTTTTGTTGTGTTGCCGGCGAAGCCTGCGCCCCGCCCCGCACCCGAGAAGCCGTCCGCGCGCGGCATGGGTGGCGCCAAAACGGATTTCACGCGACGCGGCGATATTCGCTCTGTTCGTCCCGGGGCAGCGGCTGCAGGCGCCCCGTCACTGCCCGGCCAACGACTGGGGCAAAGATCGGCGCAAAGAGCGCCAGCCGCCGCGGCGGCGCCCAAGCCGGGGAAATTTGTCCCGCCCACTTCCGGCGAAATCATCACGTTGAAACCGCCCATCATCGTCCGCGACCTGGCGGAGCAACTGAAGCGCAAACCCTTTCAACTCATCGCCGACTTGATGGAAGTGGGCGTGTTTGCCAACGTCAACCAGTCCATCGAGGAGGAGGTGGCGCAAAAGATTTGCGCCAAGTACAATTACCGTTTTGAGGTGGAAAAACGGGAGCGGGGTGGCGGCGCCCATACTCCGGTCAAGAAGGTGGAACTGGACATCGAGGACAAGCCGGAAGACATGAAGCTGCGCCCGCCCGTGGTGACCATCATGGGGCATGTCGATCATGGCAAGACGAGCCTGCTGGATGTCATTCGGAAGGCCAACGTGGCAGCGGGAGAAGCGGGCGGCATCACGCAGCATATTGGCGCATACACGATTTCCTTTCCGCACCCGGAACGAAAACACGAGCTGCAACAAATCACTTTTCTGGACACGCCGGGCCACGCCGCCTTCAGCGCGATGCGCGCGCGCGGGGCGACGGTGACGGACATCGTGGTGCTGGTGGTGGCGGCCAACGACGGCGTCATGCCGCAAACGTTGGAGGCGCTGAGTCACGCGCAAGCCGCCAAGGTCCCCATCCTTGTCGCAGTCAACAAGTGCGACCATCCCAATGCCAATCCGCTGAAAGTCCGCCAGCAATTGCAGGACCGGGGTCTGGTGCCGGATGACTGGGGCGGTGAAACGATTTTTGTCGATGTCTCCGCGTTGACCAAACAGGGCGTTGACAAGCTGTTGGAAATGATCTTGCTCCAAGCCGATCTGCTCGAACTGAAAGCCAACCCGAATCGCCGCGCCAAGGGCAATGTGATCGAGTCGGGCCTCGAACCCGGCGGCCCGACCGCGACCGTGCTGGTGCGCAAAGGCACATTGCGGGTGGGGGATGTGGTGATTTGCGGACCGTGGTGGGGCAAGGTGCGCGCCCTGATCAGCGAGGAAGGCACGCGGCAGAAAGAGGCCGGCCCTTCCGTGGCGGTGAAGATTCTCGGCCTCAACGGCATTCCCGAAGCCGGCCTGGAATTCAGCGTCCTGGAAGACGAGAAAGCCGCGCGCGATCTGGCCGACCAGCGTACCCAGGAAGCGCGGACGCAATCGACCGAAACCCGGGCCAAAGTCACGCTGGAGAATCTGTTTGCCACGCTCGACGCCACCCAGGCCAAGACGTTGCGGGTGGTGGTCAAAGCCGACACGCAAGGGTCGGTGGAGGCTATTGTGGAAGCGCTCAAGAAAATAGAAGGCGGCGAGGTCACGCTGGAGGTGATCCACAGCGCGGTGGGGACGATCACCGAGTCCGACGTGCTGCTGGCCTCAGCTTCGGAGGCCATCATTCTGGGCTTTCACACGCGCATCGATGCGGACGTGGCCGATCTGGCCAAGCGCGAAGGCGCGCAGATCAAACTGTATGCCATCATTTATGAACTGATCGACGAGGTCAAAGAGGCGATGGCCGGGCTGTTGGAACCGGATGTGAAGGAGGTAGTGATTGGCTCGGCGGAAGTCCGCAAGATTTTTGAACTGTCCAAAGGCGGCAACGTGGCCGGCTGCATGGTGAGCAGCGGGCGAATCGTGCGGGGCAAGGCCCGCGTCCTCCGCCGCAAAGGCCTGATTTACCAGGGCATTATCCAGACCCTGCGGCGCTTCCAGGATGAAGTCAACGAAGTGCGCGCCGGCATGGAGTGCGGCATCCGCATCGAAGGTTTCAACGAGATGCAGGTGGGCGATGCCATCGAGTGTTACACCACCGAAAAAACAGCCCCGAAAGCGGCTTGATGCCCGGAGGAATCCCATGTCCCTGAGAATGGAACGCGTGCGCGAGATGTTGAAGCGCGAGATCGGCGAAGTCATCCGCCGCGAATTGCCTGTCAGCGAAGTCGGACTGATCAACGTCAACGACGTCAACGTCGCCCCCAACCTAAAAACGGCCTCGGTGTTCATCGGGGTGCTGGGCGGGGACGCCCAAAAGCGGAGGGCGATGGAGGAGCTGGAGAAAAAGCGCAAGCGCATCCAGGGCCTAGTGGGGCGGGGCATCGTCCTCAAATACACGCCGCAATTGCGCTTTATCCTCGATGAGTCCATTGAACGGGGCAACCGGGTGTTGAGAATTCTGGACGAATTGGAGAAGTCCTCGCGCCTGGAACCGGAATGAAATCCCACCTCAAGATCATTGATCGCATTGTTGACAAGATAGCGGAGAGCCACACCATTGCCATCGGTGGCCATATTCGTCCCGACGGCGATTGCGTCGGCTCGGAAGTGGCCCTGGCCCTTGCCCTGCTCAAGCAGGGCAAGGATGTCTCGTGCTGGAACGAAGACCCCATTCCGCAAAAGTATGCTTTTCTGGACCCCGAAAAACTGCTGCACAAGCCCAACGGCGCACGGGACTTCGATTTGGTGATCACGGTTGATTGCGCGGCATTCGACCGGCTGGGCACGGTGGCACCGGCGGTCAGCCGGCGCAAATTCCTCATCAACATCGACCATCATCAGAGCAATACGCGCTACGGCGATTTGAACTGGATTTCGGCGCGCGAAGCCTCGACGGGCGAACTGATTTTCCGGCTGCTGCAAGCGGCTGGCTGGCCCATCACGCCGGCCATCGCCGATTGCCTGTTCACGGCGGTTTCGACCGACACGGGTTCCTTCCAATATCCCACCACCAAGCCGCTGACCTATCACACCGCCGGCGAACTGGTCAGGCTCGGGGCGAACCTGGAAACCATTTGCCAACAGGTTTATCAGTCCTATTCCCTGTCACGCGTCCGCTTGCTCAAGCACGTTTACAGCCATTTTCATTTGACCCACGACAACCAGATCGCCTGGCTCTGGCTCAGGAAGAGGGATTTCACCCGCACGGGGGCGGACCGCAGCGACACAGAGGGCCTGATCGATCATATTCGTGCCATCGAACCGGTGGTGATCGCGTGTGTCTTTGAGGAAGTCGGGGAGGACCTGACCCGCGTGAGCCTGCGTTCGAAATCACCGCGCATTAATGTCAACGAAATCCTCTCGCAATTTGGCGGCGGCGGTCACGCCGCAGCGGCCGGTGCGCGCATTGAGGGCAAGCCTCTTTCCGTGCAGCGCCGCGTCATCGGCGCGGTGAAAAAAGCCCTCGATGCCGCCCGCTGACGCACATGCATGTCTTTGATCCATTCGACGGCGCGGTTCTGATTGACAAACCGGCGGGGCCGACCTCGCACGACGTGGTGGATGCATTGCGCCGCGCCTTTCGCCTGGAGAAGGTTGGCCATTGCGGGACGCTCGACCCCAACGCCACCGGCTTGCTCGTCATCGTTCTGGGAAAAGGCACCAAACTGTCCGAGAAGCTCATGTCCGATGACAAAGTTTATGAGGGCGCGATCAAATTCGGCGAGACCACGGACAGTTATGATGCTGCGGGCGAACTGGTTTCCTCGCTGCCCGTGCCGCCCATCACGCTGGAGGAGCTGGACGCGGCGGCGGCCGAATTCCAGGGCGATTTGATGCAGGCGCCTCCCATGGTCTCGGCTGTCAAGATCAAGGGAGTCCCTCTTTACAAAATGGCGCGCAAGGGCATCGAAGTGGAACGCAAGCCGCGTCTGATTCACGTTTACAGCTTTCGCTTTTCCAGCTACTCCGAGCCGTTCGGCCAGTTCCGCATCGCCTGCACCAAGGGCACCTACGTGCGTTCCCTGGCCCATGACCTTGGCCAAAAAATCGGGTGTGGCGCGCATCTGGCTTCCTTGAGGCGGATTGTCTCCGGGAAATTTGACGTGAAGGACTCGATTCCGTTTGAGGACGCCCTCAAACTTACCTCCAGTGATCTGCAGAAGCGGGTGCTGCCGTTCCTGACCCTGGCGCAGCCGGCTTGAACCGCTCCGGCCTCATTGCCCGATGAATGTCATCCATGCCGCCGCTGAATTGGACGCCGGGCCGGGTGGCGTTTGCCTGGCCATCGGCGTTTTCGACGGTGTGCATCTGGGCCACCAATCCGTCATTGGCCGGGCCTGCCAGGAAGCGCGCCAACACGGCGCCATGCCGGTTGTGGTCACGTTCGACCGCCATCCCAACGCAGTCGTCGCGCCGCAAAACGTTCCGCCACTCATTTATCCGCTGTCGAAAAAGCTGCAGGTTCTGGAGTCCCTTGGCCTGGGCGCCGTCTGCGTCATTCATTTTGACAAGGCTTTCAGCGAAATTACCGGCGATCAATTCGTTCGCAGCCTGGCGCGCGATTTCAAGGGCATTCGCGCCATCTGTGTGGGGGAAACGTTTCAGTTCGGCCATCGGCGTTCTGGCAACGTCGCCCTGCTCCAGGCTTTGGGAGGGGAATTGGGGTTCGCGGCCCATGCCTTGCCCGATGTTCTCCTCGGCGGCCAGCCGGTGAGCAGCACCCGCATTCGGGAGGCAGTGCGCACTCTTCAGTTTAATATGGCGGGGCAAATGCTGGGCCGGGCCTATACCCTGTGCGGGCCGGTCATCGCCGGCGCACGTCTCGGACAGAAGCTTGGGTTTCCAACGGCCAATCTCAATGTGGCCGGCATCCTTGTTCCGCCTGCGGGAGTGTATGCGGCCGAAGCGCGCTGGGACGGGGACACCCATCGCGCGGCCGTCAATATCGGGCGCCGCCCCACCATGTATTTGTCCGAAGGCGGATTGTGCGTGGAAGCGCACCTGTTGGATTTTGCCGGGGACATATACGGCCAGGAAATCGAATTGACATTCCTCAAGAAACTGCGCGAAGAACGCCAATTCCCATCGGCTGCGGCCCTGCAACGTCAGATCGAACAGGACGTCGCTGCCGCGCGTGCCGTCGAAAAGTAAGAAGCAACCAGCCTTATTATCCGCCCGCGGCTTCGAGGCGTTTCAGATCGTCGGCCAGGAATTGGGCGACATCCTTGAATTTCTGGATGTTTTCAGGCTTGATGGCCATCAAAGTCTCGTGCGCTTCCAGGCAGGTGCGGGTCAATTCCATCTGCGTATTGTTCGGGGCTTTGGCCAGCGGCTCGAATTTATTGCTGGCGGGTTCGGCACAAGTCCTGATGGCAAACAGGCCCGTCACTCCGAGGTTTTCCAGCGTTTCCGCGATGCGGGGATTCGGATTGAGCAATTCCAAAGGCGCGCCCAGTTGCACGCTCTTGCCGCCGGAGAGTTTCAGGCCAATCCCGGACAACAACCCCAGAAAGGTGCTGTCCATGGAGAGACAATCGCACAATTCAAAGATAAAATGGCTGTAGCCCCTCTGCCAGAGTTCGCTGATCAACTTTTTGAGATCCAGGCTCGAAGTAAAATCCGCCCGCCCGTTCACCTTGACGCAGACCGTCCGGTCATAGACTGCCACCATTAATTTTGCAGGGGGTTGGTTCATGGCTCGGATAACATTGCGATGCGATTGAGCCCGGTCAAACCGGCATCAGCCGCCGCTCCTCGAGCGCCGTTTCAACCGGGCAACTGATGATTTGGATGAGTGTTTGCTGCAAGACCAGGGAGGGGTCGAGGTTGCGTGAAATGAGCTTCTGGTTGCACTCCAACAGCAGGTCCATGGCCGCAATGAGTTCGCTTTGCGAGTAATTCTGCGCCTGGGGCATGGCCCGGAATAACACATACGGATGCATGGAAAGTGGATTCAATTTCTTGTCATCGGGCAGCGTATCGGCCGGAACGCGCCCGAGCTGCGCCTTGAAGCGGCTGAAGTCCGATTCAGGTTTGAGCCAGCGCCGGGCCAGCAGTTCGCGGATGAAAATCAAAACGCGCACCTTGCTGATCAGGCCGTAGAGCAAGCCGATTTCGTTGCGCTTCGGGTCGCGGCGGATCTCCCAAAGTTCTTGATCCAGACAGGCCAGCGCGTGGTCCAATTCCCGGTCCCCCAGCGCGTCGCCCAGGGCGAAGGCGCGGGCCTGCTTGTTGCGCGTCACGATGGCTTTGACATCCTCGACCTGGATGCGGGAGCGGGCCGCGACATACAAGGATAGTTTCTCGATCTCGCTGTCAAGCTGGCGGACATTGGGGCCGACGCTCGCCACCAAAAGGGCCAGCGCCTCATCGGAAATCTCCATTTTCAAAACGCGCAACGCGCGCAAGGCCCAGCTTTCGGCCTGGCTTGACCAATCCTCGTCGTCCGCCGACCAGCCGGCGAAAGTTTCAACGGACCCGATTTTCTCCAATGTTTTGTAGAAGGACTTTCGCTTGTCCACCTTCCCGGCGCTGATGAGCAGCCGGACATTTCCCCAGGCAAAGGCCTTGAGTTCCTGCGACAGGCCAGCCAGAGTCTCCGTCACAACCTGCGCGGTGGCGGTGCGTTCTTCGCCCAGAAAATTGCAGTTCCGCAGCCAGACGACTTTGCCGCTGCCGAAGAAGGGGAGCGTTTGCAAGGCGGCGCGTAATTTGACCAGGCTTTTCAGCGCCTCGCCGGAATGGGTCACGGCCGCGTCGATGATTTCGTGGTCCATGCCCCCGATCTCTTCGGACCATTTCTGGTAGATTTCGCGCGCGCGCTGCTTGACGCCGAATTCATCGTCGCCGCAGACCAGCAAAACGGGTGTTGTGATGGTGGCGGCGGAGGGCATGGGGCAGATTATTCCTGTTCCCCGGACTCGCCAGTGTTCTCGTTGATGCGGTCGAGCACTTCGGTCATGTCTTCGACTTGTTCGAAGAGCGGGGAGGAGACGAAAATGGGACGTTTTTGGGCGGTGGCCAGAGCCAGGCAATCGCTGGGCCGGGCGTCGATTTCCACAATCTTTCGTCCCAACTCATTTTCCTGCTGCAAAATGAGGCGGGCGTAATAGGTGGAGTTTTTCAGTTCGGTGATGACGACGCGCTCGATGGTCAGGTTGAAGCCCTTGAAGATGCTGTTCATCAGGTCGTGGGTCAGGGGGCGTTCCTTTGGAGTGTCACGCAAAAACATCCCGATGATGGCTCCCATATTGTGCTCCACCTGAATGACGAAAACCTTTTGGTTGTTGCCGACGAAAATCGCGCAGCCGCTGTTGGCTGGAAGTATTCCGCGAATTTCCACGGGCAGAACATCACTCTTCATGCCCGAAAGTTACGATATTTGCCCAAAAAAACAAGCACGAACGGATGACCCAACGTCGCACATGCAGGGTTGCCAACGGGCTGCTGTTTGACCCAAGATGGCCGGCGATGGGTTTGACGAACAAAATATTGGCAGCTCCCGATCTAGCCCGCTGGAGGGAAGCGTTGCGGCGGGCGGGGAAGAAACTGGTGGTGACGAATGGGTGCTTTGACCTGCTGCACCTGGGCCACGTGACGTATCTGGAGCAGGCCCGGCGGCAGGGCGATGTTTTGCTGGTTGGAGTGACCAGCGACGCCGGGGTGCGCGCGCTGAAAGGAACAGGCCGGCCATTGAACAGCGCAGAAGACCGCGCGGCGGTTCTGGCGGCGTTGCAATCGGTCGATGCCGTCCATGTTTTCCCGGAGTTGGACGCCAGGGTTTTTCTGAAGAGCATAATGCCGGACGTGTACGTCAAGGGTGGCGACTACACCCTGGAAACCATTAACCAGGACGAACGCCACCTGCTTGAGAAATTGGGGGTCAAAATCGTGCTGCTCCCGGTCGTGCCCGGGAAGTCCACCAGCGCGCTTTTGGAAAAAATCCATCGCTTGTAAATCGGGGCTTGATTCCGCGGAGCGACGGCCTGTTAATCGAAGGCATGGCATCCGAAACATTCCAAGCCAGCCGGTGGACAACGGGCAATCATCTCTTTCCCACCGTCATCGAAGTCTCGGACAAGGCAGTGATGCGGCGCAAGCGGTCGTGGTTCAGCATCGACGAGATCAGCATCAGCATCCAGAAAGTGGCGTCGGTGCATATCCAGACCGGCCTGCTCTGGTCAAAGATCATCATAGAATCCTCCGGCGGAAGCGATCCATTGACCAGCCACGGTCATCGCAAGGCGGACGCCAGGCGCATCAAAGAATTGCTCGAAGGGTACCAACAGGGAACGCTTCCGGTCTGAAGCGGCGCGGCGCTCGTCATTCAATTGTCACCTAATTGTCACCGCGTTGCCGTTGTTTAGGGGAGGGCGTCCCTGTCAAGGTTGTGGGGATGAAGGCCAAGATTCTCGTGGTCGATGACGAACCGGATGTGTTGGACCTGGTGACTTATAATCTGGGCCAGGCCGGCTTCCAAACCCTGACCGCGGCGGACGGCGCGGAGGCGCTGCGCAAAGCGCGCTCCGCCAGCCCCGATTTGATCTTGCTGGACCTGATGCTGCCGGAACTGGACGGATTGGAAGTCTGCAAGTTGCTGCGGCGCGATTCCAAGACGAGCGCGATCCCCATCATCATGCTGACCGCCCGCGCCAGCGAAATGGACCGCATCGTCGGCTTCGAACTGGGGGCGGTGGATTATGTGCCCAAGCCGTTCAGTCCGCGCGAACTGGTGTTACGCGTCAAGAAGAGATTAGAGAAGAGCGGGGGCGCGCCGCCCAAAACCTTGCATGTGTTTGGCGCTTTGCAGGTGGATATTTCGCGGCACCTGGTGACGGTCAAGGGCCGGCGGGTGGAACTGACGGCCACCGAATTCAACCTGTTGACGCTTCTGGTGCAACGCGCAGGTCATGTGCAGTCGCGCGACCGCTTGTTGCGGGACGTGTGGGAATATGAAAGCCACATCGACACCCGCACCGTCGATACCCACATGCGCCGCCTGCGCGACAAACTCGGGCCGGCGTCCAAATACCTGGAAACCGTCCGGGGCGTGGGCTACCGGTTTTTGGCGGAGAGCAGCTAGCCGGCGCGGCGCGGTTATGGCTTGATGGGGCGAATCTTGATGTTGCGGAAGGAGATCGAGCCATGGTCCCCTTGCAACGCGATGGAGCCGATGTCGGATTTGGCGAAGCCCTGCATCATGGCGAATTTGGAGGCGGCGACGCGCTGGTTGAAATCGTCGCTGTGCAGGACGTATTCAAAGTACTTGACACCGTTGATTTCATGCACGCACTTCTGCGGGGTGACGAGGAGACGGACGTGGTTCCATTCGCCGACAGGCTTGGTGGCATCGAGTGTTTTGCCGGTTTTGGGATCGATGGGGGGTTGATACAAGCCATAAAGCCAACCGCAGCGCACCGGGTCTTCCGCCAACTGATTGTCCTCCAGTTGAAACTCAGGGCCTGTGAACCAGACGGCGGGGCCGGTGTTCCCGACATGGAACATGATGCCGCTGTTGCCTGCTGGGGCGATGTTGTAGTCCAGTTGCAATTCGAACCAGTCGTATTGCCCGCTGGTGACAATGTCGCCGGCCTGGCGGGGATTGACGCAGGTGATGGTGCCGTCGATGACCTGCCAGCCCGGGCGGATGCCATCCCGCCTGAAATTGTGCCAGCCATCAAAGTTCGTTCCGTTGAACAGGAGCTGCCATCCGGCGGCTTTTTCGGCGGCGGTCAGGGTGTTGATCTCCTCTCCGGCGGAAACCAAAGGGGAGGCCAGAAACAGGGAAGCTAAAGCCATTAATAAGCAAATTGATTTCATGCGTGTCAGGGTGCCGGATCAACGCGACGGGGGAAAGGAAAAAGAGCGGCCTTCTTGCCCCCCTCCCCCCATACACCCATGCGTAATTTTTACGTAAAAGCCGTAAAATCCCTTCCGCCTATTTCGGCTGGAATGGATTGGCTGGCAGGAGGTTGCAATCGGAAAGGGGCCAAAATCCATTTTACGGCTTTTACGGTTTCCACAGGTTCTGGGATTTATTTTTTGGTCGAAACAGGTCGAAATTGATCGAAACGGGTCGAACTGGATCGTTAAAACTCTGGCCGATTAAGATTAAGATTAGGAGCAGTATGACACCCCCATACCAGCCCCTGGATCGAGGCGTCCAGGGGTCTGGAGCCGTCACACCGTCACAAATGTTGATGGTCAAGTGTTTAAGCATGGGGTGACCCGTCACAAAGGCCGACACAACCCGGCACAGACCCGTCACAAACGCCAGGTTGACATATAGGTCCGGAAAACCCGCTACACCCGCTACATCCCTGATAGTCAACGACTTAACCCGCTACACGAGATGCTACAGGGCTGCTACATGTAGCGGGTGCCAGGTCGCGGCACGCTGGCGATGGATGATCAGGAGATTATCCAAAAACGAACCAAACTATGGGTTGCGACCTCGCTCCAACGAGTTGGATGAGAAACGACGACGTAGATTGATGTCTGATTGACGCCTCGAAGACGATCATGCCTTTTACCTTGTGCCGAATTTCCAAAAGGCACATGATCTTGCTAAAATGTGGTCGAGAATCAATGGCCGATGTCCTTTCAAAACGGAAACGCTCTCAAGTCATGGCTGCCATCCGGTCAAAAGGCAACAAAGACACGGAACTGAAATTGGCTTCAATCTTTCGCGCACACGGCATCAAAGGCTGGCGCAGGCACCAGCCAATTCTTGGAAAGCCAGACTTTATTTTTCCGAAGCAGCGCCTCGCCATATTTGTGGATGGTTGCTTTTGGCACGGTTGCCGGTGGCACTGCCGCATGCCGCAAGACAATCGGCGATACTGGCAAGAAAAGATTTCACGAAACACCGCACGGGACCGCACAACGACCCGCCTTTTGCGCCAAACTGGCTGGCGAGTAGTTCGGATCTGGCAGCACGCCTTGAAGGATTCGGGCTTGGTTGCGCGCAGTATCAAATCCAAATTGATGACGGCAGCCTGAATATGGAAATATGATGGGCAGAATTATGAATGGCAAAAGCCAAAAAAACTTTGCGGAATTTTTCGCTGGCATCGGCCTGATGCGGATTGGGTTGGAGCGAGCTGGTTGGCGCATTGCGTTTGCCAACGATATTGACGACGACAAGTGGCAGATGTATCGCGACCACTTTGGGGACACGGGCGAGTTTATTTTGGGCGATGTTCATCATCTCGACGTGGATACGGTGCCCGAGGTTGCGTTGGCGACCGCGTCTTTCCCGTGTAACGATCTCTCGCTTGCTGGGGCGCGCCAGGGGCTTGCTGGTGCCCAATCTTCTGCCTTTTGGGGATTCATCGACATTCTGACAAAAATGGGCCGGCGGCAACCGCCGATAATCCTTCTAGAAAATGTCACTGGTTTCCTAACTTCGCACGATGGGAACGACTTTCGGGACGCACTCCTCGCCCTGAACAAGCTTGGCTACGCCGTTGACGCATTCATCATTGATGCAGTCCGCTTCGTGCCCCAGAGCCGACAGCGCCTTTTCGTTGTTGGCACCAAGACAGAGATTATTCCCTCTCTTAACGATAGGACTCCCAAGTTCTACCAGAGCGAATGCAGACCGTCTGCGCTGGCGGATTTTGTTTATTGGCATGGAGAAATTACGTGGAAGATTCGCCCACTGCCGCCGCTGCCCACGTCGACGCTCAGGCTGAAAGACATCATTGAAGAGTTGTCGCCAAATTCTCAGATCTGGTGGAACCGGGAGCGCTGCGAGTATCTGTTGAACCAAATGAGTCCTAAACACCGCGCTGAAGCGGAGATGATGATTCAAGGCAGCCGTGTCAGTTATGGAACCGTCTTTCGGCGAATCCGTCACGGAAAATCAATGGCAGAACTTCGGACCGATGGCGTGGCTGGTTGCCTTAGGACCCCGCGCGGGGGCAGCGGACGTCAAATCCTCTTTGCTGCCGGGAAAGGCCGCTTCGCAGTGAGGTTGCTGACACCAAGAGAATGCGCCCGGCTTATGGGTGCGGACGAGTTCGTTATTAAAATCTCGCTCAATCAGGCGCTTTTCGGGTTTGGTGATGCCGTGTGTGTTCCGGTAATCGAGTGGATTGCGCGCAATTATCTGAATCCAGTGTGGGATGAAGAATTCGCGCTCGTGCTGCCACATCAACACAGAGCGGAGCCAGTGAGCTATCGGAGGATTCCCAAGAAATAAGAAGGAAGCCATGAGTACTACAACAGAATGCCTTGTTGCCTTCAAGCGCCAATTTATATTATTTTGCCAATTTGCTGTCAACGAATTGACTCAAAGTAAAGGAGACCAAGGTGTGGAAGGTGGGTGTGGGTGGAGGGGATCGTTGACTCATAACTGCATAATCACATATTGTATTGACGATGCATTTTCTTTGCGGCAGGCGTCAACCCGAGCGGGGCAGCAGAAACCAGACCCTCACAAGGCTGGGCAAATTTCAGGCAGACCGAGGCGAATCCGACCTGTAGGACACGTACAACCTGTCAGACATTTCAGTCGCGCCAGGGTTCGACCTGAATTTGAAATTGGAGATTGGATATTTCACATCGGGGTGAGGGGAATTCAGGGTTCGAGTCTCACCCCACCGGGACCGTCCAGAAGCTGAATTGCACCCTGTTTCGAGCCAGGCCGACTATTCCTTTTTCTCCGCTTTCAATTCTATATGAAGTTCGCGCAATTGTTTCGGCTCGACGCTGGCAGGCGAATCCGTCATCAGGTCCGTCCCTTTGGCGGTTTTCGGGAACGCGATCACATCACGGATGCTGGGTGTTCCGCATAAAATGGCGAGGAGCCGGTCGAAGCCAAGCGCGATGCCTCCATGCGGCGGCGCGCCATACTTGAACGCTTCCAGCATGTAACCGAAGCGGGCCTGAACCAGTTCCGGCGGAATCTGCAACACTTGTTCAAAGACCAGTTTCTGCACGGCGGGCTGATGAATTCGGATGGATCCGCCCCCCAATTCCACGCCGTTGACTACAACGTCGTAATGCTGGCCCCGGACTTTTTTCGGGTCCGTGGTCAGGAATGGGATGTCCTCCGCCACCGGCGCGGTAAACGGATGATGGCTGGAATACCAACGGTTCTGTTCCTTGTCGAAACTCAGCAGTGGGAAATCCACCACCCACAAAAAATCGAAGCGATTGGCCGGAATCTGCAATTTGCCCGAGGTCTTCAACAAGTCGGCGCAATAGCCGCGAATCTTGCCCAGGATTTCACAAGCATTGAGCCATTGATCGGCCGCAAATAAAATCAAATCGCCTTCTTCGATCTTGAGCTTTTGCGACAAGGCGGCTTTTTCGGCGTCGTTGAAGAACTTGACGATGGGCGATTTCCATTCGCCGTTCTCCACCTTTATGTAAGCGAGGCCCTTTGCGCCAAAACTTTTGGCGTACTCGGTCATGGTTTCGATCTGGCCTTGTGTGACCGCGGCAAGGCCTTTGGCGTTGAGCGCCTTGACCACGCCGCCGGAGGCGACCGCGCCGCCGAACACTTTGAATTTGCTGGCGCGAAACTCCTCCGTGAAATCGACCAATTCCAATCCAAATCGCGTGTCCGGCTTGTCGATGCCGTAGCGGTTGAGCGCTTCCTGAAATGTGAGGCGCAGGAACGGGGTGGGGACTTCGATGTTCAACGCCGTCTTCCAGATTCTTTTGAGCAATCCTTCGACCAGGGCATAAATGTCCTCCCGTTCGATGAAGGACATTTCGACATCGATTTGCGTGAACTCGAGTTGGCGGTCGGCGCGCTGGTCTTCGTCGCGAAAACATCGCGCCAGTTGAAAATATTTTTCGACACCGGCGACCATCAGGATTTGTTTGAACTGCTGGGGCGACTGGGGCAGGGCGTAGAATTTACCGGCGTTGACCCGACTGGGAACAAGGAATTCGCGCGCTCCTTCCGGGGTTGATTTGAAAAGTGTGGGCGTTTCCACTTCCAGGAAACCCTGTTCGTCAAAATAGAGGCGCGTGGCGGTGGCGACCTTGCTGCGCAGGCGGAGGTTGCGGGCCATTTCGGGGCGGCGCAGGTCCAGATAACGGTATTGCAGGCGCAACTCCTCGTTGACCGATCTGGCGATTTCAGGGTCATCCACCGGGAAGGGCAGGACCTCGGCCATGTTCAGCACCTCGAGGGCGCTCACGGCGACTTCCACTTCGCCGGTGGGGATCTTGGGATTCTGCGTGCCGGCCGGACGCGCCCGGACGTTGCCTGTCACGCTGATGACGCATTCGCTGCGCAAGGCAGCCGCCCGCTCGAAAAGGTCGCCGGTCAGTGCGGAAGGGTCAAAGACGGTTTGGGTGCGGCCTTCGCGGTCGCGGATATCAATGAAGATCAGCCCGCCCAGGTCGCGCCGCGAATGGACCCAGCCGGCCAGCGTGACGGTTTGACCGATATGCGCCGGGCGCAATTCGTTGCAATGATGCGTGCGTTTCATTTCAGCAAGGGCGCTCTCCAGAATGGCGGGCGGCAGCGCGGCGCGCTGCAACCAGCGGGGGAGGGGACGTCCGGGGCTGGCTTAGACTTCGAAATCGAAGATCAAGACATTCTCGACCAGCCCCATCGCCATCAATTTGAACCGTTCGTGTTCGGGGTGGACGATGTAGGCATCGCGCGCCGCCACATCACTGAAGGTCATGATGAAGCCGTGTGTCAGACCCTGGTTGCGGCTTTCCTGGCTGCAATTGGTGCCGGAGACATAATCGTCAATTCCCGGAACAGTTTCGGACAAATCCAAAACATCCTCAAAGAACTTGCCGATTTGTTCCTCGGTGGTTCCATCCTTAAACTTCAACAAAACAATGTGTTTTACCTTAGACATGTGGGGGGTATGGTAGTGTCTTTTGTTCCCGGCTCAAGACTTTCTTTGGGCGGATTTTTCACCATTTTTTCAGTTCCCGGCGACGCCTTATTTCCCGGCCAGCGCCGACTCGATGGCCTGGACCAATTTAGGCGATTCCGGCGTGGTCTGCGATGGGAACCGCGCCACAACTTTTCCGTTGCGGTTGATGACGAATTTTTGAAAATTCCATTTGACCTCTCCTGGGAAGGCCGCATCAGGCCCCGTCAAGGCCACATAGAGCGGATGTTTCTCCGGGCCTTTGACATGGATCTTGGCCATGAGCGGAAACGTCACATCGAATTTGGAGGTGCAAAATGCCTTGATCTCCTCGGCGGAGCCGGGTTCCTGCCCGCCAAAATCGTTGGAGGGCACGCCGATGATGACCAGCCCTTTGTCCTTGTACTTCTTGTAGAGGGCTTCCAGCCCGCTGTACTGCCTGGTGAACCCGCATTTGGAGGCAATGTTCACCAGCAGGACGACCTCACCCGCATAGGCCTTGAGGGAAGTCGGCTGGCCATTAATGTCATGCAACGGAATGTTTTGAATTGTGTTCATTTTATCGGCGGCCATCAACTGGCACGCCAGCATCGCACATAAAAACGTGGCCGCAACTTTCATGGCTTTACTTTGACGGCGAAATCGCAAAAGTCAAACAGGCCCCGCCGCGCCGATGCGGGCAGACCGGCAGCGCCGCCCGGGTATTCCGCAAAAATTCACTGTGACCCGGTGTGACTGGGTGCGACGGAGCTTGATTTTTTGATCCTGAATCAAACCAAACGCAATCACGCCAAGACGCGAAGTCGCAAAGCAAGGCCGGTGTTTGCCTCCCAAATCACTTTGAGTCGCTTTGAGTGACCTTGGCCTGGCTTGGCTGGGTTTTAGATGCAAGGCGTTCACTTTAAGATATTTGCATGGAATTGTCCCGCGTTTCGACCGGCAGAACGGGTTTGACTGCCCGGAGGCCCCACCGGCCAGGGGAATAGCCGCCAAGAGGCACAAGAACATCCCGGGAAAGCGTTGAGGCTTGCGCTTTTTGCGCCTTTTCGCGGCCAGCTTCTGCCTTCGATTCGGTGGCTTTCTTTTGCATTAAAAAAATGTTTGAAAATGGTGCGAAAAGGTCGGATTAGGTGCGAAAAGGTGCGAAAAGGTCGGATTTTTTGACCCCGAAATGGCTTCTTCTGAATCGTCTTCCCCGGTTGCGGCGGGTGCATCGACCGTGGTGCTTGAAGTCTCGTTGCATGGCAGGTCACTTTCCTTGGGCTAATCGATTCCCAGAATCTCCCGGTATGCCTTGTCTTTCTCCTCAGGGGTCATCCGCTTCCTGTCCGGCCAGATCAGCTTCTCAACATCCGGTTGGGCGCGCGCCCATTTGACGAAGTCCTTCTCCGTCACACCCTTTGAGTCGAGCCGTAATTTCTCCTGCCAAATCCGCAAACGTTCCACATAATGGTCGCTGCGCCGGAGACCGGCCAGATCGGCGCAGATGGTGCGCAAGACCTCCCATCGCTCGGCAGGGGTCCGGGCCGCGGCCAATTGCCCTCGCGCCGCCGCCACATAATACGGGAAGAACCACCCCGCCACCCTGTCCGAAACAGACTCCCCGGCCTTATCTTGAGACCTCTTGCGACCTCGAGCGGAAGCGCGATTTCCACCTTGCCCCGGCATCTCCCGGCAGTCCGCCAGGGTATCGTCCAGCAGGTCTGCCGCCTCCATTTTGGCGACCCAGTCGCGGAATCCGCCCTGCCGCCATTCGAAAAGATTTTGCTCCGTGATGGGACGGCCGCCGAAATCGCGTTGCAGGACGGCTTTGACTTGCGGGAGAGCATTCAACCAGTTGATCAGGCCCCTGCCTGATTCGCCGTCGAGCAAACGGTGGTTCAATTCGTCGCGGACGTCGCGTGGCAGCCGGGCGATTTTACCCTGGCGGCTGCCGTGGCCGAGGGGTGTGGCGGGGGATTCCGTTTCAGTTTTAATTTTTGTTTTCATTATATTCGACATGGCCTTCATTGGCACTTCATTAAACTTACATTATAGTTAGTATATTCATTCGTCAACAGATTTTTCAAGAATTTTATAAAAAACTGTGATTTTTTAAGACAACTCGTTGCAACCACTTGCGCAGTAATAACTTAAGAGGCTTTTGGCCACGGATGATAAGAAAACGGCATTTTAACCACGGAAGACTCGAAATATACGAAAGCCGAGAGTTCGGGACTGCTTCATCCTCCCGCCATTTGGCCGTGAAGTTGATTGTGCGTTGCGTTGTTTCTCCCGGACTTGTTGGCGGACAAGGGCGGGCGCGGTGCGGCAGAGAATATGCTGAAATGCAAGGAACTCCTTTCCGGACCCCTTTCTGGCGACCCCTTTCTGACCTTATGCGCCTGTCAAAATTGAATCCAGCGGGCAGGTGCGGCCATCGCAAGTTGCAACTTGCGTGTGCGCATCCGGCCTTACCCGCTGGAAAAGCCTATGCCCCGGCGAAAGTCTAATTTAAGCAAACATCCCGCATTTGAGGAGGGGGCAGCAAATCAGCAGTGATTTCATGCCCTCACTTCAAACCGAATTCTCGATCCAGTCTGTCGCAAAGCTCCATGGTTTCTCGCCACCAGATTCCCTTGCGCTGCATCGAGACCGGCTGCTCAGTCTTCGGAACAAAGGGAAAGAAACTTCGACAGATTGGCGCGCACAAACGTCCAAACAGGTGAATGAAAACTTGCTTTCGCATCCGCTCTCCCTCTCGTGGGTGGGAGAGTTGGAGGGGCTTTGGAATGCCAACTGCACGCACCTCGACGAAGTCCGATCGCGCCCCCGCTCCCTAAATGACGATAGCGAAGAAGCTGCGCTTTGGACGGACTCCCACAGCATTTGGTCACCGTTTGACGCGGGTGATCCGCCAGAGAGCCGCGCCACAGTAGCTTTTACGGTTGACTTTGCCCACTTTACGGACAAAGAAATTTTAGCAAGTCTGAAAGATTGGCTCAAAGAAAACAGACCTAAGCGATGGCGGCTCGGGCTGATTGATCCGGCGCTCTTGCTGCCACGCCCACGGGCTGAGGAGGAGTCGTTGCGAAATGATATTGATGAGGTTGTTAAGTCCTGCCGCAATCATTCCATCGATCTACTTCCGTTTGATGAGTATTGGCCGGATTTATGGCTTACCTTGGGACGTGAATTGGAACGACTCCTGAGCCCTAGGTCCAAACTTTCTCTGCTGGGCCTGCGCGAAAAAGCGGACACAGGTAAAGAGAGACATTGAAAGCCAAAGCAACTATGAATGCACCTGTGATCCAATCCAAGAACAACCGGAAGAAGTTTGACAAGACCTTTAAACAACA
>JBKQUS010000172.1:0-37763 GCA_052325505.1 Limisphaerales bacterium
TAATTTCCGCTGACGTCGGAGCTTTGATCCCAGAGCGTCTGAACAAACGGCGCCACCCATATTTGCGACACAAGGGTGATGGCTCCGTTCTCCTCCGAGTCCGGCGGCGGATTGGGTGAACCCGCCAAGAAGCCCTGCCACTTGAGCTGCGACTTCGACGCGCCAGCCGCCGCCACGCCCGTCCGCGCCCGCGCCATGCGCCGCGGCATGTCGCGATTGATCATGGCCGACAGCGGGCCTTGGGACGCAGGGTCAAAGCTGCCGGTGGCGGAGAAGGTGACTATCGGATCAACCAAATCATCGGCAGGCAAGATCACGAAGCCGGACGGCTTCAGCCGCACGACGTGATAGAGGGCTTCCCCGGCGGCATTCTTGACCGTTTCCGTGCTTTTGATTTGGGCGGACAACGGCGCGCCCAATGGCCGGCGGTCCTGATGCAGCCAGCCTTGCACCGCGCTGGTTGCGGCCTCAGCGCCGACAGGGGCCGCGACCGCCGCGCCGGATGAGAACAGCAGGCAGGCAAAGGCAATTGTGCCGCATCTGCTGAGACGACGAAAATGATGATGGCTGTTCATGCACGCAAGGTCATTCACCGGAAACCAAACCGCAAGCAACAAAGCCGGTCATCATTGGGCCTCGGTGGTGAAGCCCGCCACCAGGGGCCGATGGTCAGATGCCAGGCCCCAATTGGGCAAACTGAGCACGTAAGTCTCCGCGCCCAGCCATTGCCGCTCCATGCCGCGACTGAGCAGAATATAATCGATGCGGCTATAGGTATCCTCCACGGCGTAGTAATGAGTCCAGGTAATGTTGCGCGATTCGTGGCCTTTGCCGGCATGGGCTGGATCATCGCCGTTGCGTTCCGCGGGCCGGGTATCGAACAAGCGCGTGCGCCCGCGGCCCATGATCGTCCGCAAAGGTTTGGAATCCTTGAGATCGTTGAAATCACCCAGCACAACCATGTTCTGATCTGGATCCTCCGCCAGTCGCGCGTCAATCACACGCCGCAAGGCCGACGCCTCTTCGTAACGCCATTCTTCCTCGTCTGCCCTGGGATCGGGCCGGCGCGATTTCAGATGGACCGCAATCAAGGTGAATTTGAACTTCGGATTGACTTGGATGTCCATTTCGGCAAAGCCACGGCTGACCTGCATGCGCCGGCCCTCCAGCAGAAAGCTTTCATTGGTATGCGGGCGCCGGGCAACGATGGGAAACCGGCCCAGAACGGAGACGTGAATGTTGGTGTCGTAACCGGTGACCAGGTCCCAGTAGGGTAAGTCCAAGCCGCCCGTCTTCAAGGCGGATTGCAATTCGAGAAGGGCATTGGTCGAGCCGATCTCCTCCAGGGCGATCACGTCGGGTTTGATGGCCAGAATGCTTTCGCGGACCCTGGCCCTGCCTTCGCTGGATTTGGCCGGGCGCTGGCCGGAGGGCGTGTCCAGATAATTCTCGACGTTGAAAGTGGCCACCCGGAAAACCTGCGCTCCAGCCAGGGCTGATGACAGCAGCCACAAAAGCGCGAAATACCCGAAACAATGCGGTTTAATGTTGAAGACCACGGGCGGAGATTAGCCGCTCCGCGCCGTTTCGTCGAACTTCTAAATGGAAATCTTCAGAATGGAGAGAACGTTCTGGATGTCCGTCACTTGAATCGGCTTGGTCAGAAAAGCGTGCGCGCCCTGGCCGTAGGCCTTGGTGACTTGCTCCACCATGCCGACAAACCCGCTCAGGACAACGATCGGGACGTCCGCGTGTTCCGGATGGCCTTTGAGCCATTCCAACACCGCAAATCCATCCATTCCCGGCATCTTCAAATCCAGCAGAACCAGACCCGGCGCGGGATATTGACTGCGGTCACCGTAATTGTCATGGCCCTGCAAATACGCGAGCAGATCCTCGCCGGAAGAAAGTATTTGCACCGGAAATCTCGGCTGCAATTCGCGGATGACCCCTTCCGACAGCGACGCATCGCATGGATCATCATCCACGATCACCACCGGTCCTTCCTTGGACCTCGATTTGGCGGCGCTCCCGCCAATGGTTGCACTCGCATTTTCCATGGCTGGCTTCATTGCCAATCCTTTCCTTTGGTTGGGCCTTTTTGCGCCATGCCCCGGGCGGCGGCATCAATGGGTCGGCTCCTCAGCAGTCGCCGTTTCAAACGACTTGCCGCACCCGCAACTGCGCGCGGCCTGCGGGTTGGTGATTTTAAAACCGCCTCCCGTCAGGGCCTCCGAAAAATCCACCACCGCGCCGCGCAAATAATTCGCGCCGAACGCATCCACCCAAACCGGCACCCCGAACCACGCCGTCTCGACATCCTCGGGGCGCTTCTCGTCGAACACCATGCCGTATTGCATGCCGGAACAACCGCCCTGCTCGACGTAGAGACGCAAACCCTTGCCCGCCCCCTGCGGATCGGCGGCCAGCTTGGCCTTGATCTCCCGGGCAGCGCTTTCAGTCAACGTCACAATGGGCGGAGTCTCGGCGGCAGCATCATTCATAAACCTCACCCGGAAAATTAGGCGATGTGTGGTGGGTTGTCAAATGGCGGAGTTTATTGCTCTGCCGGCGCTTCGGCGGCGGCGGGGGGGTTGCCATCGGCGCCGCGGCCGTCGAGGTCGATGAGGATGTCGCGCGGCTCGGCGCCTTTGCTGGGACCGACGATGCCGCGCAGTTCCAGTTCGTCCATGATGCGGGCCGCCCGGGTGTAGCCCAGGCGCAAACGCCGTTGCATGAGCGAGACGCTCGCCTTTTGTTCGCTGCGGATGACTTCAATGCATTGCTGGATCAATTCCTCGTCCTCGCCGCTGGCCCCGTTTTCCATTTCAGTGACGTCGGGTCGTTGTAGTTGACGGTGGATTTCGAGTTCGTAGCTCGGCTTGCCCTGTTTGGCGATGAAATCGACAATGCGTTGCAGTTCGGGGTCGGTGATGAGCGCGCCTTGAATGCGGATCAATTTGGCCGAGCCGGGGGGCAGATAAAGCATGTCGCCCTTGCCCAGCAGTTTGTCCGCCCCCATGCCGTCGAGGATGGTGCGCGAATCCACCCGGGCCGCGACCTGGAAGGCGATGCGGGCCGGGATGTTGGCCTTGATCACGCCGGTGATGACATCGACGCTGGGCCGCTGCGTGGCCACGATGCAATGAATGCCCGCCGCCCGCGCCATTTGCGTGATGCGGGCGATGGCCATTTCCACGTCCGCCGGGGCCACCAGCATGAGGTCCGCCAGTTCGTCAATAATAACAACGATGTAGCTCAGGTGGTCGGGGATAACGATCTCCTCGTCGCGCGGCACCACGATTTCCTCGTCCAGTTCCACCGCAAAGCCGTCGGAGCCGGCTTCGACTTTCTCCTTTTTGGCGGTCAAGGGCAGTTCCGGTTCAACGGGCGGGAGCGGCTTGTTTTTGGGCCGTTCGTTGAAGGAGCGGATGTTGCGCACGCCGACGCGGGCGAAAATCTGGTAGCGCTTTTCCATTTCGTTGACCACCCAGCGCAGGGCGAGGATGACTTTTTTGGGGTCTGTCACCACCGGCACCACCAGATGAGGCAGGCTGTTGTATTGCTGCAACTCGACCACCTTGGGATCGATCATGACAAAGCGGAGTTGGTCGGGCGCGAATTTGTAGAGCAGCGAGGTGATAATGGCGTTGATGCAGACGGATTTGCCCGAACCGGTGCTGCCGGCGATCAGCAGATGCGGCATCTCGGCCAGATCAGCCACGATGGGCACGCCGTAAACGTCCTTGCCCAGGGCCAGCGGAATGCGCGCCTTGGTGGAGCGCCACTCCTCGGACTCGAACAGGTCGCGCATGATGACCTTGGTCTTGACAGCGTTGGGCACTTCGACCCCGACGGAACTTTTGCCCGGCACGGGCGCCAGGATGTTGATGCGTTCCGCCTTGAGGGCGGCGGCGATGTTGTTGCTCAGGCTGACAATTTTTTCCAGCTTCACCCCCGGGGCAGGATGCAGTTCATAGCGGGTGATGGTCGGTCCCTTGGTGATGTCGCCCAAGGCGACTTCGATGTCGAATTGCGCCAGCGTTTGTTGCATGAGCCGCGCATTGCCCATCAATTCCTCCTTCGATTCCGTCGGCTTGGCGGTCGTATCGGGAAAGCCGAGAAAATCCAGGGTGGGCAATTCGTAATTGCCGATACGCGGCGGGGCGGCGACGGCAATGGGTTTGGGCTTGCGCGGCGCGGGTTTCGGTTTGGGAGGAGGAATGGCCGCTTCGGGCGCTTCTTTTCCCCCGGCAATAGTTTCGGCTGGCTCGACGATCTCAGCGGGTGCGGCATCAGGTCCCTTGGCCTCATGCGATTTGGCGGAAGGCTCCGCGGCTCCGCCCAGTATATCCGCCACGGTGGCCGCTGCCACTTCGTGCGCCGGGATGACCTCCCCTTCCTCTGCGGGCGCGGGTTCCTTGGGCCGTTCCGGGGCGGGCTTTTTGCCGCGAGGATCGGGCTTGCCTTGCGGGACGCTCAAATCGCGCACAGTTGGCTCGGGCACCGGCAGGCCGTCAGCGCCCAAGGCGCCGGCCTTGCCTTTTTCCAACTGTTCCTGCAACTGGCGGGCCTGCTTCTCCAAATCGCGCGCGCGGCGTTCCAGATCCTGCTCGCTGCTGGTGCGCGGGGCGGTTTTTCCTTCGAAACGCGAGAGCCACCATTGGCGGCACCACTCGCCCAATTTGAAATTGGTCAGATAGACGAGGCTGACGGCGTAAATGGACACCAGCACGATCGTCGCGCCAACCTTGCCCGCATACCGCAAAACATATTTGTAGAAAAAGTGGCCGGTGTATCCGCCCACACTCGGCGCGTTCATCGTGGTTCGCAAGCGTTGGAGCCAGTGCGCGTCATTTTCGAACATGCTGGCCAGTCCCATGCAGCAAAGCAGCAGGAGCGCACCCCAAACCCAGCGGCGCTGCAAATAGGCCAGGAACCGGAGCAAATATCCCAGGGCATAAATGAGCAGCAGTGCCGGGATCATAAATGCCGCCACCCCAAACATCCGGAACAAACACAACGCCGTCCATGCCCCGAGCGGGCCTACGCGGTTATGGGGCGGGTTGTTGGGCGGCACATAATTCGCCGCCAGATCGTGCGCATCATAGGAGAGCAGCGCCACCATCAGCAGCAACGCCGCCGTCCCCAGCAGGATGCCAATGACATCGTTCAACCCATGCGGTTGAGACAGAGCTGAATCTTTCCGAGCCATGCGGCGAAGTTTAGGGTTTGGCGTTCAAGGTTTAAAGGTTAAAGTCGAAGGAATCCAGTGGCGAGACTCGATCCATCAATCGATTTAGGGTTCGACGGAGTCTCACCCCACCGTTGACGATTTCAAATCTCTCCGGCGAGGGTTTTGCGTACCAACGAGGTGCATAATCTGCGTGGTGGCTGGATAAAGTTAAGGCGCGGGCGGTGCCGGTGGTTCGGCGGGCAGGCCGGAGGCGGTTCGAATCGGGGCAATGGCTTTGCGGTAATCGGGGTCGCTCAGGCTCCAGGAATGCGGATCGTTCACAACAGCCGTCAGGCGCTCGGCGGCATCGCCTTTCAGGCCCATGCCGGCCCATAGCATCCACCAAGCCCATTTGGGTTGCGCCTTCAGCGCGTCCAGCGAGAGATTGCCGCCCACCTCGGCAAGGGCAACAGGTTTCCCGTTCGCCAGCTTCAACAGATCGTCGTAGTAAGATTGCTTGAAGACGCGGTAACAATCGAAGCTGACGACATCCACGTATTCGGGGCCGGGCCAGCATTCATTGAACGGCAGCGTCGTGCCTTCGGGCCGGTCCACATTCCAGACCCAGATGAGGTTCTTGAGTTTGTGATGGTTCACCAGCCGGTCGAACATCATCTTGTAGAGGGCGGCGGTGCTGTGGTCTCCCGAGGCCACCATGCCCATCCGTTCCCCGCCCTTTATTTTGTAGGCGCCGGGGGTGGAGAATATTTTGGCGCGGCCACCCCACCAGAACCACTGGCCGTTCATTTCGTGGAACGGACGCCACAGCACCGGCACACGGGCGTCCTGGAGCTGCTTTAAATAGGGCACGATGGCGTCCACCTGGTCGCACCAGTGCTGGTGCAATGCAGTGCCGGGAGTGAGAAGGTCCCTGTATTGCGCTTCGGTGAGATGGCCTTGCACGGTGTTAAGATTGGTCGATGTATTGGTTGATCCGCCGCCACCGCGCCGGGGCCTGAAGGCGACGGGTTCGTCGGCCGTGGGCGGGACTTCGTGCCAGCACATCACAATGAGCGACCCATTTTTGTAATGCTCTTTGATCTCATCGACGATGTCCTGCCGGACGAATGCGGAATCCTTGTCGCCTTGCTTGGCGAAACCCCAGTCCTTGCCGAAAATGGCGGGGACCTTTCCCCAGACCTTCGACGCCGCGACTGTTTCCTTGTCGCTGTCCGCTGGGAGATTGTGCTGGCCGGTCAGGGTGTGCTGGCCGGATATGCGGTAAATGAAGTTCAACAACTCGACCGCCTCCGGCGCCGCATCGGGAGTGACGGGCGGCGCGGGGTTCCCGGCGCGGCACAAAGAACCTGCAAAGAGGCAGAAGAGGCTAACGAACAAAGACATTTTCAACATTTTCATAAGGTTGCTTTCCGATTTCGGCGGCGCGGGCCGAGGTCATTTAATTTCGCGATGCAGAGCCGCCTTGGCGAATTCGCCAGAGGCATTCAACTCGTATTTCCAATTCTTGAGCAGCGTTGGACCCCATTCCGGGTCGAAACACCAGATTGTCCAACTTATGCCCCTGCCCTCCAGATACTTGATGATCTGCGGACCATAAGTGGCACTACGATTGCCCTGTCCGGCAAAATCATCGGCAGGCGGGGTGTTCGTGTTCACCGGCCTGGAGAAGCCGCCGAATTCGGTGGCGATGACCGGGTATTTGTCGGCGGCGAAACCGAAATCCTCCTCCCATTTCCCTTCCCACGGTTGCGGGCGCTTGTTGGCGTAGGGATGGACGGTGTAGCCGATGCCCTCGGCGGCGATCGGGCTGAGGCGAATGGGCGACAAATCGTAGGCCCAATCAAACCCAGCCACCAGGGGGATGACCTGCGGATTGCGGGCGCGGATCATGGTGATCTCTGTCTCGACGGTCTTCTTCCAATCCGCCCAGTCCACAGGACCGGCCTGGTCGCGTAGCGTGGCTGGCTCGTTAAACAACTCGAAGAACGCCACCGTGTTGTGGCCGGCGTAATGCCGGGCCATGGTGCGCCAGAAATTAAAGGTTTCCTTCTTCGAGGTGTCGTACATCGGGTTTTGGAAAACTTCCGTCTCCAGATTGCCGATGGAATGCCAGTCGATGATGACGTACATGCCCAGTTCCGTACACCAGCCGACGGCCTGGTCGAGAAGTTTGATGTACTCCGACGGGGTCCGTTCCCGCCAGGCGACGGGATGGATGGGGATGCGAACCAGCTTCGCGCCCATCTCCTGGAGTTTGACGAAAAGCTCCCTGTTCCAATGCCCCTGCATTTCGAGCTTGTCCGGGTCGGAAAGGTCCAGGCCGCGGAACAGCACGGTGTTGCCGTTGGGGTCCACGAATTTGTTGCCCTTGACCGAGATGAGCGGCAGATCCTTGTCGTTTTCGGTATAACGCTGCTGGCCCGGGAAACCGTCCCGCCACCAGGTGTGGAGACGGGTTGGGGCGTTGGTTTGGGCGGCTGGCGCGGGCAGGCTGGTGTTCTGGGCCGAGGCGATGGTTTGAAAGCACAGCGCTGCCAGTCCAATTGCTCCGGGGAGTTTGAATTTCATTGTCATGTTCTTGGATGCTAAACGCCGCCCATCTTGGGAGCAAATCAACTTTTGCCTCACCACGGACATGGATCACCACGTATCGCGAAACGAAGGCGGGCGATGGGATTGGGATTAAGATTAGGATTGGGATGGGCTCCTCCATATATCACCCCGAGAGTTTCTTGAAAAATCCGAAAAATGCTTTCTGGCCATTTTGCTGGAACGAATTGACCGACAGCGGGTTCCAACTGAAAAATGGCAAAAATCGATTTTACGGTTATTACGGTTCTTTCGGATCATTTAGGGTTTATTTTTTGGTCGAAACAGGTCGAAATAACTCGAAACAGGTCGAAACGAGGAGGGGCGACGCTCCTGCAAGGTCGAGGCGTCCGGGGGGTTCCGTCACAATCTTGCCCCCTGCGTTGCACGGATTTTGGCATTTTTAAATTATTTCCTCTATTCGGTTGACAGAGCAGCGGCCAAGGGAATGCTGAAGTCTGAGGTCTGAAGGCTAAAGTTCTGAAAAGCCACGAGCAGCGACGGAACGAACCGGTCGTGCCTGGCCTCTTCAATGGCGGATTTACTTTTGCATTCTGCCTTCATAATTCAGACTTTTCCTTTCATCATGGCACAGGCACATGGACAAATACTGTCCAGGTAACAACATTGGTGATGGATAAAAGTTGGCTCTCCCTCGCCCAATCTAGGCGCCTCACTGGCCTTGCAGCCGGAAGAAAAGGGTGTTGGTGGGATTTTGCGCGACCAGATAATTCGTGCCGTTGGTCGTCGTCACGCCACTGCTGGCGGACCAATTTGTGGTTGCCAGATTCGCGTTCTGCTGCAGGGACCAGCCGGATACGGACGGCCAATGCAGTGTCACCGTGTTGCTGGACTGGCTGATGTACAAGGTCGGCAAAATCCGCGTGGCCAGGAAGCCCAGCCAGTTGGTTCCGTTATTCCAAGTCCCCACGATGTTGTTGCCATCGATGCCGTTGGCGCTGGCCTGGGTCGCTCCCGGCACGCTCAATGTGGTGTAACTGCTCCCATTGTAAAGGAAAGCATACGAGGGCCCCGATGTTTGGTAATACCCCACGATGTTGTTGCCGGAGATGCCCATGGTCTCGGTTAGAGTTGCTCCCGGCACATTTAGGGTGGTGTAGTTGCTCCCATTGTAAAGAAACCCCTGGGTGACGTTGTTCGAGTTGATGCAAGCCCCCACGATGTCGTTGCTGTAAATGGCCCCGGCGTAAGTGCCAGTTTCCCCCGGCATACTAAGAGTGGTGTAGTTGGCGCCGTTGTAGAGAAAGCCCAGATTGCCGCCGTTTGTGGTCTGGTAATGGCCCACGATGTTGCTCCCGGAGATGCCCCAGGCGAACGTGTCCGCCGCTCCTGGCACGCTCACCGTCGTGTAGGTGCTGTTGCTGTACAGAAAACCCTGCGTAGTATTTACGGTGGTCGAATACCCCACGATGTTGGCGCCGGAGATGCCGCAGGCCCTGGTGATCCTGGCTCCCGACACCCTCAAGGTGGTGTAACTGGAACCGTTGTAGAGAAAGCCCAGGTTGTTGCCGTAGGTGTCAACGTAAAGGCCCACGATGTTGGTTCCGGAGATGCCATAAGGTATTGTGGAATATGCCCCGGGGACGCTGAAGGTGGTGTAGGTATATTGGGCTTGAGCGTCAAGAATTCCGGCCAGCAATAAAATGGCTCTCGCACACCACGCCGCTTGAATGGATAACCTTGAATTTGAAACTTTTTTCTTCATCCTCTCGATCCCCTGTATTACATGGTTTCGACCCATTAACCGGGACTTCCCGTTTGATTTCCTGCCCACGACCGGCGTGGGCTTGTTTCTTGACTTCTGACCTTTCTGCACAGATTTGCAAGCCTTTCTTCCAGGCGAAACACGCCCGTCAACCGACCTTTTGTCACTTTTCTTTTACTTAAAAGATCGTTCTATTTCGATGCCAACACCAGCGATCAATCAAAATTAGAGGAGCGTAACATGCCCCCAAAACATTAAAGTTGTTGGATGTTAAGAGAGTACCTTTCGGCTGCCACAACACGGTATCTTTCACAGCCAATCCCACCCCGATAATACGAGTATTTCCTGATGCTACCGAATATGACATATAGTTTCCCATACTCGAAAAAACCAAACAGCTCCCAACGTAAGAAATTAACACGAGGTTACACGCAATCTTCAAGCGTGCCCCATTTATTGGCGAAAGTTTCATAAAATTAACATGAGCCAGTTCCCGGCATAGCATGTCAACGTTTTTGTTTCACATCATGCCAAAGCAATCCCCCTCCATCTGCTCTGTCAATCACCAATGCGGCATTGCCAGGACCCTTTCAGGTTGTCAGGCATCGTCGCGCTCATGGGGACTTTTTGTAAATTGCGTTGGAAAGCACGGTATCTTTGGCGGCGAGGGCCGTAATCCTGGCAAGTAGATTTGTGTCCCCATCATTCGAATGACCGCGATAGTAATTTGCAATTGCTGCCACCAACATCGTTCTTGTGCCTCCCAGATCGTTACTATCCAGGCGTTTGAGGGCTGCCAATGCTCGCGAAGCACTTTCCGCCATGTATGGCTTCGCCGCCTTGCTATACTCCTCCCGGCTCTTATTTAAAGCAGCCATGTTTGATTCAAAATTGGGAAAATGGTCTCTGAAATCTTGAGCATACTCCAGCAACTGACGCTGCTCTCTGGCCACTGGCCGCGTGTATCCATAATACCAGCCAATCGCAATGCCTGGTGCGACGCAGAGCAAGAATATGACGGCGCGGTTCATGCGCTTTCGATGCATTCGCCCCGGGTTTCTGGTCCTTGACGATGGCGAATGCGTCTTTTCATTTTAAACGGGCTCCGGGAAAATGCTACCCCATCTCGACCAGAACTTCATTTTCTTTCTTCAGTTTGGAGGCGGGAACCAGATTGCCGTCGATCGGCTCGCCGTTGAGCGTAATTTTTTTGACGCCTATCTGGACGCCCGCGGGATTTACCACCCGGATCGAAAGGGTCTTGTTCCGAAAACGGCGCGTGGCGGTGAATTCCTTCCAGTCGGCAGGGATGCAGGGATCGATGAGCAGTCCCTTGTAGTCGGGGCGGATGCCGAGGAGATATTGCGTTGCCGCATAATACGCCCAAGACGCCGCGCCGGTCAGCCAGGCGACGCGCGACGCTCCATAACGCGGGCTGTAAATGCTGTGGGTGTACTGCGAATAGACATAAGGCTCGCTGCCGCGCAACTCGGCCTTGTCGTTGAACGAGGAAGGCATGCTGCCGCGGAAGTACTTGAATGCCCGGTTGCCGTTGCCCAGCATGGTTTCCGCCATCACAGCCCAGCCCTGGGTGTGGTTGAAAATGCCCGAGTTCTCCTTCACGCCCTTGTTGAACACGATGGAGCGGATTTCCGCGCAGGGCAGGTTATCGTAAGGCGGCGCGCAGAGCATGAGGCCGTAATCCGTGGCGAGCTTCTCATTGACCGACGCCATCGCCTGCACGGCTCGTTTCTTGTCGGCATGGCCGCTGATGACGCCCCAGGACTGCGTGTTGAGATAAATGGAGCCGTACTTGTTTTCGTGCGAGCCGATTTTCTCGCCGGTTTCCTTGTAGGCGCGGACGTACCATTTGCCGTCCCAGCCGAATTTGTCGAGTTTCCCGTCGATGATAGCGAGTTCCTTTTTCGCCCATTTGATTTCGGCTGATTTGCCGAACATTTCGCAAATCTCGATATAGGTTATCAGCCCGTAGCGCACTTGCAGGGCGACAAACACCGAAGTGCCCTTCGTGCCCAGCCGCAGGCAATCGTTCCAGTCGGCGAAAAGGCCGCTGGGCAGGCCGTGCTGGCCGGTGCGTTTGAGATTGAATTCAATGGCGCGGCGGAGGTGGCCGAGCACGGTGGCCCGGCCTTTGTCGGCATAGGGCAGGACTTTGTTGAAGAAGGCGGTGTCACCCGTCTCTTTGACGTAAGTGGTCACCGCGTTGAAAAGCCACAGGCAATCATCGGAACGGTATTCGTCTTCCTTGGGCATTTTCTCTTTGCCGGGCTTGTGCGTGAAAGCCATGACGATGGGCATTGCGCCGCCGGTGGAACCCTGGCCGGTGATCATCAGCTCAAGGCGCTTCTTCGCCTCTTGCGGGATGATTTGCATCACGCCCATGAAATCCTGGACGGTATCGCGATAACCGAGACCGTCGCGTTCGCCGCTGTAAATCAAGCTGGCCATGCGCGACCAGGAATAGGTCATCAAGCAGTTGAACGGACTCCACATGTTCATCATGCTGTTGAACTGCGCGTCCGGGGTGCGAACGGTCAAACCTTCGATGCGGTTGTGCCAGTATTGGCAGAGCTTCTCAAACTCGGCTTTGACGGTGGCGATATTACCGAATTGTTTGACGGTTTTTTTGCCTTCGACCGATGCCTTGCCTTTGCCCATCAGGACGACCAGCTCTTTGCTCTGGCCCGGCTCCAGTTCGATGTCGATCTGGATGGAGCCGCAGCCATCGTCGCCAAAGGCCTTCGAGCCGGTGCAGCGGCCTTTTTCGACAACCATCGGATTTGCGTAACCGCGATACGGAGTGATGAAAACGTCGCGATCGGTATCGAACCCGGTAATTTCGCCGCCCAGGAACGCGAGGAAGGATCGGTTGTCCTGGCCGGTGACAAGAACGGAACTTCCGTAATCAATGATGCCGTCAACGAAATCCATTTTCACAATGCCATGCGAGTATTGCAGGTTGAGGAAATCGTGGAAGCACTGCCAGAGGTTCGGGTATTCGACGAACGTGAACAGGCTCAGGTTCCTTTTGACACTGTCCTGATTCGTGACCTTCAACAACCAGCATTCGAAATGTTTGCCCAGCGGGACGAAATAGGTGGTTTCCGTTTCGATCTTCGCGTACTGGGAAGTGATCTTGGTGTAAGCGGTGCCGTGGCGGCAGGTGGTTTTATACTGGTCCAGCGGCTTGCCCACGGGCTGCCAGGCGTTTGACCAGTAATCGCCGGACTGCTTGTCGCGGATGTAGATATACCGGCCCGGCTGGTCGGCGGGCACGTCATCGAACCGCAGTCGCATGAGGCGTCCCTGCGCGGCGGAGAGATAGAAGCTGTAGCCGCCGGCGTTGTTGGTGATGATGGCGCCGTATTCCGTCGAGCCGAGATAATTGGCCCAGGACCGCGGCGTATCCGGTCGTTCGATTACATATTCCTTTGCCTCGTCGTCAAAATGTCCGAATTTCATAGTTCTGTTGTTGTGGTTGTTAAACTTGGCCCCGTCGCGCCTCAAGCTTCCTCCTGATTTCCTCGCAGATTTTTTTAGTCAGGGGCACTTGCAAAATAAAGAGGATCACCAGAATCATGCCGGCAATGGGGATGCAGGCCAGCAGGATGCGAACCCAGAAGATCGTTTCCGGCGCGCCCCTCTGTAGCGCCGCGTTGCCCCCGATGCAGCTAAGAATCGCCCCCGACAAGGCGCCTCCCAACGAATTGCCCAGCTTGAGAATATACGTTCCGCACGAGGTGAAGGAGCCTTCACGCCGTTTGCCGGTATTCAGTTCGTCGTAATCAATCACGTCGGCGCAAATCGAGCCGTAGAGCATCCACAGGCCGGACGCGGTCAGGCCCATCGAGCCGGAGGCGATGGTTTGCAGCCATTGGATATGGGGGTTGTAAAGAAACCAGGAAGCGGTGTAAGCGCAGATGCCGATAAGGGCGGTCACGATCAGCGCGTTGCGTTTGCCGAAGTAATACGCGACCCGGTTGAGGACAGGAGCGCCAATCAGCCCGCCCAGCATGAAGGACAGGCCCATCCAGAAATTCCAGTCATTGCCGAGGGCGGTATTGCCGGCGCAGACATAAAAGACCGTCGCATAATAACCCAACGTGCCCAGCATGCTGGTGCCGAGGTTGAAGGAAGCGCCCACCAGCAGCATGAACAAGAAGGGCCGGCAGGTCAGGGTTTCATAGAACGCGCTCTTCAACGAGATGTGCTCCTGCATTTTCACCACAATTTTTTCGTAATAGCGTTCCTTGACCCGCAGGAAGATGATGATGGCGAAAACCGCCATGATGACGCCGAGGATGCAAGTATAGACCTGCATGCCGCGCAGCACATTCTGCTTGCCCGTGCCGGGCACAAGGAACCAAGCGAGGTTCGTGAATCGCAACGCGTAAAAATTGCCCACCTCGAACACCTTCTGCATCGCGCTACGGTACGTCATGATCGAGGTGCGTTCTTCGTAATCGGGCGTCAGTTCATTGGCCAGACTGTTGAACGGCACGGTGAAAAGGCTGAAGAGGGGAATGTAAATCATCGAAGAGACGATCATGTACCAAAAGACGGCCGACAGCCCGAGAAACGTCTTGTCTGACCAGGTCGGCGAAACCATAAACAAAATGGGAAGCCCCAGGCCGCATAAGACGCCGGCGAACAAAATGAAGGGCCGCCGCCGGCCATATTTGGTCCGGACGTTGTCGGATATCCAGCCCACAAACGGGTCGGAAAACGCATCATAAAAGCGGATGAGCGTCATGGCCAAGCCCACCAGCCACGGGGAAACCCCAAGGTAAATACTAAAGACCGCGAAGGCGACGCTGGGGTAAAGCCACAGCCCCCACATGTCGAGGGCGGTGCCAAGCCCGTAAGCCATTTTTGTCAGAATCGGGACGCGGTCGCGCACCAACTGGCTGGTCCCAGTTGGGGTTGTTTCCTCTGCCATTTGAGTTCCTTTGGGATGAGTTGTTAATTTGAGCTGCGATCAGACTTCCGAATTCTTCTTGATGTAGCGGATCAATTCATCCACCTGCGTAAACGCGAGGGCCGTGCAGGTGTCCGCCGCGCCGTAATAAATCGCGATGCGGCCCGTCCGGGCATCATAGAGGTTGGCGCAGGGGAACGTCACGTTCGGCACAAAGCCGGTGGTCTCGTACGGCTTCTCCGGCGTGAGCAGATAGTCACGCGTCCGGTAAAGCACTTTCCAGGGTTCGTCGATATCGAGAATCGCCGCGCCGAAGCTATAGACGAAGCCGTTGCACGTCCCGGAGACTCCATGATAGAACAACAGCCAGCCCTCCTTCGTCTCAATCGGGATCGGCCCCGCGCCGATTTTTGTGCCCTGCCACCAACCGCTCCCGCCCCGCGCCATTACATGCTTGTGCTTGCCCCAATGGATCAGGTCCGGGCTTTCGCTCATATAGATATCGCCGAAAGGCGTGTGCGCGCTGTCGCTAGGACGGCTCAAGAGCAGATACCTGCCGTGGACCTTTCTCGGAAAAAGCACCCCGTTCCGGTTGAAGGGCATGAGCGGATTCGGCATGCGGATAAACTTCTTGAAATCCCGGGTCCGGCCCAAACCGATGGAGGCTCCGTGCATGTCGTCGCACCAAACAACATAGTAATCCGTGCCAATCTGAACGAATCGCGGATCGTAACCGTAACTGATCGGGTTCGGCTTCCCCTTTTCATCGACCCACCGGATTGGATCGGGACCGATCTTCCACTTCAGGCCGTCCTTGCTTTGGCCGAAAAACAGAGTCGCCCGCCCGTTTTTCTGGTCGGCCCGGAAAACGCCGGCAAATTCGTTGTCATGCGGCAGGACCGCGCTGTTGTATATGCGGGCCGCTTTGGGGATGGGGTTCCAGTCGAGGATCGGATTGCCGCTGTATCGCCAAAGCACGTCAATACAATTTTTAGGTTTGTCCTCCCACGGCATGTTGGGGAGTGATTTGCCGATAATCATGTTCTTCATCTTCTTGTCTGTTCTCCTTGGTAAATGACTTCTGCTATGCAGTTACGGCGGCTTGCTCGCCGGCCTTGCGTCTTGCATCCAGTTCCGTCTTGATCTTCGCCATGGTTTCTTCATCCAGTTTGTAGAAAAACACCAGCAGGATCAAGGCAACCGCCCCCACCGCGACGGGGATGATGCTCATCATGGCCTTCAAACCGGTCAGAACGTTTATGTTTTGGGCCACGTTGGCCACAAATCCCGTCTGGGCCAGGATGAAGGCCGCCACCATGGAACCGACGGCCCAGCCGATTTTATTCGACATAATCGAGGCCGAGAACACCAGGCCGGTCGCCCGCCGGCCGGTCTTCCATTCGGAATAATCGGCCGTGTCGGCATACATGATCCAAAACAGGGCGGAGATGGGTCCTCCCGCCAGCGAGCCGACGGCCTGAAAAATAAAAATCAGCACCAGGTCTTCCGGCTTGAAGAAATAGAATGAGCCGGTGCAAATCAGCGCGGTGAGGAAAAGAATGATCGTCGCTTTCTTTCTTCCCAGGACCCGCGCGAACAACGGCACCAATGCGGTGCCCACCAGGGACAGCACCTGCCCGACGGTGTTGAAGGCGGAGGCCAGGACTTCAAAACCGTATTTGTGGGTTGTGCCGAACAAGGTCACGTTCTGCTCGCCAACGTAATATTTGAAGTAGTGTGTGGTCACGTTCAGGCGGATGCAGACGAAGAGGATGAAAAGAATTGTCACGATAAACAGCAATATCCAGGGAACGTTATGCACGATGTCGCCCAAGTCCCTGCTCACGTCGGTTTTTTCCTTGGCGATGGGCTGCACGCGCTCGTGGGCCGAAAGGAAAGTGACCAGGAGGAAAACCACCGCCGCCGCGGCGTAGATCATCATGGTCATGTGCCAGCCCTTGGCGTCGTTGCCTTCCCCAAAATACTTTGCCAGCGGCAGGGCGGTGGCGGAAACGATGATTCCGGCGCTGAACGCGCCTATGAATTTCGAAGTGGCGGCATCGGCTCTTTCCACGGGATCCCCGCTGATGACGCCCAGCAAAGCCGTGTAGGGAATATTGACCGTTGAATAAAGGAACATGAAGGCGATGAACGTGACGTAGGCATAAATCAGTTTTCCCGTCTCTCCAAAACCGGGCGTCGAAAACGCCAGCACCGCCGACACCGCCAGCGGAACCGCTCCCCACAATATATAGGGCCTGAATTTGCCCCACCGGCTCCTGGTTCGGTCGGCCATCATGCCGATGACCACGTCAAAGAAGGCATCCGACAGCCTGGAAACGATAAACATCACCCCGGCGGCTTTGGCCGTCAGGCCGAACACGTCCGTATAAAAGTAAAGCAGATAGACCATGATCGTCTGCCAGAACAGCACAGACGCCAAATCGCCAAACCCGTAGCCGATTTTCTCTTTTAGCGGGAGTTTTTGAATTTCGTTGCTCATGGAATTCTCTCGGGTTTCAAGTGTTGAATCGTGTCTGGACGCGGCTCGGCTTCCTCAAGCTGAGGGGAAAGGACACCTCGGCGCCACCATTGCCACGGGTATGCATGTCTGGCATCATGAAATCAATCCGCGCGTAATAGTCAAGCGCCATTGCCGGCGTCATACGTTTGTGCAATTCCTTTTAGTGAAATGCGCACTGGCGGCTTCCTTCCATTCCCGCCCTTTTAATTCCGCGGAAATGGTGTAGCGTTCAGGAGGTTTATTTAAGGTGCCAAAAACTATATGATGCCAAAAACTTTTCCTCCATTCAGCATGACGCGGCTGTTGACAACGGTCTTCGCGCCAAAGCCGGGCGAATTCATCGCCATTCTCATCGACCTGCCGGACCCTCGCGCGGTCAAGGATTTCGCCTTCCTCAAGGACCCCGCCCTGACCATTCAGCGCCATGCGTATGACGTGTTTTACCAGGGCTTGAAAAATGGCGGCCTCAAGGAAATGCAATTGACTGGCGGCGACCTCTTCGCCTACGCGGTTACAGGCGGAAGCAATCTCGATTTGCCCGCCACGGCCATCGATCCCGCCGGGCGCGAAGTGCGGTTCGAGAAGGACATCTATCCCCGTTACGACATTCTTCTTTGCATCTCCACTTTTTCCGCGACTGCGCCTTTGACGGCCTTCGCCAAGCAATTCGGTTTTCGCGGAGGCACGATGCACGGCTTGAACGACATTATTTTAAAAACCGGCCTGGCGGTGGATTACAACCAAGTCAGCCGCGACGCGGAAAAACTTCGGCTCGGTTTGACGCGGGCGGACTATTTTGAAATCGATTTCGAGGTGCTTGGCCAGACGCACCGGCTTACCCTTCAGTGCGGACGGCAGGAGGCGCAGAAGAGCCACGGCCTTTGCCGCGGGGAAAAGCCGGACGTGGCTAATCTGCCCGCCGGCGAAGTCTATTTTGTGCCGCAAGGCGCGGAGGGCGCGTTCCCGATGCGCTATGAGGACGGCACCATCGGCCTGATGCAGGTCAGCGGCGGTCGGATTCAAAAGGCCGCGTTGTTGCAGGGCAGGCAGAGCGTGGTCGATGAACACAACCGCAAGCTCAAATCAGATCCCGTCACCGGTGAAATCGGCGAGCTGGGATTCGGCACCCAGGAACTTCCGCCGTCGGGGCGCGACATCCAGGACGAAAAGATTTTTGGCACCCTGCACGTCGCGACCGGGCGCAGCGACCATTTGGGGGGGCATTTGACGCCGGACAAATTTGCCAGCGCCAAAAACGCCACCCACGACGACATCCTGTTTTCGCCCACCAAAACGCCGGAAATTCTCGTGACCCAGGCGCGCATGTATCGCGATGGCAAAAAGGAAGTCGTCATCGAAAAGTTCCATCCTTCCGCTTATTTGCGCCAGTTGCTCGCCTCCTGACACGACATGGCCGAAAATTATTACGACAGCGACCGCGCCCTTTCGGAATATTTGCTGTTTCATTATGGCGGGCAGGATGACCGCATCCCCGGCTCCTTGGCCCATGCGCTACAATTTCCAGTTCGCTGCGTAAGCGAATGCCTGGATGCTGGGCGCCTGCCGCCCCAAGCTCGGGCGCTGGATTTGGGCTGCGCCGTCGGACGCGGCTCCTTCGAATTGGCCCGCCATTGCGCGCAGGTCCTCGGCATTGATTTTTCCGCGAGCTTCGTCAGTGTCGCCACGCATTTGCGCGACAACGGCTCCTTCAGTTTCAACTACGTCGAGGAAGGTGAATTGACCCGGCCGCATCGCGCCGTCGTGCCGCCCGATATCGACCGCAAGCGGGTCAATTTCGAGCAAGGCGATGCCGTGCGTTTGCGGTCTGGCCTCGGCCAATTCGATGTCGTGCTACTGGCCAATCTGATAGATCGCGTGGACAATCCGACAGCGTGCCTCGAACAAATGCCGGAACTGGTAGTGCCGGGCGGCCCGCTTGTCATTACGTCGCCCTACACCTGGCTGGCAGAATATACTCCGCGCGAAAACTGGCTGGGCGGTTTTATCCGCGACGGCCAGCCCGTTCATACCTTTGACACCCTGAAAAAAATACTCGCGCCGCATTTTGATCTGTCCCGCCGGCAGGACCTGCCCTTTGTGATTCGCGAACACGCCCGCAAGTATCAATTGGGCCTTGCCGACGCCACCTGCTGGATAAAAAGATAAATGACCAGGAAAATGACTAAGGAATGTCCCAATGAACAACGCCATTCATTGGTCATTAGGATTTTGTCATTAGTCATTCTCCTCTGCGCTTTGTCCGGCTGCTCGCCCAAATCGCATCCGCAATTGATCGTCGGCATGGAACTGGCCTATCCACCCTTCGAAATGATCGACCCACAGGGCCACCCCGCCGGGGTGAGCGTCGATCTGGCGCATGCGCTCGGCCGGTTTCTGGGCCGCGAGGTGGAAATCGCCAATATTCCCTTTGACGGTTTGATTCCCTCGCTGCAAACGCACAAGATCGACCTGATTATTTCCTCCATGACCGCCACACCCGAACGCGCGAAGTCCATTGCCTTTTCCGATCCTTACCTGACAGCCGGCCTTTGTCTCTTGGTGGGAAAAACGTCGCCCATCCAGTCCATCGCCGACGCCGACCAACCGGGGCGGACGGTGGTGGTCAAGCGCGGGACAACCGGGCACATCTATGCCGCGGAGCACATCAAAAAAGCGCGCCTGCTGGTGGTGGACAAGGAGGACGCCTGCGTTTTGGAAGTCGTGCAGGGGAAGGCGGACGCGTTTATTTACGATCAGATTTCGACTTACGAAAACTGGCGGCGCAACCCCGAAACGACCCGCCCGCTTTTGAAACCGTTTCAACAGGAGTCCTGGGCGGCTGGCCTGCGTCCGGACGACACCAATCTGCGGGCTGATGTCAATCATTTTTTAAAGGACTACAAGGCGCGGGGCGGTTTCGAGCACTTGGGCGACCGTTACCTGAAGGACCAAAAAGAGGCTTTCAGAAGGATGGGCTATCCGTTCTACTTTTGAGCCATGCCGTGGACGCGCTATTTTGCCGTTGCCGATGAGCCGGGAACGCCTCCGCCCTCGTGGCCGGTGCGGGCGCTCAACTTCGGCCTGGCTGTCCTGGCCATCTCGCTCGTTTTCTACCTGTCATTCCGGCACCTGGCTTATCATCTGCGCTGGGGTTCTGTGTATCAGTACCGGGCGCTCTTCTGGCAGGGATGGCTCACGACGGTTGGCATATCCCTCGCCGCCCTGGTTTTAAGCACGGGCATCGGGCTGCTCTCGGCCCTCGCGCTGCGCAGCCGGGTTCTGCCGTTGCGCTATCTGGCCAGGATTTACGTGGAACTTGTCCGAGGCACGCCGTTGCTGGTGCAAATCCTGATCTTTTTCTACGTCGTGGCCGATGCGATTGGCGTGGGCAACCGCTACATGGTTGGCGTGCTCACGCTGGCTTTCTTCAGCGGCGCTTACATTTCGGAAATCATTCGCGCGGGCATCGAGAGCGTCGGCCAGTCGCAACTGGAATCGGCCAGAGCCATCGGGCTGACGCCGGCGCAGACCTACCGGCACGTCATTTTCCCGCAAGCCTTGCGCCAGACATTGCCGCCGCTGGCCGGCCAGTTTGTCTCGCTGGTCAAGGACTCGTCGCTGCTCTCCATCATTTCCATCAGCGAGTTCACCTGGAACGCCGAAAGCGTCAGCGCAATGACCTACAGCACGTTGGAAAGTTATCTGCCGCTGGCCGCCGGGTATCTTGTTTTAACCCTGCCCATTTCTCTTTGGACGCGCCATCTGGAGAAACGGCACCGCTACGAAACCTGACGGTGAAACTCGGCCTCGATCAGATCAGCAAGCGATTCGGCGTCCATCCGGCGCTCGACGGGGTGTCGCTCCAGCTTGAGAAGGTCCATACGCTGGCCCTGATAGGTCCGTCGGGCGGCGGCAAATCCACCTTGCTCAGAATCATCGCCGGCCTGGAACATCCCGATTCCGGAACGGTGGAGATCAATGGCGAGCGCGTCATTTTCGAGGAGGATCGCCTGCGGCAACATCGCCGCACCATCGGCACGGTCTTTCAGGCCTTCAATCTCTTCCCCCATTTGACCGCGCTCCAAAACATCACCCTCCCCCTGGAAAAAGTCCACGGCCATGCCGCGCCGGAAGCGGAGGAAATCGCCCGGCGGCGGCTGGCCCGTTTTCGCCTGCAAGACCACGCCGGCAAACGCCCGGCCGAATTATCCGGCGGCCAGCGCCAGCGGGTCGCCATTGCCCGCGCCATATCCATCAAGCCGCGCCTGTTGCTCTTTGACGAACCGACCTCCGCCCTGGACCCCGACATGACTTCCGAGGTGCTGGACATGATCAAGGAACTGCGGGAAGAAGGCCGTGATTTTATTCTTGTCACCCATGAAATGGGCTTTGCCCGCCAGGTCGCCGATCAGGCGGCCTTTCTCGCCGGGGGCCGCATTGTCGAGGCCGGCCCCGCCGCGCCGCTTTTCGATTCCCCCGCCGCGCCGCAAACCCGCGATTTCCTCGCCAAGGTGCTCAAATACTGACACCGCGCTTGCGGCCAATCAAAGGTCAAAACCGGATTCGGGTTTTTGGGAAACGCTCCGCTTGCGGTATTTGTCCGAGACTTCCAGCAGCAGGGCCTTTTCCGCGGGCGTAAGGCTGTCCGCGCCCTTTTCGGATATCTTTTGCAGGATGGCGTCGATCTCCTTCTCGGGCCGCCTCGACGGAGACGAGCGGGCGGGCTTGCCGCGTTTGCCAAATTCAAAGGCCTGCAATGGAAGAAACAACAGGTTCTTCGCCAGGTAAATAAACAATAAAACCGTGCCGAGCGATATGGCAGTAAAAAGTTTGGGGCTGTATCGAACCATTTCGGGATGCAACAGCGCGGCGGTAAACAACCCAACCAGTGCCCCGCCCAGATGCGCATCATGACCGATGTTGCCCTTGTGGGTTTTCATTCCGTAAAACGAGGCCGCCAAAAAGCCGATGGCGTAAAGCCAGGACGGAATGCTCAAGGGAATAAAGAGGAGGTTTATGGACGAGCCAGGAAACAAGAAGATATAGGCGTAGATAATCCCGCAAACGCCCCCCGAGGCCCCGTAGGCGCGATAATCGTGGTAACGATGAACCAGCACCGACAATAAATTGCCGCCAATGATCCCGGCAAAATAGATCACGAGAAACTGGATCGGGCCATGCCAGGCCTCAATGAGAGGCCCGAAAAAATACAGGCTCAACATGTTCATGATCAGGTGCGCGCCATTGGCGTGGAGAAAACCCGCCGTGACCAGACGATAATATTGATGTTGAGCGAGAATCGCTTCGGGCCAGAAAATATATTTTTGCTCGAACCAGGAACTCTTGAATCCCTGGTAGGAAACCCAGCAGGTGACGGCAATCACCAGGAAATTAGCATAGGCAATGTGTCCCATGGCGATGATTCTTTGCTCGGAGACATCATGGCACGCGCGATCCCGCCCTGTCAATTGGATCACGCCGAACGGCGGAAAAAATCAATGGCTCAAGATGCCGTATCTGACGACGGCCAGGACAAAGCCGATCAGGCCGACGGCCAGGAGCCAAAAGATTCCCTTGACCGCCAGCACCACTCCCGTGACCAGGATCGCCGCCATGATCAGCCAAACCAGAATAACCAAAAAAATATTCATGCAGCAGACAATCTAATCTACTAGCGCGCGCAAGCAAGCCCGGAAATGGGTAGCGGGCTACATTGAATGAAGATTCTTTCAGGCGTGATTTGATTGTTGCTGGCTGGAGTCGGAAGCGGGCCGCGCTGGATCGTTGCAAGGGGCCATCATCACGGCTTCTTGAATGCCCGCAGGCACCAAACCGCAATCCATACAAACCCAACTCCAAAAATAACCCACCCCATCGGCTTGTCGGATTTGTCCCACCCAAGTCCCGTGAGCATCATCAAGCCCATCACAACCCAGCAAACCGCAACAAATGCGGGCAAAAATGCTTTAGGGGTTTTCTTCACCGTTTGATAAAACCGCTTGCGGGCCTGCCCGTCAACGGTCAAAACGCAAGTGGGCACGAAACCTGTCAACTTTTTTAGCAAAAAACTTCAATTCTTGGGCGGCGCGGCTTTAGCCGCCCAAAAATTGCCACATTAAAAAAGGTGATTTACAGTGTGTTTTGCACGATTTTTCCATTTGCCGAGTAAATTCGCGGCATGAAAAGTGTAACCGCCAAAATTCGCAAACCAACGTGGAGACAAGTTGCTAAGTGGATTTGCGAAGTTCAATCAAATGAGCCTTCTGCGCCTTGGTACCATAAACCTTCCAGCAGGCGATTAAGAGAAAATCCAATATATCGTTTTCTGATTTCCGTGGACACGTCCAGCCGTGAAGTTCAAGAATCGAGGCTATATCAAGGGCTGAAGCAAGCCGCTCCGAAATCTGCCAAGCGTGTTCGTGCTCCATTATCGGCCAAACGCCAGTTGTAATCCACTGGCGAAAGGCTTCGTCAATTACCTCTCTCAACTTTGGCTCGCAATCAATGTGCCGGGCGAGCCTCTGGATTTGCTCAAGGGGTTTTGTGCCGTCGAAGCCCCATCTTTTTGTACGTGCGATTTGATATTGCCTAAAAATACGTTCGGCAGCCCGGCGCAATGGAGGGCGCTTTTTGTTGCTCATAATTGCTGTCCCTTTTATAGCAAATTAACGATCTCTTCCAAGCTCCAAACGTGATCTGCAATTCCCGCCTCCATTGGCGGGGTGACGCACAAATATTGATGAACTCGGGCAATTGGCCTGAATAATGACACAAATGTTGCAGGCGGCGGCACTTTACACTTTGAGCTTCATAGTCGTTTCTGGTCCGGCCAGTGCGCCAGCGCCGCTCCCTTTTCATCCCCTTTGCCAGGCCCCGGCAAGCCCCGTTCCAGCCCCGCCGATGGCGAAAATAAAAAATTTTCAAAATTCTTTCAAAAAGCTGTTGACGAAACAATATGTTAACTGTATCGTTCATCTAATGAATGACCCATTGAGGCCATGTGGATGAAAAGTCTGAATTATGAAGGCAGAAGGCAGAAGTGAGGAACGGCGAACGCTCCGTGGCCAATCCTGTTTCCCCGAGAACCGTCAGAGTTCGCGTATTCCGTGGTTCAAGTGTCTGAAAGATGTATTGGCCGCGTTGGCCCCGTCTTCGTTTCGCGTTGTTTTTCAGAACTTCAGCCTTCAGCCTTTAGCCTTCAGCATTTCTGCATGGGGGCGGAGCCAAACCATGATTAGCTTAGTTAAACCACAATCAAACCAGTGCTCTGGCGTCCAAATTGTATGCAAACATCTATGCAGAAACGCCTTACACAACAACCAACGGTTGAGCCGGTCATACTACTCAAAGTGACTCAAAGTGATTTCATTTCCATGTGGCTGGCTGCTGAGGTTGTAAAGAATCTCGACAGAAGGCCCCCGGTGGGGGAAAGGGATGGTCTGTCAACCGAATAGAGGAAAAAATGCCAAAATCCGTGCAGTGCAGAGCGCAGTTTGTGACGGGTTCGTGCCGGGTTGTGACGGCTCCAGACCCCTGGACGCCTCGACCCCGCAGGAAAGTCTGAATTATGAAGTCAGAATGTAGAGGTAAATCCGCCATTGAAGAGGCCAAGCACGACCGGTCCGTTCCGTCGCTGCTCGTAGTTTTTCAGAACTTCAGCATTAAGCATTTAGCCTTCAGCATTTCCCGCGAAATCGCACCTTCTCGCGCCTTTTCGCACCTAATCCAACCTTTTCGCACCATTTTGAAACATTTTTTTATTTGGGCTTGCCCCGAACCTTTCGGGGTTGCGATGCAAGGCGGGGTCGGGTAGCCTATAGATGGTTTTATGACGTTAACTGAGAAAATTCTGGCCCGGGCCGCCGGCAAAAAGAAGGTCAAGGCCGGCGACAATATCTGGGTCCAAACCGATATCCTGATGACCCACGATGTTTGCGGGCCGGGCACGATTGGCGTTTTCAAGCGCGAATTCGGCCCCCAGGCCAAAGTTTGGGACCGCACCAAGGTCGTCATCATGCCCGATCACTACATTTTCACCACCGATTCCAAGTCCAATCGCAATGTGGATATTCTGCGCGACTTCGTGCGCGAGCAGAACCTGCCTTACTTTTACGATGTGATCGATGACGCCAATGGCACATGGAAATTCGATCCGGCCAAAGGCATGTTGCAGCGGCAGTACGGCTCGCATTACGCGGGCGTGTGCCACACCGCCCTGCCCCAAAAGGGCCACACCCGGCCCGGGGAAATTCTTTTCGGCACCGATTCCCACACCTGCATGGCGGGCGCATTCAACGAGTTTGCCACCGGCATCGGCAACACGGACGCCGGCTTCGTCATGGGCACGGGCAAATTGCTGTTGAAAGTCCCGGAAACCATGCATTTCCGCCTGGAAGGCAGACTGCAACCCGGTGTCATGGCCAAGGACATCATCCTGCATTGCATCGGCGAAATTGGTTTTGACGGCGCCACCTATCGCGCCCTTCAGTTCGACGGCTCGGGCATCGAGTTTTTGACGATGGATGACCGCATGACAATCGCCAACATGGCCATTGAGGCCGGAGGCAAGAATGCGATCTTTGAATTCGACGACCAAACCAGGGCGGCTGTGGATCAGCGCTGCAAGCTCAACGGCACCAAGCAAACTTACCAACCCGTCGAACGCGACCGGAAGGAAACGTTTGTCTATGAATTGACGGTCGATTTGTCCGCGCTCGAACCGATTGTGGCCTGTCATCCCAATCCCGGACAACGCAAGCTGGCCCGGGAAATGACCGGCACGCAATTGGACCGGGCCTACGTCGGTTCCTGCACCGGGGGCAAGACGAGCGATTTCATCGAATTTGCCCGCGTTTTGCGCGGGAAGAAGGTCGTCATAGACACATTTGGCGTCCCGGCCACGCCGGAAATCGTCCATGATTTGCAAACGGCCCGCTGGGGCGACAGAACCATCTGGCAGATTTTGACCGACGCTGGCGTGCAGATGACGGAAAACGCCGGGTGCGCCGCATGCCTGGGCGGTCCGGTGGACACTTTCGGGCGCATGAACGCCCCGTTGAAGTGCATCAGCGCGACCAATCGGAATTTCCCGGGACGGATGGGCCATAAAGAGTCACAGGTTTTTTTGGCGTCGCCCGCCACTGTTGCCGCGAGCGCCTTGACCGGCCACATTACCGATCCGAGGGAATTTCTAAGCTGAGTGTTGCTTGTTGGACAGGCCAAAGCGAAGGGGCCGGCGCAGAGCCGGTGGCGCGAGCGGCTGGATGTCTTTTGCGAGAGAGGCATCCTCGGGGCTGTGGTGTTGATTGTGCTCTGGGGGCCACTGGCCTTCGGCGGCACCCCCGCTTTCGCCTTTTTGGTTATGCAAGGACTGACCATTTTGGCGCTGGGCCTGTGGGCGGTGCGCCTCTGGGCGCAACAATCCCTCCGCCTGCTCTGGCCGCCGGTATGCTGGGCGGTTTTCGTCTTTGTCCTCTACGCGCTGGTTCGCTGCCGCTTGGTCCAGATTGAATACGTTGCCCGGCAGGAATTGATCCAAGTCATCGTCTATGCTTCGTTATTCTTCGTTATTCTCAATAATTTCCACCGGCGCGAATCAGCCACCCTCATCGTCCTCTGTCTGATTCTGCTTGGCATGGTGTTGTCGTGGGACGCGATCTTTCAGTTTGCCACCAAGTATCCGACCACATGGGGTGTCCCGCGGCTCGCCGTGTACCGCGGCAGCGCAACCTACATCAACGGGGATCATCTGGCCGGGTTTTTGGGCATGATGGTTCCGTTGGCGCTGTCTTACATGCTGATGAGCCGGTTCAGCCCCACCATGAAGGTCTTGTTCGCCTATTGCGCCCTGGCGATGCTGGCCGGCATCGGCAGCACCCTGTCACGCGGCGGAATCCTTGCCGCAGGCGCCGCCTTGATAGTCTTCTGTCTGGCGCTCGTCTTTCAGCGGGTTTATTGGCTCCCCGCGTTGGGCATTTTAGCCGCAGTGGTTGCCTTGGGTGTTGTTTTCTGTGCGGAATTTGGCGCGGTGCAAAGGCGTTTTGAGCAGACTTTCATCTCCGGCCATCTGGCGGACGCTCGCTCCAATTACTGGCCGGCCGCCGTCCATATTTTTGAAGATCATCCGCTGTGGGGCGGCGGTCCGGGGCATTTTGACTCGGAATTCGCTCGTTACCGGCCGCTCCAAGTGCAAGGACGGGTCGGCTATGCGCATAACGATTACCTCAATACCCTGGCTGATTGGGGAATCACCGGACTGGCCATCATGGCGGCGGCTTGCGCTTTGTTGTATTACGGCGCCTGGAAAACCTGGCCAGCCTTGCGCCAGACCGACTTGGAGAGTGGCGCTGCGCAAAAAAGCGACCGGGCGGCATTTTTGTTGGGCGCATGCCTGGGGCTGCTGGCCCTTCTGTTTCATTCATTGGTGGATTTTGACATGCATATTCCGGCCGATGCCGTCATTGCAGTCACGTTGATGGCGCTGATCGGCGCGCAATCGCGTTTTGCCACGGAACGCCATTGGAAGGACCCGCGCCTCTCCGGGAAGGTATTGCTGACGGTCCTGTTGGCCGCGGCCATGGCCTGGCTGGCGGCGCAGGGGATGCGCCGGGGCCGCGAGGCATTCTGGCAGCACCGGGTGGGCGACGAAAACGCCTCGTTGAACGACAGGCTGGCTGGCCTTCGGAATGCGTGCGAGGCCGAGCCGGCCAACTACGAAAACTCATACAACTTGGGCGAGTATTACCGCCTGTCAAGCCAGGAGGGCAATCCGGGCTATCAAGCCCTGGCCAGGCAAGCCCTGTCCTGCTACGCCCAAAGCATGGCCTCAAACCCTTTGGACGCCTTTGTCCCAATGCGCTACGGCATGTGCCTGGATTTGATCGGGGAAACCAACCGGGCCACCGCCTATTTTGACCTGGCGGAAAAACTGGACCCCTGGAACAGCAAGGTGGCCTACTACGTGGGACGTCATTACGTTGAATTGGGCGAATACGCCAAGGCCAAAGGCTGGTTTGTACGTTCGCTGAACTTCTGTTTTAACGATCTCGCCTTCGGGTCGCTCCGGGACCTTAACGAGAGGATGGCCGACCCGTACGGGTTGTATAAAAAATGAAGTGGACACGCGTCTTGAGGGGGCATATAAGGGAGACAACTGAGAGGATATTAAGTTGACATTTTTCAGAAAACGGCGAAAATAATCGCAGGTAAAAATTATCACCATTAGGAATGTTATGAAAAGAACTCAAATCATAATCGCGTGCGCCCTGGCCCTTATCCTGGCAGGCGCGACCACTCTTCGCTCCGCGGAGGAGGGCATCAAACAAGCCAAGGCAACCGTCCGGGCCTGCCATGGCAAGGTGGATTACCAGGACACGCAAAATGGCCCCTGGCTGCCCGTCAAGCCCAACATGAAATTCTCCGCCGGCATCACCCTCCGCACCGGCCCTGACGGCGCGGCGGATATCAGCGTCAACGGCAATTCTTCCGCCGTCCGGATGACCAATAACACCATCTTGCAGATCCCGACCATGTCCTATGTCGGCAGTGCCCGCGAAGGGGACACGACCACGATGCTGAACCTCGAAACCGGCACGGTCATTGGCAATGTAAAGAAGATTTCGGCCAATTCCCGTTATGAGATCATGACACCCCATGGCGTGGCCGGCATCCGCGGCACCGACTTCGCCGTCGAATGCGTTCGCATGGATAATCACACCTTCGATGTGACCTTCAACAGCATCACCGGCGTCATCACGGTTTCAGCGGTCATTAACGGCCAAACGGTCACTCATACATTGACCACCGGCCAGTCCTGGGAAATCGGAAAGGACGTCAAACAAATGAAAATGGATATCCTTATATTTTTTCAACAGCAGATCAACTTCCTGATTCAGCAAATGCTGCCCCCGCCGCCGCCGCCCGGCCCCAGAGGCCCCAATCCGGTGTTTCCCTTCCCCGGGGGTCCGCCTCAAGGCCCGCAGCCTTCGCTGTAGGCCCGTCGGCGGTTTGATGTTCTTTCGCCCGGAGCAGCTTGTGTTGCTCCGGGCTTTTTGTTTAACTCCAGCCAGTGCGCTTGAATTTTCTTAAATCGCCGATTTGTCTCATTGCCGCACCGGTGATTCTGGGCGTTTGCCTGCTGGAGATCACGCGCCTCCAGGCTTTGCAGCGCCTGGAATGGATGACCTATGACTGGCGGGTCCGGCTGGCTCATAACCATTCCGGCCATTCCGCCCTTGACGCCACCAATCTGGGCGTGGTCGAAATTAGCGACAACACCATCGCCACGGTCAACAGCGGCACGCTTGGATATCAATTCGGCTTGTATTGGCCCCGGCAGGTCTATGCGCGGGGGTTGGAGGAGTTGTCCCGGGAAGGCGTCAAAGCCGTGGCCTTTGATGTGCTTTTTGCCGAGAAACGGCCCGACCAGCCGGAAATCGGGTTGCCCGATGGTTCGTCAATGTCGTCGGATGACTACTTTGCCTTGCAACTGAAAAATGCCGGCAACGCCATTCTGGCCGCGGACCACGGCCTTTTGCCGGATTCTCTTTTCAGGACCAATGTCTGGCGCATCGGCAATATTGCCACGGATAGGGATGCCGACGGCGTGCTGCGGCGCGACCAGGCCTTTTTGGATTACAGGGACTGGCATTGGATCCTCCAATACGTCGCCCGGGCAAAGAATTTTGATTTGTCCAAAACCAAGATCGAGCCCGGTAAAATAACCCTTCGACGGCAGTGGGACGCCGAGAATGTAGTATTGCCGACAGATGCGCACGGGATGATCGATACAACGAGCATCGCCAATCCGGTCCCGCCCGGAGTCCCGGCCCATTTTCTTCCCTTCACCCCGTTGCGAGTCTGGAGCATGGGCATTGTCCTGGCGGCCTACCAATTGAAGCTCGATTTGGACCACCCGGAAATCGATCTGCCGCACCATCGCATTGTGCTGCACGGCGAGCACGGGTTGACCCGGGAGATCCCGGTCGATGCCAACGGCTATTTTTATATTGATTGGTCCATGGGGCTGCATGATACGAATTTGAAGGAGGGGCCTTTCGAAGACCTTCTACAGGAGCAAAAGGAGCGCAAGGCCGGCCACCCTGTGCCGGATCGGTGGCGGGACAAATTGGTCGTCGTCGGCTCGACCGCCACCGGCAACGATCTTTCTGATACCGGCGCCACGGCTTTGGAGAGCTTCACCTATTTGGTCAGCAAGCATTGGAACGTGGCCAATTCCGTGATCACCGGACGGTTTGTCCGGCCAACGCCGTTGCCTGTCAATCTGCTCCTCATCATCCTGGTCGGCGCGCTTTCTGCGTGGATAACATGGGTGGTGGTGCGCCCGGTGACGGGGTCCGTTCTGATGGCCGCGGCCACATTCGTATATTTGGCGGCGGCGGCGGTGCTTTTTGTTCATTGGCGCATCTGGCTGCCCATCGTGCTCCCGCTGGGTTGCGCCGGCATCGTGACCCATCTCTCCGCCCTGACCTACCGGGTGACCGCGGAACAATCCGAGAAAAAACGCATCAAGTCCCTTTTCTCCCGCCTCGTGTCGCCCGAAGTCGTCAATGAAGTGCTCGGTGCCCAGGCTGTTTCCCTCAATTCCCTGGCCGGCCAGCGGAGGCAGATCACGGTCTATTTTGCCGATATTCGCGGCTTCACGGCGCTGACCGATGCGGCCCAGGCGGAGAACACGGAATTCGTGCGCCGCCACGAGTTAAGCGAGCAACTGGCCGAGGACTATTTTGCCGAACAGGCGCGGGAAGTGATGCAAACGGTCAGTCTCTACCTGGGCGCGATTGCCGATTGCGTCAAGAAACACCAGGGCACGCTGGACAAGTACATTGGCGATTGCGTCATGGCTTTTTGGGGCGCTCCCCTGGCCAATCCCCATCATGCCCTGGCCGCGGTGCGGTGTGCCATCGAAGCGCAACGGGCATTACACTCCATCAACGAAGGGCGCGAGCAGGAAAACCGGCGGCGCGAGCAGGAGAACATCGAGCGCCTGCGCTCCGGGCTGCCTGCCCTGTCCAGATTGCCGGTCCTGTCCATGGGCAGCGGCATCAACACAGGCATGACCATCGCCGGCTTCATGGGTTCAAGCGAGCATATTGTCAATTATACTGTTTTCGGCAGGGAGGTGAACCTGGCCAGCCGTCTCGAAGGCCTGTCCGGCCACGGCCATATCCTCATTGGCGAAGGCACCCATGCCGCGTTGCAGCGCGACGACCCGGACCTGGCCAAAACCTGCGTCGAATTGCCGCCCCGCCTCATCAAAGGCTTCCGTGAAAGCGTCCGGATTTTCGAGGTCCCGTGGCAGCTCCCAACTCCGCCCGCCGCAGCGCTGCCACAACCCGGCCAGGCCCGTGACGACACTGCGACGATGGCCTGACCTGCGGGTGTCCAGAATCTGGGCGGCCAGGCTGTCTTTTAGCCGAGCCAAGCGATTTTTTTCGACGGGCGGCACTTGAACTGCTACCTTTTTCCCAACCAAGATGCGCTGGAACAAGATCTGTGTGGTCGGTATGGGGTTAATGGGCGGCTCGCTCGCTTTGGCCATCAGGCAAAAGCAGTTGGCGCTCAAGGTGTATGCCTTTGTCCGGCGCGATTCCAGCATCGCGGAGGGCCGGAAGCTGGCCGTCGCCGACGTCATCACGCAGGATTTGAAGGACGCGGTTCTCGGGGCTGACCTGGTCATTTTATGCACACCATTGTCGCAGATGAAGGCATTGACCGGGCAGATGCAGCCCCATCTCAAGCCCGGTGCCGTGGTGACTGACGTGGGCAGCGCCAAGGGCGTCATCGTGCAGGAACTCGAACCCATTGTCGAAGCCGCCAAGGCTTTCTTTGTCGGCAGTCATCCCATGGCCGGGTCGGAGAAAAACGGTTTGGCCGCGGCCCGCGCCGATCTGTTTCGCAACGCCATCTGCCTGGTGACTCCGGGCGCGCATGCCTCGGTCGAGGCCATTTGCGCCGTGCAGAATTTCTGGAAGGCGGTGGGCGGATGGCCCATACGCATGACGCCTGAGTTGCACGACGATCTGGTCAGCAGGTCGAGCCATCTGCCGCATGTGGTGGCGGCGGAGCTGGCCAATTATGTGCTCAGTCCGGCGCATCCCAAGGAACAGGCGCTGGTCTGCGCCAACGGGTTCAGGGACACCACGCGCGTCGCCTCCGGCTCCCCCGAAATGTGGCGCGACATTGTGCTGGCCAACCGCAAAAACCTGGGCCGCGTTCTGGGCGTTTTTATCGAAGATTTGCAGGAGTTCCAACTGGCCCTGGAACGCGAGGATGTCAAGACCATCGAGGAGTTTTTCGCCAAAGCCAAACAGCGCCGTGATCAATGGCGCGCCCACGGCCCGACAACTTCGCCGGAATAGAAGGGCGGTTGGGGGATAAGATCCAAGACGGACAGGGATTGCATTTCCCCTCCCCCCTCCTTCATCATGGGCGCATTCTGATGCTGCCCGATTTGATCGAAATAATGCCTTTGGCTGGAATGGTTTCCGCCGGGATTACGGTGCCGGGATCCAAGAGCATCACGAACCGCGCCCTGACTCTCGCCGCGCTCGCCGACGGTGAAATCACATTGCGCGGCGCGCTCTGGAGCGAGGACACCCAGGTCATGACGACCGCCCTGCAAAAACTCGGATTCGACATCGCGGTCGCGCCGGACGAGCGGGAAATATGCAATCGAACGATTCGCATTCGCGGCTTGGGTGGAAAAATTCCCAATGGCGGACGGCCCGGCGCGCCGCTGGAACTGTTTGTCGGCAACGCCGGCACGGCGGCCCGATTTTTGGCGGCGCTGGTCTGTTTGGGCAACGGCGTTTATCGTCTGCGCGGCACGGACCGCATGCATCAGCGGCCGCAAGCTGCCTTGTTCCAGGCCCTGCGTGAGTTGGGCTATCGCGTCGCATCCGCCAATGACCATTTGCCGGCGGAAATTACCGGCGCGGGGCCGCGCGAGGCCGTTTGTCATGTGTCCATCCAAGAAAGCTCGCAATTCGCCTCCGCCCTGCTGCTCTGCGCCGCGCCCGGTCGATGGAAACCGAAGCTGGCGGGAGACTCCGAAGAGGAAGCCGCTTACGTGGCCATGACCCGCCGGCTGATCGAGGTCTTTCCACAGCGGGGCGGCGAGTTTCAAATCGAGGCCGACGCCTCCAGCGCCAGCTATTTTTGCGCGGCGAACTGGCTGCTGCGCAGCCGGATTGAAGTCAGGGGGTTCCCGGCCACAGACTGGCAAATCGACGCGGCGTTTCCGAAATACCTGCCGTTGCCGGGCCAGATTTCCCGCCGGAGCCAGCTCGGCGACAGCATCATGACGGCGGCGATTCTTGCGCCCTTCGCCAGCGGCCCGACAAAATTCACGGACTTGGAGCGGTTGCGAATGCAGGAGTGCGAGCGGGTGGCGGCGTTGCGGACGGAGTTGACCCGGTGCGGCGTCACCGTCATCGAGCAGGGCCAAAGCTTGACGGTCTTCCCGTCGGCGGGGACAATGCACGGAGCGGAGATAGAAACTTATGATGACCATCGCATGGCCATGTGCTTCGCCATCCTGGGCTTGAAAATTCCTCGAATCAAACTTAAGAATCCTGCATGCGTGAGGAAAACGTTCCCGGACTTTTTTCAAAAGCTGGCCGCTCCGCCCCCGGCCGGCTTGGGCGCGACAATTCTGGACGCGCGCACTGGCCGTCCATTGGCCGGAGAAGAATTGTTTGCGGGCTAGTAAATCCAATGATGCATTTGCGCGAACCCCTCTCCCTGCCCTCTCCCCGCTTTGCGGGGAGAGGTAGGGCGGGCACTCCGCTGCCCGCCGCGGCGCGCAAGGGATTGCGCGCCCTACCACCCAGGACTCACGCATAACGTGAACACCCCCATCGTCATAGCGATTGACGGCGCCAGCGCCAGCGGCAAAAGCACCAATGCCAGAATCGTGGCGCGCGCGCGCGGGTTCATCCACGTCGATACCGGCGCGATGTATCGTACTCTGGCCTGGTATTGCCTGAAGCAGGGTGTCGATGTGCATGACGCCGAAGCGGTCTCGGCCCTCTGCGCTCGGTGGAACGCCACCCTGGAATGCGCCGGGCACGCCGTCCACCTCCTGGTTGATGGTTGTCACCCGGCGCGGGAAATCCGCACCGCGCAAGTCAGCGAAGCCACCCCCTGGGTGGCAGCGGTTCCCAAGGTGCGGGAGTGGATGAAGGAAAAGCAGCGTCAATGCATTCAATTTGGCAACCTGGTCATGGAAGGGCGCGACATTGGGACGCACGTTTTTCCCGGGGCGCGGTTCAAGTTCTACCTCGACGCCAGCGCCAGCGAGCGCGCCAAACGCCGGGCGGCAGAGGGCATCCCGGAGAACATCGCGGCCCGCGACGAGCGCGACACCCGACGGGCGGCGGCGCCCTTGCAGATCGCCCCCGACGCGGTTGTCATCAACAATTCTCACTTGACGTCGGCCCAGACCAGCGCGCTGATCCTGGAACGGGTCAGAAGAGAGCTGGCTTCGGTTTAGCGTTTGTGAACGTGTGCGATCCCCTTCGTTCTACTCTTTTGTGACGGTGAACTCCACAGGCTCGAAGCGCTCCAGTTTGTACGCAAAGGTCTGTCCGCCTTTATAGATACTGGCGTATGCCTGAAACTGAAGTCGCACTGTATATCGGCCCGGTCGCTTCAGATCAAAAACATCCTCAAGATTATAGAACTCCCTTTGTTCCCCAAGATCTTGCGTTGCAAAAACAGAGTCCGCCATCGTTTGTTTGCCAAACCATAGCGATGGCCCCGTGACGTGAGCAGGACGCGTACGTACCACGTTTTGTATTCTGTCGCTCCACGGCTCCTCAGGGGAAGGGTAGCTCAACTCCGAGAACTTTGATCCGAGGCCTTTAAAGGTGGCTCGCCGGGGCACTTCATTGCTAGCCGAATCGAACATCCGAGCGAGACAAAAGTATTCGTCTTTCGGCAGAATCACATGACCCCGTGAGTTCGTAACAGTCAGCCAACTGTAAAGAATTGGGCTGGTGCGGTAAACCGTGGTATCGACCTTTCTAACCCGCACATCAAGGACCAGATCGTCCACGGGCTTCGATTTGAGCTCGGCGTAATCAGACGGCTTTGCGGTTGCGGAGATGGCTGCTCCAATCACTAGTAATGTAAGGATCAAGTATCGCATAACAGTTCAGTGTTTACCGGGGTTGTGTATAAAAAGGGAATTGGTCAGCGTTATTGGGTCCCACCGGATCAGGAGAATTCGTCGTGACGAATGTCCAACCTGCGGCAGCGTTGGTGATTAAGCCGTCCATGTTCCAGGTCACAATTCCTAAAGTGACGTAGATGCTTCCTGCAGTATTCGTAGGCTGGAACATAATATAGTCCGTGAAGCTACCTTTCACTTCGATGGACGATGTGGAAAATGTGGTGCCGTTCTGTGGACCATCGTCAAACTCCGGGTAAAAGACATATGTACTTGTTGCGAAAATGTTCGTAGGCCCATCATAATTTGTTGCCCCGTCGAGTCGCCAATCAGGAAAATTAAATCCGCCCGGATCTGGATTGTAGGCTAACTGGCACGTTTGGGTGATCATGCCAAGCCCGCTGAAGTCAGTGTCACAGCGCACATCGTAGTCCATTTGGCCATAAGTGCTTTGGCCGGTTCCGGGCATTCCGAGTTTGACCGTAGCACCGCCAAAGAAGTTAGAAGTGATAGTGAAAAATCGCGGTTGAATATCGACGGGAGTCATGTAGATCTGAGGTCTTTCTATGGCGAATTGCGCCGTGGCGGACATGCTGATGGATTGTCCATTGGGCATGATTAGATTGGCCACGACGCTGACAGTTCCGCCGGAGCCGTTCACATACCAGTTGGTGCAGGAGGCATTGGGGGTGACTAGCAAACTTGTATTATTCGTGTAAATTGTGCTTCCGGGCGGATTGGGGATTATAGAGTTCACAAACTTATCCGGAAACGTCCAGTTGCAATGCATGCTGCTGCAAGGGGGCAGGCCAACCAAGCTAAATTTGATTTGTTGCCCCACACAGAACGTGGCGTTGGTTTTGACGGGGTCAAGCGTGGTGCCGTTGGCTTGGATCACTGGCGGGGCAATCGCCGAGGCCCCAGGCACAAAAATGTAATCGTTCGTCGGCGCCGTCACCGGGAGATCAAGGCTGGCGCCATTGGGCAGAATAAAATACGCGGCTCCGCCGGTACCGTACGGGCCCAAGACCTGCCCGGCGACCGTCGTTTGAGTTTCCGGTAGCGGGCAGTACATGTCGCCGCCCTCTTCATTGACACCGCACCAAACGAATGCAGTAGTGCCAATGGCCCATAGGTTCTGCTGTCCTGCCGGCGACTGCCCTCCAACCCTGAGTCTGTAAACGGTTTGCGCCTGCCACTGGTTGAACTCGCCGTCCCCAGTCCACTGTCCGTTGCCATTCCACCCGTCATCAGGTAACGAAAAAAATGACGGATTGTCGGCACCCACATAAAGAGACCCGCTGCAGTTAGTGATTTCTACCGCGTGCCGCGTTCCTACTCCATTGCCGCCCCAGAATGCCTGTGTGCCATCGTAACCGGGACAGGGATTGCCCCCGGAGTCTTCCCAATTCTTGTCGCTTCCACCCGATCCATATGCCCAGGTCATATAGTCTCCCCATCCATACCAACCGGAATTTCCCGTACTTATCTCATCACTCCAATTCGCTACGAGATTGACAATCCACACTGCGGTCTCGCGGATGATATCCTCTGCGGTTTCGGCGTCCGGCGCAGTGGCTCCGCACGATACACCCGCACCGGAACTTGCCATGTCGCTGGGCATCGCCTCCGCGGTAATGGCCGCCGTCCCGGATTCCCCCACCGGCACATAATAGGCCGTCCATGTGCCATCACCATTGTTCGTGGCTTCGACCCCGTTGACCCAGACCGTATCGCTGCTCCCTGGCAAGCTGCCGCCCACCGTGGCCGTCGGGGAGATCGGATCGTCGAAATTCATCGAGGTTATGCTCAAAGCGACCGGGCTTTGAAAGACCACCATATTGCTGGCGCTCCAATACCCGGACGTGTTCGTGGCTGTAATGGTAAGGTAATTTGGGCCATCGCCAAGCTGAACATTCTCAACCCAAAACGCGCCGTCCCGTTCCACCAAGCCCACAATTTCGTTGGTGCAGCCCTGGTTGCTGATCTGGACCGCAACGCCCGCAAATGGGTCATTGACCACGCCGCGCACCGGAAAACTAGTACCGCTGATCAACGCTCCGTCTTGCGGCCAGGAGACGCTCATGACGGGCGGATTGGTATTGGCCGTTGGGTCAAGAATGTAAACCACATTTGTGGCCGAGGTGTTGCCTGCCAGGTCCGTTCCATGAAGCGTGATGATGTTCGTTCCGACGGCGAGCGGAACATTGAAACATTCGAAATTATCGTTGGTAAATTCGAGGGCGTTCGTGTCCAGTTGACGGCTGGTGACGAGGGCCTGCTGATCGGTATCCAGGCCGTTTGTGTTGCTGAGGTCATAGCTCATGCTGACCAGATCATCCGTGCAGTAACCCTGCAACTGAATAAAGAGACCTCTGCAAAATGAGGTTTTTTGGCAATTGCGCCCATATGTTGGTCTGGAATGGACTCAGTCATCCAACGTTCTCGCTTTGGAACGGCTGATTTCGTATTTCTTTTTGCATTGTTCCATTTTTCCATTGCGCAGGAAGCCTTTGCTCCTCAAACCGACTGCCATTGAAGCAACCTGGCCATTCGTTTGAGATTGTAGGCCACGGCCTTGAGTGTCAGTTCCAG